>CBHTTJ010000342.1:0-1861 GCA_966095605.1 uncultured bacterium | reverse complement strand
CTCGATCCGATGGATGGCCGATGGCTGGCGTTCGGATTCAACCTGCCCGGTGCGCAGGAACGTCCGGATGTCGTCGAAGGCTTGCTCGCGTCTGTGCTCGGCAATGGCAACGCGTCTCTCAAGTGGGATGCTTCGGCCCGTGCGGATTATTACCGCGTGTGGATCAAGGTGCATGGCTTGAACGATGACTTCGTCTCGGCCGGCTCGCCTGCGGATCTCGATTTCAACTTCGAGAATCTGCCAGCGAATTCGACGATTGAGTTCGCGGTCTCTGCGGTTAATGGCGGCGGCGAATCGCCGCTGTCGGAAGCGATTACGATCATGACACCGGCGTAAAACAAAATTCGGCAGGGACGCGTTCCATTCCGCGTCCCTGACTGAGCCGGAGAGGTTGGTTGAATCGAATCGTTTGAACCGCGTACGCGGATGACGACCTTGGAAAGTAAAATGGCAACGGGCTGGATCGGGGACGCGGATGGAACGCGTCCTTACCATAGAAAACAAAGCCGCTCTCGGGAAACTGGGAGCGGCTCTTTGTTTTTCAAATCGCGAGTTTCCTTTCCAAGGCGCTCTCTGATGAAGCTTTCATTCCTGGCATAAACCGCTAAAACATCGCTGTGGCCTCCAAATTCAAAACCCCGGGTGGCGATCGAACGTTTTTGTCGCTCCTTCTTCTGCTCGGCAACTTGTTTCAGCTCGGGCTGATCTATTTCAGAAAACCGCCGGCGCGTCCGGAACTTCCCGCGATCTTTGCCGGGCTGGCGATTGCTGGTGCTGGTCTTTGGTTTAAAAAACAGTGGGCGCGTTTTCTTGGGATCATTCTTTCGCTCTATTTCAGTGCCTTCTTTTTTTACCACTTGTTTGTCCAGGGATTCTCGCTCAAACGACTCTTTTACGCGGCCGCACCCACGTATGTTGCGTGGTGGATATGGAGAGCCTTCAGTCCGCAGAAAATCGCTGAGGAGGAAGATGAGCAAAAGCCGATGATTTCCATGGTGCTTTTATTGAAACAACCGCGCTATCTGGAAGCTCGTGTTCTGGCGGAGATTGTTTCGTCCGCATGGGGTGGAAAATACACGCATGGTGATGATGCTTCGGAAAAAGAAGATGCGGCGTCACAACGGTGGGTCGTAGGTGAATCGCCGTTGTTTATGATCCAGTCGCCGCACGGGATGTTCATCCTCAATAATTTCTCGATTCCTTACTTCAACGACAAAGAGGCAGTGGTGAAAGAGATCAACGAACTTCGCCTGCGCAAAGCGGTGGAAGATCATAACGCGTGGCTTTCGGTGGATTTGATGGCGTTGCCGGATGAAAACGCCGACCGCAGCTCCGCCTATCCGTATATTGCGAAATTGGTCGCCGAACTCGGTGGAGAAGATTGCACCGCTATCCTGCAACCGGAATCGCAACGCATTAATGTCTGGGACGACGAGTTGGTCGAAAAACTGCGTGGGCCCAATGCCGTCGAAGAATTCGCGGTTCCCACGAACATTCCCGTGCAACAAATTGCGGATGACGATCCGGAAATGATCAAAGCCGTTTCGGAGGCGAAGGCGCGCTGGCCTGAGTTCGTGGAAGCGTTCAAGAAAAAGGACGGCGAAAACTTTGCGGTGAAAGCGCCGATTACCGTGGAGGAAAACCGGGAGTTCATTTGGATCAACGTGATTGGTCTGGAACCGGAATACATTCATGGGACTCTCGGCAACGATCCGGTTAACCTCGGTAATTTAAAATATGGCGACCGGGTGGAGGTGCCTTTGAAGGACCTGAACGATTGGGGTTACATCAAGAATGAGGCGCCCGTGGGAATGTTTACGGTAAAGATTTTGATGGCGGCGCGGAAGAAGGGCTGAAGAGT
>CBHTTJ010000341.1:0-1880 GCA_966095605.1 uncultured bacterium | reverse complement strand
CAATCTCGCGTCGACGGCTCATTTACAGCGTGATTTTTCCTCAATTTTTCGTCGCGGGCTCCTCGTCAGGACGTTTTTGTCTGATTCTCGCGTCGCGGGCTCTCCGTCAGGATGTTTTTGTCTGATTCTCGCGTCGAAGGGAGTTTTTCATCGTGAAATTTCCTCCGCCGCGCGTCGCGGGGAGATTTTCACCCTGAAATTCTGCTCGCCCAGCGTCAACGGCTCCATTTCAGAATGAAAAAGTGGCTTCGACCGCGTCGAAGGAAGGAATTCGAAGCGAAAATGAATTCTTCTTGCGGCAAATTCCCACGCGGCAGTTCTATTCTAGTATCGAGGCGCTTTTGGATCGACGTCTGTTGACCACCGGTCGATACCTCCGGCCAGATTGCGAAGCTTTTGAAAGCCGAAATGCTTTAACTGGCCAATCGCGTTGAGACTTCGAATCCCGTGATGGCAATAAACGACAATTTCCTCGTCTTTCCACTGCTCAATTTCGTCAATGCGTGACGCGAGTTCGCCCAGCGGAATGAGTGTAGAATTGGGCAGTGCGACGAACCCGTTTTCCTCCACCTGGCGAACATCGAGCAGATGCGGCGCGTTGCCCGCGCGGATTTGCTCCGCCAGTTCCGTTGGAGAAATCTGAAGATTCATTTACATCATGAAAGGTCGGCCGAAAATCGGAAACCCGGTTACTGATTTAAGCCAGCAAGGTAACGTTCGGCATCAATGGCAGCAGCGCAACCCATTCCGGCGGCCGTGATGGCCTGGCGATAGACATGATCGGAACAATCACCGGCGACAAAGACGCCAGGGATATTCGTTTCACTGCCACGCGTGGGAATGATGTAACCGTTTTCATCCATGTTGATCGCACCTTGGAATACCTGGGTATTTGGAACATGGCCAATCGCTACGAACACGCCTGCGCAATCCAACGTGGTTTCGGCGCACGTTTTAACATTCTTCAAGCGAATGCCCGTCACTTTGTCCTGGGACACATCGAGGACATCGGTTACCACCGAATCCCAAATCGGTTTGATCTTGGGATTGGCAAGGGTGCGTTCGGCCATGATGCGGGAAGCTCGCAATGAGTCGCGACGATGAACCAGATACACCACAGAAGCGAAACGAGTGAGGTAGGTCGCTTCTTCGCAGGCGGAATCGCCGCCGCCAACGACTACGAGAGGTTGATTGCGGAACATCGGCAGCGCGCCGTCGCAAGTGGCGCAGTAGGTCACACCTTTTTTCTCGAGCAGCTCTTCATTTTTCAAACCGAGATGACGATGACCCGCGCCACTGGCGATGATGATCGTCTGCGCTTCGATTGGATCACCATCGACCGTCAGGACAAACGGCTTCTTCTTCACATCGACGGCTTCGACTGTTCCAAATTTGATGCGAGCGCCGAAACGTTCCGCTTGTTTTTGCATGCGCGTCATGAGCTCAAAGCCATCGATTCCTTCGGGAAATCCGGGAAAGTTTTCCACAATACTCGTCGTGGTGAGCAAACCTCCAGGCATGACACCGGTGAGGACGAGGGGATTCAAATTCGCACGCGCGGTATAGAGCGCTGCTGTCAGACCGGCACAACCGGTTCCGATGATGACGACTTTTTCCATAAAAGAGTGACGCAAAATAGTTTTTGTCCGGATTAATGGCAAGCATAGCCGCACGTGGATTTCGGATTTTCACAAAATGCCGTTGGAGACGAGCGATCTGAGGCGAGATTTTTTATCGCAAAATGTTTTCTGAACCGACAAAGTCGCGCGCTGTATGCCAAATCCCTGGACTGGAAAAGGAAATCCTTACACCCGCAAAGAAGTTGTTGAACGCCTCCGCGCCACGCTGAAGAAAGGCGAACCGATCATTGCCGCCGGCGC
>CBHTTJ010000340.1:0-2042 GCA_966095605.1 uncultured bacterium | reverse complement strand
CGATCTTCTTTTGCTTTCGTCCCCTCTGCGCGATGGAAGATTTGGTTCGAGGAGGCCAAAAAACCTTAGTAAGGATTCCTTCCCCACATCGGCAATGAGCACCACAAAGAAACGAATAATAATAGCCGGAGCCACAGTAGGTGCGGTGAGTGGTTTTTTAACAACGCTTGATTTACCGACCCAGATCCTTGGGACTGGCTTTTCTTTCGCTTTGATTCTGGGAGTTTTGCTTTTTCTGAGCCAAATTGTGTCGATAGAAAACTGGGCATCAGCGAAGCAACGCTGGTTCATTTGGTTGGTTGCCGTTAGCGTTGGTGTTCTCTGTACGTTTGTTTTTAGCCCGGTGCTATTTCGATTTTTGAGAGGGTGACACGGTCTACTCAGTGTTCGGATTCCGGAGGGCGCAGGCAAAATCAAGTTGTTGATGATTTATGAAGTGCGGGAAGACAAGATCGCCAAAGCGTGGATGATTGCCGGGGAAAAGACGTTGGATTGAAGTCCATTGCTCAATAGTGATCAATTCAAAGACGTATGGAAACTCCACTGGTGCGGTTGTCTGAGATTTACAATTTTCAGTTCGTCGGGAATGGAGTTGGGACATCCGGGCAGCCGACCGAGCAACAGTTCCGAGCGGTGCGCGAGGCGGGTTTCGATACGGTCATCAACCTCGCGCTGCCAACCTCGGACAATGCGATCGCTCATGAAGGAAGCGTCGTGACGTCGCTCGGAATGGCGTATGTCCATATTCCGGTCGACTTCAAGGCGCCGACTGCAAAGGATTTCCGAGCTTTTTGTCGCGTGATGGAGGCTTTTGACGATCGGAAGGTATTTGTCCATTGCGCCGCCAACATGCGGGTCTCCGCTTTTGTGTTTCTTTACCGCGTCCTCCGTCAACGTGTTCCTTTCGTTGAGGCGGAGCGCGATCTGCACAAGATCTGGCAACCGGATGAAATTTGGAACCGTTTTATCCAGGAACAATTGCGGAATCATCGGTGACGTTCCAACGGTGAGGTAAAACATTCGACGTGCTTTGATCGGGTCGAAACTGCGGATGAACTACACCGAAATCCCTTTAATTCTTTTTTCTTCGAACTGAATCAAATTGACGGCACCCCCCCAATCTGCATTTAATCCCGCCCTTTAATTACGGTCTGAATCTCTATCGACAACGCAAACTAACTAACTATGAAATACCTTCGTTATCTCCTGATTATTGTCGCTTTCGGTTTCCTGGCATCCCAGGCCAAGGCCAAGTTGAGTCCAATCGTCATTAACCTGACGGCCTCGCAACAATCCCTGTATAATAGCGCGACTTACACAACAAACATCACCGCCACGTCGACGAATCTCACCCTGACGGCCAAATACACGGCGACGAATACCGTCATCAACAACGCCAAAATCATCAAGATGCTGGCCAATTCGTTTAATACGAATTTGCCTGCGACGGCTGTGTTGAAGTTCAACGACAGCGGTGAAGTCGTGGTGGTGGTTGGAACAAACGTGATCCTTAATGCATCGAGTGTGATTCACATCAACTTCCTGAGTTCCACCCCTTCCACCGTGGCGGGGAGTGTGACGCAGAGTCAGAAAGTCACGCCGACGACTTCCGCGGCTTATGTGCGTGCTGCCTACACGGACACAGCGATTGACAGCTTTAGCTACGATGATTCCAGTTTGAGTCCCGCAGACGGGAAGCACACGAATTTTTCAGTGGAAGGCGCGAGGACGTTGCGTATTACGCAGACGGTTTCCAGCATCAATTCTGTGGTGACTTACCTCATTAATTATATTTTCACGCTTTCTGGCGCCGGCGATGGAACGATCTCGGACAAGGCGGCGGTCATCAAAGGAGTGGTCACCGGGAACATTTCTGTGAGCCTTTAATTTTCCCGTTTTCAAGGCCCGATGCGGAACTTTCCGTATCGGGTTTTTTTTATTGGAAAGGGGGGTCAAACACCCCCTCCGCGAGGCCTGAAGTTTTTTCCCTGCAATCAGCACGGATTGTGCTACTATCATCCGCCAATGGCTCGCAAGAAGTT
>CBHTTJ010000339.1:0-2042 GCA_966095605.1 uncultured bacterium | reverse complement strand
ACAATCTCCTCACCGATACAAATCACGCACTTTGAATGAACTGATCTGCGTGGATTCCAATCCCCAACGGGATGCATGAGCGCAGTAACCGAGCAGAACCCGGTCGTGATCGAAAGCGATCGCGGTGTAGCAATAACCGTGGTCGGGTTGGTCCTCGATCAATTTGGTCTTCTGCCACGTCCGTCCACCGTCTTTGGAAATCGCCGCAGCGAACGGAGTGCGAATCGGAGGACGGCTTTGACGATACGATTCAGGCTTATCGCAGTGATCGTTCCAAACGATGAGGAGATCACCGGTCGACGGAATTTTCGCGAGGGTCGCGGGTGATTCCGGAGAAAAGATATTGCTCGGTTTCGGTTCACTCCACGTGTCGCCGTTGTCTTTGGATTCGCTGAAATATTGGCAGCCGAGTTTCGTGCGAATGGTCATGAGCAATTGTTTCTTCTTCACTTCAACAACGCCGGGTTCCATGAAGTTGATCGGTTCGCCCTGCGCATCGGAAACCTTGAGGACCGACGCGCTGCGTCGCCATGTACGCCCCTGGTCATCGGACAGATAGGTGACGATCATTCCAGGGTGAAGTTTCTTATCGCGAAACCGATGCAAGGCCGCCGGCATGACGAGGCGTCCGTTCTTGAGTTGAATAACGCGGTTGTTGTTGACCACGTAATAGCCGATTTCGTCCGTAATGCAGTCGATCGGTTCGCTCCATGTTTTTGCTTCGTCTTTTGAAAAACGCACGACAGGCCGGCAGTCGCTGAGCGAATTCTTTCGCAAATAGAACAAAGCAATCTCTCCGGTCTTTAAGCGAAGCAACGAAACGGACATGACGTTGAACCCTTTGTCATTGGCCGGAACGACGACGGAATCTTTTTCCGACCAGGTGCGTCCTCCATCGGTGGATTCGCGTGACGCGAGAAAAGCGCTGGCGTGATCGCCGGAGCCTCCTGTGAAATGAGTGTAGATAAAAAGCCAGCGACCGTCTTTCAGTTGAACAAAATCGCCTTCGCTGTTGCGTCCGTTGTCGGGGCCAGGAGCGAGTAACAGGTGATGTTCAATCGGGAGTTTGGGATGATCTGGAGCTGGCAGGACGGTGACAGCGTTCGTGGCGGCGAAAAGCGTCCCGCAAATCAAGGACGCGAATGCGGTGGTGAAAGTCTTCGAAAGCACGCGAAGAAAGACGGGCGACGGGGCGCGTGGATTCAGAAAAATTACTTTTTCGGTGCAACGTCTGTCTCGTAGATCACCGCTTCGAAGGAAGTGATCTCTTTATATTTGTCCTTTGGCAGTTTAATGAGGCAGGAACCCATTTGTGTTTCTTCCCCCGGTTTAAGGCCGTCACCAAAAGATCCCTGGCCAGTGGCGCCAACAAGCTTTTTATTTTTATCGAAAAACGCGACGTAATACTCGAAGAACATCGGCTTGGTGCCGGTGTTTTTTACTTCGATTCCGGCAAACACGGTTTCCTGTCCAAAAAACTCGCCCGCATGCCATTGCGTGGTTGCTTTGACAATCTTGCCGAACTCTTTTTTAAAGGCGTCATCGGAAAATCCAGAATCAGAATATTTCAAGGTGATCTCGCCTTGAAGAGATTCCGCGCGAGTGACGACAGCGATGAAGAGAAGGAGGATTGTTATCAGTTTCATATTTCCTTTGTGCAACGGGTGAAACTTAGCAAGCCAATCAAGGAGGGCGAGGAAAAAGCCGCAATCTAGAATCCATCGCCTAGATGGGCAAGGGGTGATCATTTCCCAAGCCAAGGGATTGGATTTCCGCGTCCGTCACACTGAGCACACCTGGAATTGCTACAATTTCCTTCTTCTGCGCTTCAGTCTGAACATCAATGCTGTGGCATTTGATATTAAAAGACTTCTGCGCAGCCGATACCTTTGCTGATGCGCGTTTCTTGGTCGTAGTGCAAGCCGTGAGGCCAGCGATCACCAACACCGATAAAACGTAGAATATAGTTTTCATAGTTTTGCTCTTGAAAAAAGCGGCGGGGCAGGGCGCCCCGCCGCTGTGCTTCTGCGTTTTATGGCGTG
>CBHTTJ010000338.1:0-2142 GCA_966095605.1 uncultured bacterium | reverse complement strand
AACACCATTATCTCTATTGACATAGTAGAGATTAAAGCTATAGTGCTCTCACTTCGAGCGCGACTCAGCTCGGAGGACAGTAAGGCGGAGAGTCGCCGACTGGACCACCAGAGGGCGTAACAAATTCACCGGAGTTCGACCGGCCAGACCGGAGATTTCGGCAGAAACCCAGTCGTATGAAATTAAAACATTTGGAATGGAGCCCTTTCGCGAAGAAAAAAAATGAGGAACGTGTCGCGGCGTTCACCCTGATCGAACTGTTGGTCGTGATTGCGATCATTGCCATGCTGGCGGGCATGTTGCTCCCAGCCTTGGCCAAAGCGAAAGAGTCAGCCAATCAAACAAGTTGCTTGAACAACGTCCGCCAAATTGGTCTCGCTTATATGTCCTTCCTCTCGGACCACGATGATCGTTTCCCGGCGTATGTCACCGAGCGCACCGCTCCCAGCGGCACCGCCGACACTCCCGACGAACGCGCGCCGTATTCGTACCGGCAGCAACTGGTCCCCTACATCAGCGCCGGCACCAATACCTTCAAGTGCCCCAATGCACCACTCTGGGATGCTCCAAAAGCGGGCGCGTGGTTCAACGCGGATTACGGAAACAATCACAACGAAGCGAATCTTCCCGGCGCATCGCAACAGGCCTGGTTCCTGGCGAATCCCGACTTTGGCTTCAATGACAAAGTCATCGCCTCTACCCTCTCGCGTCCGGGACAATTTATTCTCCTCGGCGACGCCGGACGTTCCGATGGCACGGCATCGCGTGGCGGCATGTATCCACAACCGTGGGCATTCGATGTCAGTTCGCAGGCGCGCATGCTCGGGCGTCACAAGAAAGGCGCGGCGAATATTACCTACGCAGATGGCCACGCAAAATCTGCCAACACCAATTCCACCTGGCGTTCCGTCACTGACAACGATTGGCGCCGTTACGAACTGAATTAATTCATTCCCATGAGCACAACGAGCCAAGAAACCTCCGTCCCGGCATGGACCGAAATCGTCCGCCAACAAGTGCAATCCGTCCGCTTCGGCGTGGTGCAAATTGTTATTCACGAAGGAAAAGTGGTGCAGATTGAGCGCACGGAAAAAGTGCGACTCGATCGGCCCGAAAGCGGGGCCAACACGCGGACCGCGGCTCTGTGAGCCGCAGCAAGATCGGCATGAAAAAGGTGTTAAATAATATTCACTCTTCCGGTTGCGACGAACGTTGCTGCGGGTCATAGACCCGCGCTCCGATTCAAATGTAATTTAACTAAACCACCATTCCTGGCTATCCCTGCTTCAATCCCGATTTTTCATGAACATCATCGAAACCAATCCTTCCGTCGTCACACGCAGTTTCCCCACGCGCCGCGACCACTTGCTGTTGACGGCGTTTGATCAACTCGCCGAAGGCTCCGATTATCTGCTCAACAAACCTTTCGGCAATTTTCATCACGGCAACAGCAGTTACCAGATGCCGCGCTATATTTTCCTCGGGCCAAAAGGGGGCGGCGACACCATTCGCATCGGAATTTTTGCAACAATCCACGGAGATGAGCCCGAGGCGTTGCATGGGTTGTTCCGATTCCTCTGCTCGCTGAAGCGGAATCCCAAGTTGGCCCGAGGCTACATTCTTTATATTTATCCGATCTGCAATCCTTCGGGACTCGAAGACAACACGCGCCACTCCCGCAGCGGAAAGGATTTGAACCGCGAATTCTGGACCAATTCACGCGAACCGGAAGTCCAGCTGCTGGAAAACGAAATTGTCATGCACTCGTTCCACGGCATCGTGAATCTGCACTCCGATAACACGAGCGATGGTTTGTACGGTTTTGTGAATGGCGATGTGTTGTCCGAATATTTGCTGGAGCCTGCGTTGAACGCCGCCCAACGTTTTCTCCCGCGCAATCGCTGTCCCGTCATCGATGGTTTTCCCGCAAGACGCGGAATTGTTTACGATTGCTACGATGGCGTGTTGCGTTCCCTTTCCGGCTTTCGTCCTGCCCCTTTCGAGATTACCTTCGAAACCCCACAGCGGGCCGATCTTCATCTCCAGGTGGAAGCCTATCATGCAGCACTTCAGGCAATCCTCAGCGATTACCAGCAATTTATTTCTTACGGGCAGAATTTGTAGCGAATTGATTCGGGGAGT
>CBHTTJ010000337.1:0-2172 GCA_966095605.1 uncultured bacterium | reverse complement strand
CTGTACAGTCGAGAGTCTTTTTTTAGAGCAAAAATGAGTGTCTTTCCAGATTTCCAGACGTTTTTGGAGCAAAATTCGCTGGTTGGATAGAGGAGAGCTTAACCTTGATCGGCTCCACGTTGAAATCGCTCCACCGAACCAGTCGGGAATCAATTTACTCCGTTAACGTTAACGCCACCCGATCAATTCGTCCTTAAAAAGTGGCGTTTCCGGCGCAGTCATGGAAAATTCAGCGCGATCGATGGACGTTAAAGTAAAAATTTGTGGAATCACCAATGTCGAAGATGCCAAAGCGGCCGTTGACGCCGGGGCGGACGCGATTGGGTTTATGTTCTTCCCGCAAAGTTCCCGGGCTGTCTCCATCGAAACTGCCGCGGAGATTTCACAAGAGATTTCTCCCTGGATCATGCGCGTGGGAGTTTTCGTGAATCCCGAAGCGGAATTTGTTTTCGCCGCCATCCGGCAATGCGGTTTGAACTTTCTCCAATTTCATGGAGATGAAACGCCGGAGTTTTGCGCCCAGTTCGGCACGATGAGCATGAAGGCGTTTCGGGTAAAGGACTCCGAATCGCTGCCCGTGATGAAAACATATCTGACTGAGGCGCTCTTGCTCGACAGCTATGTCGCCGGCAAACAAGGTGGCACCGGAGAAAAGTTCAACTGGGACCTGGCGATCGACGCGAAAAAATTTGGGAAGCCAATTTTTCTGGCCGGCGGTTTGACTCCCGCAAATGTTGCTGACGCCGTGCGCAAAGTGGAACCATTTGGCGTGGATGTTTCGAGCGGCGTAGAGATTTCTCCGGGAAAGAAAGATCACCAGAAGATTCGCGATTTTGTTGCCGCCGTGCGGGCGGCTTGAACACCGCACTCCTTTCGCTGGAAGTAATTTGATCACCGATCGTTTCGGACTCTTATGCGAGAAAAACAACGTTGCACCTGGCCCACGGATGAACTTTACATCCACTACCACGACACTGAATGGGGTGTTCCCCTGCACGACGACCAAAAGCTTTTTGAATTTATTATCCTCGAAGGAGCGCAGGCGGGCCTGAGCTGGTACACGATTTTGAAGAAGCGCGAAAACTATCGCAAAGCGTTCGACCAGTTCGATGCGGAAAAAATTGCGCGCTACAACGACAAGAAAGTGCAGCAACTTCTCAATAACGAGGGGATTGTTCGCAATCGGCTAAAAATTGCCGCCGCGATCGCCAACGCCAAAGCATTTCTTAAAACGAAAGAGGAATTCGGCAGTTTCGATGCCTACATCTGGCGATTCGTAGACGGCAAACCGAAGATCAACCATCCCAAAAGCAACAAAGATATTCCCGCCAAAACAAAAGAATCCGATGCGATGAGCAAAGATTTAATCCAACGCGGATTTAAATTCGTCGGCTCGACCATCTGCTACGCGCACATGCAAGCGACAGGAATGGTCAATGATCATCTCGTCACCTGCTTCCGTCATAAAGAATTACGCTGACATGAAACGTGTTTGTGTTTTCTGCGGTTCCAGCAAAGGAGCGCGTCCAATTTACGCAGAAGCAGCGGAACAACTCGGAACGACGATCGCGAAGCGGGGGTTGGAGTTGGTTTACGGCGGTGGTTGTGTTGGCTTGATGGGTATCGTCGCCGACGCGGCCATCAAAACTGGCGGAAACGTTATTGGCGTGATTCCCGAGGCGCTAAAGATCAAAGAAGTCGTTCACGAAGGTCTCCCGGATCTGCGAGTGGTTAAATCCATGCACGAGCGTAAGGCGTTGATGGCGGATCTTTCAGACGCCTTTATCGCGTTGCCGGGAGGGTTTGGAACTTATGAGGAATTCTGCGAGATCCTGACCTGGGCCCAATTGGGTTTGCATCGCAAACCATTCGGTTTACTGAATGTCGCATCCTTCTACGATCCCCTGCTCGCTCTGTTTGACCACGCTGTCGCCGAGCAATTTCTCAAGTCGATTCATCGCGAACTTGTCCTTGTAGATACCAACAGCGACTCCCTCCTCCAGCGACTCGCGGCATTTCATCCAAAGGCCGTGAATAAGTGGATTGGCCGTCAGGAGACCTAGAACCCATCTCATAAATAGGCAAGGAGCGCGTTGTCAGAGATTTGGTGCTGGAGCAAGGCGCGAAGAGGGAAAATATCCCGATGGATCTTTGACCGATGAGCAACGCAGC
>CBHTTJ010000336.1:0-2203 GCA_966095605.1 uncultured bacterium | reverse complement strand
AAGCTGCGAGGCCATCGGGAAACGTTTCCCTGCGACGCTCCGTACTGTGGCTCAAGGATTTACGCAAAACACCGTTTTAAACGTCCTAAACTGTCTCTTTTTATACAGGGGCAAAATGGCAGTGGGCCCGACGGGGGTCAAATGACGCGAAAATCTCCGGCACAGGTGCCTTGATCGCTCGGTTCCCGGTCGATCGATTGGCCGTGTAATCCGTTTTTGTATCCAGACGGATCCTCGGAGAAGGTAGAAAAATACCTGCAATTTCTAATGGCTGATCCGGGCACATTTGTTTATCAAAGCGCTCGTTAAGGAAAATATATTATGAGTAACCCTGGTTCCCCTCCTGGCGGTGAAAGATATGGTTTCGACCTCGGACGAGTCGGTTTGATTGGCGGTGCCATCGCCGCGGTCCTCGTCGTGGTCGGTCTCGCCTTTGTCTGGTTCTTTTGTCGGATCGAACCACCCTCTGGCTATTGCGCGGTCTTGATCAGCAAGACCGGGAAAGATATCCCGGCCAATCAGATCATTGCCGTTAATCCCGGCGAGAAAGGCATTCAACTCGAGCCGCTCAGCGAAGGACGTTATTTCTACGATCCTGTTTCGTGGAGTTGGGAAATTGTGCCGCTCATCCAAATTAAGGAAGGGGAAGTCGGAGTTCTTGTTCGCCAATTCGGTACGCCTCCGCCGATGGGACGTTTCATCGTTCATCAAAAGGAATCGGACGGTAAAATGTATCGCGGTATCATTGACGAACCGTTGCGTCCGGGCACTTACCGGATCAATCCACATGCCTATCACGTGGAGAAGTTGTCGGCGGTGAAAATTGAACCGGGCGAAGTCGGCGTCGTCACGCTGCGTTATGGCAAACCTCCGGGACAGGCTAATACCTTTCTGGTGAAAGAGGGCGATCAAGGCGTGCAGGAAGCGCCGTTGCGTCCTGGGACCTATTATTTAAATCCGTACATCTATCGCGTCGATATCGTCGGCGTGCAAAGTCATAAGACTGAATTTGAAATCAGCTTCCTTTCGCGGGACGGGTTCCGTTTCCCGGTGAAAGGCGCGGTGGAGTGGGCCGTGGAAGAAACGCGTGCGCCGGAAGTCTTCGTGATGATCGGCGATGCTGAAGATGTCGTAAACAAAGTCATTTTGCGCTCGGCGCTTTCCATGAGCCGCGTCCAGGGTTCCAAGTACAGTTCTGCGGACGTGATCAGCGGCACCGTTCGTAAATCTTTCCAGGACGAGTTTTATAAACACATCACCACGGAATCCGCTCGCAAAGGCATCCAGATTAAAGCGGCGTTGATCAGCGAGATCGAACCGCCGCAAAAAATCGCCGAACCAATTCGTGAACGGGAAATCGCAGTGCAAACCCGGACGAAATACGAACGGGAAATTGAACGCGCGACTTCCGACGCCAACGTTGCTGAGCAAAAGAAATTGCAGGATCAACGCGTGCGTGTCGTCGCGGCGGACACGGCCAAGAAGAACGAAATCCAAAAAGCGACCAAGGAGAAAGAAATCCAGGTGATCGGCGCCCAGCGGGACTTTGAAGTCGCTCGCAAAGATTTGGAAACCGCGGAGAAACAAGCGCAGGCCACGGTCTCCACAGGGCAGGGCGATGCGGATGCCATTGCTTACTCCCGCACCGCCGAAGCGAGTGCGCTCAAAGCGATCGTTGCTCCATTTGGCAATGGTTCCAGTTATGCCCGTTATCTCTACTATCAAAAAATCGCGCCGAATGTTGAGCGCATCCTCGCCAATACTGATGGCGCGCTTGCCGAACCGCTGAAGGATCTTTCGAAACAACCGGATGCTGCGGCGCCGAAAGGAGGTGCCAAGTGAAAAAGGGCCTAATGAAACCAATCATGTGGATCGTGGCGATTTTGCTGTTGGGTTATGTCGTCGTCTACGAAGGCATTTGGGTATGGGTGGTTGAGAACACGGAAGTTCCTCCCAACAAAATGCTCATCCTCGTGGCGAAGACAGGAAAAGAAATGCCTGCCGGAAAGATCATCGCCAACGAAGGTGAAAAAGGGGTGTTGCTCGAACCACTCGGCACCGGTCGTCACTTCATCAATCCGTTCTTTTATGAACGGCAGTTGAAAGACCAGATCGTGATCGGTCCGGGCGAGATCGGAATTGTCATTAATAAATTCGGTAAAGAACTGCCTCCGGGCGAGTTCCTTGCTGGAGAAACGGAACG
>CBHTTJ010000335.1:0-2285 GCA_966095605.1 uncultured bacterium | reverse complement strand
CTTCGAACAGGTAGGATTCTCGCCAACTTTATTATATTTATAGGTGCCACCAGCAGGGCATTGAGGAGTTATGTTACCTTTAATGTAGGTATTGACCTCCGTTTCAATGACCGTGTCACCAGTGTGCTTCTTGTTCTCAAGTGCCCACTGGTCTTTGGCTCCATCGATTTGCCGTAAATTGTTGATGCAGGCGTTGCTCTTGGTACCGGATATGATCCGGATGGTTCCGTTGGCTTGCGAATAAATCACGTAGGCGACCAGTCCTGTGACCGCAAATACGACTGTGATGGTTTTAGTTAGTTTCTTTTTCGAGTTTTGCATGGGAAGCCTCCGGATTGGTGGAACGTCGCGCTCTAAATGGATGCAACAACTGACCGAAGTAACTTTTTGGAATTGGGTCCGCCAGGCCGAGTGACTCTGGTTCATGATCGGGACAGCGATAGGTGCCAAAAATATAATCCATCAAAGGGGAAACATTCGCGTAGTTCCCGGCCTCGCGCTCCTTGGAATGATGCCAGTGGTGAAGCTCGGGTGCGCCAATAAGCACCCGAAGTGGACCGATCGGCAGGCGGACGTTCGAGTGAATATAGACCGCCCAGAGGCCTCGAAAAGCGAGCAGGCCGGCGATCGTTTCCAGAGGAAAGCCCAACAAAAAGGCAGGGAGATTAACCAGGCCCACGGTGTAGATGGTATCCAACGGATGTTCGCGATGGGCCGCGAGCCAGTCGAGATGTTCGGAACTGTGATGAATCGAATGGAAACGCCAGAGGAACTCCACGCGATGCTGCAATCGGTGTCCCCAGTAAATGAGCACGTCGCTCAAAACAATCACCTCGATCGCCTGGAGCCACCATGGCTGGGAGGCCACAGCGCTGCGAAAAGCGGCAGGCACCAACTGGTCCAGCCATTGGCGGAAATATTGCAGCAACGCCAGCACCACTCCGCTCCAGACAAAATATTGGCCGAGAAAAAACGCGAAGTCCGTTAACCAGTGCGGACGGAAGGTCGGTTGCTCTTTAGCCGGAAAGACTTTTTCCATCGGAACGAGCAGCACGATCAAAAAGAGAAAACTCAAGCCCGTACCAAAGAAAACGGAAGGAAGTGTCATGGGAGCAAAGTTTTTGAACGATGGTGGACGGTCGCGTTGATTGGCGTCTCCATTGGTTGTCCTTCGAGCTTCGAGGGTAAAGAGTTCGCCGTGGCAAGTAAAGCGGCGTTCGTGGAAGGGGGCAGTCGGAGTATTTACACGATTTGAAATCTGTTATCTCGCTTCTGCCTGGAAGGATCATACGTGCATATTACTCAACTTGTCAGATCGAGTTCTTCGGCGACTCTATTCGAATTCTGAATGGAGTTCCGGATCCGGTTTCACCGGCGCACTTTTACCTTCGTCGCGTTTAAATTGTGACAGATTGATAGTGCCTTCAAATTCGTCCGAATAGAGTGATTGATCTTCGGATTTTTGAAAAACAAAGCGCATCCTGGTTTTGAACGTGCCTTGGTAACGAGGGACTAAAAACTCCCAGAAATGATCGGCGGGAAGGAAGACGCGATGCGCGCTATTTCCGCAAAAGCTGTCAGGAATATATTCAATCGGATTCCATTTCCCTTTTTCATCGAGTGCCTCGCGAAAGATGGGCAGGCGCGAATCCTCAGCATTAAACGCGACCTCATCTTTCGTGCGATTTACGAGCAACAATCGGAAACCATCATATTCATCGACCGCAACCGAGTTCGTTGGTATGGCAACCAAGGAAACGGTGTTTGGCGAAAACGATGAACTCCCATCCAGTCTGCGTGGCATGTTGTCGCACGGGCCAAATCCTCCGAGGGCCTGCTTGTCGACACGACTGCCCGCATAACACCGGGCCGGCATCATTTTGTTGACCTTAAGAATCTTCAGATCTTCTGCGTAAGAACTGAGGGCGAGGGAGAAACCAACGACGGCAAGTAAGGCAAGCCTTGTCATGCGCCAATCCTAATCCCGAACGAAAATGGTGGGAAGGGGTTAAGATGGTGTGAGCCGCCGCTCGTTTTGGGGCAAAAAGGACGTTTGTTTCATTTCAAAAAACATCAAAAAACCAGATTTTTTCACTTTTGCAAAGCGCGCTTCTTCAAGGAGTTACAAAAAAGGTCACGGAATGGGCCCATTCCGTGACCTAAAACTTTTTTTCGATCTGTGAAAAGCTGTTCCTCGTTCGATTGATTCGGATTCGTTACCGGACAATGACCCGTGTTGAACTGAGATGTTCTCGGTTGCACGTCAAAAAGATTGATTCTTCGCC
>CBHTTJ010000334.1:0-2300 GCA_966095605.1 uncultured bacterium | reverse complement strand
TTGGTTTGCCTCAGGGTCGCAGTTTGTTTTGCATCTTCAGTCCGCGTGCCTCATCTTCGTCCCGTTAAGCCACAAAACACGCTATGACATCTGAGGAACGAGAAATCCGTACGGTGCATTCGATTTGGATTGATGCGGTCAATGCCGGTGACCTGGCTCGTCTGCACACCTTACTCGCTGAGGATGTCGTTTTCGTCGCCCCCGGCCAGGTGCCGTTCGGCCAGGAGAGATTTTCATCCCACTTCGTGACCGCCCACCAGCAGATGCGGATTTGTTGCACCAGCGAGTTGGAAGAGGTCGTTGTTGTCGGCGAGGTCGCCTATACGCGAAGCCGGGACGCACTTTCAGTAACTCCACGCTCCGGCGGAAACGCGACGGAACTCGCCGGGCATCGCCTGACGGTATATCGCAAGCAGCGCGACGGTCGCTGGCTTTTGTCGCGGGATGCCCACACTTTGTCTGCCGGGGCCTGACACCGCAACGGTTCGCTACTCCACAGTATCGTTCGGTGGCGTGAGTTGCTGTGGTTTGCATTGTCGAATTGCCATGACAGGTCGTCCCCAATGTGACAACGGATTCACGCTGCTTGAACTGTTGGTCGTCATTGCAATCACTGCCATTCTCATTGCTTTGTTGTTGCCGACACTCAGGAACGCAAAAGAAAAGGCCAGCCGAACGGCCTGCATGAGCAATCTGAAACAAATCAATTGGGGCCTGCACATGTATTCCGGCGATTCAAGCGACAAAGCCCCTCACACTCCCGGAACAACGAATTCTCCAGGTCTCAACTGGAGCGGCTACAAGGCGCTCATGAAAACCTACGTCGGCATCAATAGCGTGGCATCGCCGGAGGACAAAGTATTTGCCTGTCCCGATGACACGTTCTACTTCGATATGGCGCGCAGTTTTGAACGCGTGCCGAAAGGTCTGCACCAAGAGCCACCGGATTATTTGAGCTACGCATTTAATGGTGGAAATGCACGAACGAATTCCAACGCTCCAGGGATTGCTGGACGACTACTCAGCTCGATAAAAGATCCCAGCAAAACTGTTCTTGTTGCCGAATCTCCCGCATTCATTCCTTACTCATGGCATCAACCAAAATCGCCTGCTCCCAACGGAGCGCCTATGTTCGACGACGCCAGGAACATGGTCGGTTTCGTGGATGGCCACGTCAGCTACATCAAAATTTATTGGGGCGGCAACAATCCCCCCGGTTCATTGGCGCTGCACCACGATCCGCCTGCCGGATACGATTACAAATGGAGCGGAGATTGATTACTGAGAACGACGGGATTTCTGAAGGAGGAAGTCTCGGCCCCTCAGCGGCACTTACTGGTCGCCTTCATCTAAACGATCAAGGAAGGCGCAAACGGAAGTAACGAGCATTGTTCGTGGCGGGAAGCGTAACGGTGTATTCGGATCCGATAATGGCCGGCGAAGTGTTGACGAAGACCCAACCGTTCGTTGCCAACGGCTGATTGGATTCAAGTATGAATCCTGGAGCATTGGTGGTCCACGAGGCGATGATGTTGGTACCGCTTCGCACGATTTTCATCTGCGGCGGATCGGGCGTAACGAAGCGAAGCGCAAACGTATTGAGCGTTCCTATATCTTGCAGCCCCGAATCGCCGACACATAATTGCCACGTGCCGACAGCAGATTGGCCAACGAAGGTCGTCAGTGAACCTGCCGACGCCGCGCCCGCATTGGGGGTGTAATCACAAATTCCGTCTGATTGGCAAACCACGCCGGAAGTGGACAGAGTCGACCCCATGTTCTCGGCGGAACTGCTCGCGCCGGTAGTGAAATGGATGGGAAAACTCGAGGAAAGGTTCGCAGAATATCCCGGTCCCCCACTGCCGTCATCGGCGGTTTCGATAAAACCCGGACGCGACATCAGCGTGACGACGGTGCCAGCTGGACTACGAAGCTTTATGACGAGATCTCCAATCCACGTGTGCGTGATGCCGACATCGACGGAAATGTTCTGAACAATGCTGTTGCTGGACACGACAAGATTCGCAACGGTCATGGAGTTCAAAGTGCCATTATAAGCGTCATCAACAATGCTCAGGTTCGGCGAAACACTGTAAACATTAGTACTGGCGTGAAGCGCACCCAAAAAAAAGGCGCACCCAATTAGAATCAAACCAAGCCGGCTCATCATACCTTCTGTATCCGAAAAATGGTAACGAGCAGGCTGCACAGCGCAACCGGGTTATGGTCGGCGGCGAGTAGGGAAATTGCTGTCTCTAACAAAGGTCCCGAGTAAGAGCATTCTAAGACATTCCCGGACT
>CBHTTJ010000333.1:0-2372 GCA_966095605.1 uncultured bacterium | reverse complement strand
CGGCCGTCAAACGCAGCGTTGCCGATGGTAGTAGTCCTATAGGTTCTGCGAGAGTAGGTAGCCGCCAGTCTTTAGAAAAAGCCGAGTCAGATTTGCTCTGACTCGGCTTTTTTCTTTTCCTCTGGACCGTCCTGTGATTTCTTAGGATCTACGTGTTAGTACTTTTGTTTAACATTGGGCTCGTCTTGTGTCTGATCTGGGCGTTAAGTGGTTTTTGGAATTATTCAAATCTGCAGCTCAACAACTTGCCTGAATTTATTCATTGGTTTTTAAAAGGCGTATTGGTACCGGTAGTCGGATGGCTTTTGGCAAATGCTGGTTTTTGCGATTCGCTCCCTCCACTCGTGAGTCGTTCGGTCCACGAATTGCCAAGTGTGTTGGTGGCAGGAATTTGGGTGGTTTTTGTTTTTTGGGGTACCGTTACTCTTGGTTGGCAATTGGGTTTTCTCATCAGAAATGCGGATCGAAGGCATTTTATTATAAGTGCAGTGTTCTGTTCGTTCGTTTTGTGTGCGTTGTTTCTTTGCATTCCGGTATTCCGCAGTCCGATGGGAGGTTGTTTGGGCCTGATGATTGGGCTTTTTCTTCTTTGTAATTTCGCTCTTTCAAGGCGTGGAGTGGGGGACGAAACACCGCGACCTTCTTATATTACTGCTTTGACCCAGATGAACATGGGGCGATATGGAGACGCTGAAATGGAGGTGGTTGAGCAGCTTTCCAAACGAGAGGACGATTACGAGGGGTGGATGATCTTGGCTAAGCTTTATGCTATCCGGGATAAAGACTTGCCGACAGCTCACAAAACGATTTTCGATTTGTGTTCCCAAAAAAATTTAACTCCTAAGCAAGTCGCAGCTGCTCTGCACAAGCTTGCTGGGTGGTACCTAAAAGTCGGCGACGATCCCGTGTCGGCTCGGACAGTTCTCAATGAAATCTCTCATCGTTTTCCCAACACGGAATTGGCCTTGGTGGCCATTGAGCGGATGGAATTGATTCCAACGACTCAGGCGGAATGGTTACACCGGAAGGAGCAAATAGCTTTTTCCGCACGGCGTTTTTGGTAGTTTTTCTGGTCGGGTTCTTTGACAGCGGTTGTCTTGTGGATGGACACAGCACTCCTTGAAGCTTTCCCGGGGGAGGCGGATTTCACGGAAAAACAGTTATATTTCGGGTTAATTTCTTCATTTTTCAGAGCCGGGAATTAAAACTGCTTTCGAGGGGACGAACTCAGAACCTTTTGAGTCCGGAGGTCAGTTGAAGAATTCCAAAAAGACAACACGCAGAAAATTTTTAACCGTCAGCGCGCTCGGATTGAGTGGCGCCTGGATCGGAGTTTCCAACGCTTTTCCCGCTCGTTTTGTTCGCGAACGTATTGCGGAAACCGGGCGGACGATCGCAAAAGCCAAATTCAAGCCGACACCATTCTCATGGGGTGACAATGCAATTCACGCGGCCTGGCTTGGCCACTCCAGCGTCCTAATCAATTTTTACGGCGTTACGGTGCTCACTGATCCCGTTCTATTTTCTCGCGTTGGTGCAAATCTCGGCATCGGTACGGTCGGCCCGAAACGGCTGGTCGCTCCAGCATTATCGCCGAACGAATTGCCTCCCATCGATATCGTTTTGCTGTCTCACGCGCACATGGATCATATGGACATGCCTACGTTGCATCGATTCGACCAATCGACCCGTGTGGTTACGGCGCGAAAAACAGCCGATCTCCTTGCAGGGACAAAGCTATCGCAGCCACGCGAACTTGGCTGGGGCGATAAAACAACTTTAAAAACCAAAACTGGCGAAATCGAAATTGAAGCGTTTGAAGTCAATCATTGGGGTGGACGCTGGAGTCACAAAGAAGATCGCGGCTGGAACGGCTATGTTCTTTCGCGTGAGGGAAAGAAAATAATTTTTGGTGGGGACACGGCACATTGTGAAACGTTTAAACCTCTTCGGAGCAAAGGTCCGTATGACATCGCGTTGATGCCGATCGGTGCGTACAATCCCTGGATTCGTGCTCATTGCAATCCGGAGGAAGCCGTTTCGATGGCAAACGATGCTGGCGCGAAATACATCGTTCCCATTCACCATCAGGCGTTCAATTTGGGGCGCGAAGCGTTTAAGGAGCCGATCGAGCGATTTGAAGCCGCTTTGCAAAGTGAACCGGAACGCGTCGCCCTTCGAGATGTGGGCGAAACTTTTCGTCTGGTTTGATTGCGCTACGGCGACGAGAGAAGTTCCTCAAATTCGTCGATAAAAATTCTTGCTACTGGAAATTTCCGACGCATAGTAACTGGCCGCTGCGGGAACCATGGTTCAGCAGCACACGGTCGGCAGGATAGCTCAGTCGGTAGAGCAGAGGACTGAAAATCCTT
>CBHTTJ010000332.1:0-2423 GCA_966095605.1 uncultured bacterium | reverse complement strand
TCATTTGGTATGGCCCGGATCTGACACCGCATCGAGTCACAACATTTCCGCGTCCCTAAAGAAGTTGTGCTGTTTCTATCAGGTTGAAGATTTCTCTTCGGCACACTTCAGCTTTCTAAAAAATCGTTTTTTAGATACCCTGTTGCGATGGCCAGCAATTTGTCCCCAGAGCGAAAACAGCTCCGGAAACATTGTCTTCGCCGTCTATTAATCATAGCAACTGGAGCTCTTGCCATCCTCGTTCTCTTTTACGCGCTAGAAAACTGGCGTGGTGAGCGAGCATGGAACGCTTATAAAACGGCGTTGGAAGCCAAAGGCGAGCATCTCGACTTTGATGCGTTCATTCCACCGCCAGTCCCGGATGAGCAAAACATGCTGGTCGCTCCGGTAGCAAAGCGATGGCTTTTATCAACCAACCAAGTGACGGAACCAACGTTACGAATTCCGGAAACGGGAATTCTTTATTCCGATTGGCAGGATGCCAAACCGACGCCATTGGCGGAGTGGATTGAATATTTTTATTCCGATGTCGTTTCCAATTACCTGTTTCAGCAGGCGAACCTGATCGGGATTCGCCCAAGCGATCCACTTATTCCTCTCATCGTCATTGAAGAGTCGCCGCTTTTGGACGCAATTCACACCCTCGGTCGACAGGCAGATTTCAATGTTTCATTCGATAGGGCAGTCACCAAACTCGATTTGCCCACCGTAACAATCCGATGGGAAAACGTCACAGCTCAGGAAGCATTCTACACGCTCTTAGACAATTACAATTTCGCTGCGATCACTGAAAACAGCGGATCAACGAACAAATCGAACCGGCTGATTGTTGTCAGAACCAACAATTGGGCGACGAAGCAACTTCAGCTCAAAACAATTGCTTCCACCAATTCTCTGCTTCAAAACACTAAGGATGGGGAAGTAATGCCATTGGTCACGATCGACGCAGCCCCGTTAAACGACGCAATCAAAAACATAGCGCGGATAGCTGGTATTAATTTCCAGTTTGACCAGAAACTTTTGGCGCCACGCTCAATACTCCATACCAATTGCGTTACACTCCGTAGAGAGAACTGCACAGCTCTGAATCTTTTGGATGATCTCCTGAAACAATACGGATTAACGGCGGTTCCAGATAAATCCGGTGTTTATAGAATTACTTCACGAATCAAAACGGCTGGGGAAATTCTCAAGGAATTTGAAAGGTCTGAACCTAAGTTGCAGGAATTTTATGCTGAGTGCGAAAAACCGGCGTCGAGACTCGCCTCAGATTATCAAAGTTTCGCCCACGGCGAGATACCATTGACCTCTTTTAATTTCCGCACCTGTGCACAATCCCTCACCTTACATGCAAGCGCTGAACTCGCTCTGAGCCGAAACGAAACGGCGTTGCGCGACATTAAAGCGTGCATCCGTCTCGCTAATTGCCTGACCAATGAGCCGGGTCTGATTGCACAAATGATTCACATTGCCATTAATCAACTGGTAATCGATCCGATATGGGAAGGGTTGGCGTCACGCCGATGGAGCGACGGCCAACTCGATGAATTAAAAGTGTCGCTTTCCAAAATCAATTTGATTCCAAGCCTCCTTCAGGGACTACGGGCAAATCGCGCAATGGAGAACGCCATTCATTTAAAGAGATCCCAAAAACTACTACGGGAATCATTATACTATTGGGATTCGCAAAAAGAGCCGCTTTCCCGCAAGTTCACGAGATTCGTTGTCCCGTACGTGCCTCGCGGCTGGATTTACCAGAATCTCATCAAGATCAACGAAGACTATCAAGACACACTGGACACAGTTGAAACCCTATTGCCTGTGATCAGTCCACGGAAATGTAATGAAACCTCGGATCAGCTCCAAATCGAACAAAAAGAACTGCGAAATCCTTACAACTTTCTCTTTGCAGAACTCGGAGCGAATTTTACCAAGGCGATTACAGCTGCGGTTAGAAATCAGACAGAAATTAATGAAGCCGTGATCGCTTGTGCCCTTGAGCAGTATCGACTTCGCCATGGCTCCTTTCCCGATTCGCTTGAAAAGCTGAGTCCTGACTTTCTTCGCAAAATTCCGCATGAAATTGTGAATGGTGAAAAGCTGAAATACCAAGTTACTGACGACGATCAATACGTACTCTATTCGGTCGGCTGGAATGACAAGGACGACGGCGGGAAGCCAGATGACTATCGAAACAACGATGGCGATTGGGTGTGGCGTTTTCCGGTTCGGTTAAATCATCGCTGAAAATTCGCTATAGCTCCTTGCCTGATTTATCGTATCACAGGGTTACCTCTCCTCTGGGAAAAACTGGGATCGTATGTCCTGAAGCAACCAACTGGTTCGTCGTAATGTTAACGGGGTAACAAACCCCGAACAATTAACGAAAGAAAAACTATGAGCACAAAGAAACCAGCGGCCAG
>CBHTTJ010000331.1:0-2515 GCA_966095605.1 uncultured bacterium | reverse complement strand
CGCGGTCCGGAGCGCGGCTCTGCGAGCCGCAGAAATGTAGATTTCCAATCTCGCGCGGTAATTCAAAGAACCCGGTTCCATATCAATCGCGGGCCGGTCACGCAGCTTTCTTTGATTTGGCTTTGTGGGGCTTTTCTTTCTTTCCTTTGCCGGTGTGGGTTTTGTCCAGACTTGCTTGCAGGAGCGAAACGATGTCCACGACCTTTCCTGGTTTCGCGGCTTTGTGCTTTTTCTCCGGCAATTTTCCACCGCTCGCGACTTTTTCCTCGATCAACTTCATCAACGCCTCGCGATATTCGTCCTTATATTTGTCCGGCTCCCATTTGTCGCTCATCTGATCGATCAACGACTCCGCCATGGCCATTTCTTTTTTACCGACTTCACTGTCAGGCAGTTTGAGATCGGCCGGATCAGCCAGTTCTTCGGCGAAATGCATTAGTTCAAGGACCAACGCTTTGCCCGAAGGTTTGACCGCAGCGAGATGTTCGCGGGTTTTAATCACCACTTTGGCGATTCCGACCTTGCCGCTTTTGGCGAGCGCTTCCCGCAGGAGGGAATATGCTTTGTCGCCGCCTTTCTCGGGCGCCAGATAATAAGGTTGGTCGAAAAACATAGGGTCGATGTCCGTAAGATCGACGAATTCCTTGATATCCACCATCTGGGCCGACTTGATTTCCACGCTTTCGAAGTCCTTCTCATTCAACACGACAAACTCTTCCTTGGAATATTCGTAGCCTTTAACGATCTGTTCCCATGGGACCTCTTTTTGGTCGGCCTCGGCGACGCGTTTATAGCGGATAGGACTTAAATCGCTCTCCCGCAACATGTGCAACTTGATTTGGCTGGCGGGTTTGGTCGCGGAATAAAGGCCGACGGGAATATTCACCAGTCCGAAGCTGATGGCGCCTTTCCAGATAGCTCGCATGGAGTAATTTCGCCCCGGCTGGAAGGCGGTGCATCACGAAATATCGCTGAGACAATTTCCGAGAAAAGGCTCGGCGAACGAGAGCGGGCGGAACTGCATGAAAACAGGGCGCGTGCCAACTGCGCGTGTCCGAAAATAAATTTTTGGTCGCTTGACTTGGCGATTGCGTTTTAACCATAGTGTTCGGCCTTTTTTGAAGAGAACTGTGCGTTAAACCTATGGCCAAATTGAAGGATAAGAAACCCGCCCGCATTAAAAAACCGACGAAAGCAGACAAAGCTTCTCGTGAAAAAGAAGTCGGAGGCGCCGGCGGAGCCGTTGCGCTCGCTGGAGCTAATGGCGCCCTTGCGCCGCTGAACAAAGACATGCCGGCCGGCGAAGCGGTTGTGGCCATCGGAACTGTGAAGAGCCAATCGGGCATCGACCTCACGGAAAAGATCAAGGAACTCGTTCGTCTCGCGCAGGAACAGGGTTACCTAACCTACAACGACATCAACGATGCGTTGCCGGATGCCGTCGTCACTCCCGAAGAACTCGACGAAATTTATATCAAGCTGCGCAACCTCGAAATTGAGATCGTTGACCAGGCGGAAGTCGATCGCGTCAAGCAGCCGGAACCGGAAGAAGAAGAAGACAAGTCCCGCCTCGATATTCTCGACGACCCCGTTCGCATGTATTTGAAGCAGATGGGACAGGTTCCCCTGCTCACCCGCGAACAGGAAGTGGAAATTTCCAAGCGCATTGAAGATGCGGAAAACGAAGTCAAACGGATCATTTACAGCTTCGGTTTCTCCGGCAAGGAACACATTGCCCTCGCCGAAAAGTTGGTTTCTGAACCGCCGAAGGAACGTTTCGATCGTGTGATCGTCGACAAAAAGATCGACAGCCGCGACGCGCATCTTCGTGATTTGCGCCGTTTGGTGAAGAACGTCCGCGTGCTCGACCAGGAAGTGGACGACAAATATGCGGAAATGCTGAACGCGCCGAACAAAGGCAAGCGCGAGAAGCTGGAAGAAGAATTCAAAAAGGCCGACGGCAAACTGCAACGCAGCTTCCCGAAGTTTTATTACAAGCAAAAGGTCATCGAAGAAATGGCGCTCGTCGCGGATAACATTCACGACAAGATCCAGGCCAGCTTGCGTGTGATCACTGAAATGGAAGCGCAACGCAAGTCGACCCAACAGCAGCAGATCATTCAGAGCGAACAACGCAAGATCAAGGCGTTGGAAGAATTCGTCCGCACGAGCCACGAAATTTATTTGAAGTCTTACCAGGAATTGCAGCACTTCTCGAAGAAGGCGATCCAGGCAAAGACTGAAATGGTGGAAGCGAACCTGCGTCTGGTCATTTCCATCGCCAAGAAATATACGAACCGCGGTCTTTCATTCCTCGACCTGATTCAGGAAGGGAACATGGGCTTGATGAAAGCGGTCGAGAAGTTCGAATACCGCCGTGGTTATAAGTTTTCCACGTATGCAACGTGGTGGATTCGCCAGGCGATCACCCGTTCCATCGCCGACCAGGCACGCACGATTCGTATTCCGGTCCACATGATCGAAACGATCAACAAGCTGATGCGCGTGCAGAAGC
>CBHTTJ010000330.1:0-2527 GCA_966095605.1 uncultured bacterium | reverse complement strand
ACTTTTTCGGTCCGAGAAAAACTCGGACTGGATTTTTGAGCCAAAAATTTGACCAGTTTTCCAATCTGGAAAAACGGATCTTTTCGAGTCGGGTCGAGCAAACGGATCAGCTCCCAAAGGATTCAATTGCCCGGACCAATCCTTCCATGGTGTGTTGATGAGGTTCAACCGTGGGCTTGCAGCCGAGCGCATTGAGCGGTTTGGATGTTTCCGGACCAATCGAAGCGATCTTGATGTGCGGAAACTTTTTCATTAACGCCGGAAGATCAAATCGTTTGTGGAAATTTTCCACACTTGAAGCGCTCGCAAAGGTAATCCAGTCCGCACCCGTTTCCATTAAGCGCGCCGCCGTGCCGGTCAGGTCTTCTGTTTCCGGAGACGTTTTATAAACGGCTACGTCGTCCACGATCGCTCCCATCTCCTCCAACTGTTTCGGCAAATCCGAGTTCGCCACTTCGGCACGCAATAAAAGGATGTTGAGATTTTCGATGCTCTCGAATTTTTTGAATGCTTCAGCTATTTTTTTACTGACGTATTCCTCTGGCATTAAATCGACCTTGAGATGCAATTCTTTCAGCTTGGCCGCCGTGGCGGGACCGACCGCAGCAATGCGAACGCCACCGATGTCACGCATGTCGTCGAAGGCGCGGAAGAAATATTCGAAAAAGGCCGCGACTCCATTCGGACTGGTGAAAACGAGCCAGTCGTAAGAATTAAGGCCAATCATGGCATCGGCTAAATCTTTTGGATCCGTCGGAGGACCTATCTTGATCGTGGGAATTTCCAGAACCTCGGCACCGCGATCGGAGAACTCCTTCGCGAGATCGCTTGCTTGCTCGCGCGTTCGGGTAACCACAATCCTTTTTCCGAAGAGCGTCCTTTTCTCGAACCAGTTCAGCTTTTGGCGGAGCGCAACAATATTTCCAACAATGGCAACAGAAGGCGGCGAAAAATGAGTGTCTTCAATCACTTTCCCGATCGAGGCCAAAGTACCTTCAATGGATTTCTGCTTCCCTAGCGTGCCCCACCGCACCATCGCCACCGGAGTTTCGGGGGCCATCCCATTTTCGATCAACCGTCGGCCGATCTCCCCCATTCTTTCTGTCCCCATTAAAATAATCTTCGTTCCAGGCGTCTTGGCGACTTGAGCCCAGTTGATATTCTGTTCTTCTTTTTCAGGATCTTCATGTCCGGTCACCACGGTGAAACCAGAACTATAATCGCGATGCGTGAGCGGAATGCCGGCATAGTTCGGGACGGCAACGACGGAAGAAATTCCCGGCACCACTTCGAAAGGGACTTTGGCGGCGGCCAACTCTTCCGCTTCCTCACCACCTCGACCGAAGGTGTACGGATCACCGCCTTTTAAGCGGACAACACATTTGCCTTCGCGCGCTTTGGCAATCAGCAGTTGATTCAGCTCAGGTTGTGGAATTGTGTGTGAACTGGCCCGTTTTCCGCCAAAGACAAATTCCGCAGTCTTAGGAGCAAGACGCAATAGATCGGCATTCACGAGGGCGTCGTAGACAACAACATCGGCACGTCGCAACAGTTCCGCTCCACGCAATGTCAATAATCCGACATCGCCGGGACCGGCGCCGACAAGATAAACAATTCCTTTGGATTTCATTCTCCAGAGGTAATTGTTTCGTCAAATCGTTGCGTCGGCAACTGCTTCTTTTTTGCAGGCATCAGCGACTATGGCGAACCTTCCAAAAGAGAAGACCGATCACCACTGCAAACACAACGAGTATCCAGAAACTTGGGGTCATGAAACGATTCCGAATTCCACCACGAATGATGGAATCCGGAATAAAGAGGTTATGGATTGCTCTGCGGACTGGAGGTACCACTTTGTGACTCGCTGGATGAACCGGAAGATCCTGAACTGCCGGCCCCGGAACCAATGCGCAGCATGTTGCGCACGTCTGTCACGCCACTGACCTGGCGCAACTGCCGTTCGATTTCCTGCTTTTGGTTACTGCTGTTGACAGTTCCTTGAATGGTGATCACCCCCGGTGTCTGTGAAATAGTAGAGGCACCGCTTGCGTCAAAAATGGCGGAGCCATTGGTGCTGGAACTGTTGAGAGAACCACTGCTCGAACTCGATGTTCCCGTTCCGGTTCCACTGCTCCCGGATGTGCTGGAACCACTGGGTTCGTTAATCGCCCCACCGCTGCTGCTCTGGCTCGAGCTGCTGCCTCCGGTTCCGGATCCACTTCCGGAACTGCCGCCGGAGCCGCTGTCCGTCTGCGCCAACAACGCCGCATTCAACATTGTTAAACAGGTAATAATGATTGCGTACTTTTTCATAATGTTTGTTTTTATTTTGATTTCTTCGATCACGCTGAACGCGATCTTCTGGACACTCGTTCACGTCGCTGACTCAGAAAATGGAAATACTTTCTGATTTCCGGTCGAGACATTGGCTTACTGTGGAGTGGGCGTTCATCCTGACGGCTGACTTCGGACAAACAAAAACCCCTCCGCAGCTTTCGCCACGGAGGGGTTGTGAAGTTTCTTCGGT
>CBHTTJ010000329.1:0-2531 GCA_966095605.1 uncultured bacterium | reverse complement strand
CTCGGCGTTTGTCGTGACCAACGAGACGCCGAAGGAGAAGGGCGGGAAGTAGAAAGAAGGGAAAAGGTGCAGGGGGGCAGGCCGTAAATCAAAACGTGTCGCGGCCTGAAGGGCTGCGATATAAATGCTGCCGATAGATCGAACTAACGATCAAATGTCTGAAGCAAAAACAAATTGTCGCAACTGTGGAGTGGAAATCCTTGCCGGGACTGCTTCTTTGAACCACGGGCTTTGTACCCCGTGTCGCCGCAAGAGAGGGGAATATGAATACCAAAAGTATACTGGCGGCTGGAGGAAGACATTTGGTGTGAAAGGGCTGAGTTGCGTTGTTCCCGGCACTTTGGACGCAATTGATCCCGTGGCCGAAGACCTGGCTGAGGTTATTTGCACCGATGCACCGTTTTATATTTCCGAGGCGATCAAACACCTTATGGAATATTTAGATCTCGAGAAACGACCAAAAGATTCATGGACGCCTTGTGAGATTCGGTTTGCCGAAGGAGGCGTTTCTTTCTCAGTCGTTTTTGAAAATGATCGGGACCTCGACGCCTTTTGGAGCGTGCAATTCTATGGGAGCGTTCTGCAAGGGTTTTGTCCGCTCGGTTTTAAAAGAGAATTCAGATGAGGTTAGCAAAACGATTGTCGCTGTCCTGATCTCCACACGACTCTTTTCTAATTTCCGGGCTTGCGCTAGCTTCCCGCCGGCGTGTCGATCCGTTCATTCATTTATGTTCTGTGGTGCTTTGCTGGGCTTGCTTTTGGGGGCTATTACTTTCGCCACGCGTTGAACGCCGATGCAGTGGCTTATCTGCGCATTGCGGAATATTACGCGAATGGACAATGGAATCTGGCGGTTTCAGGTTACTGGGGGCCAATGATCAGTTGGTTGATGGTTCCTTTCTTTAAGTTCGGCGTCGCTCCTTTGGTTGCTGCACGCATCGTGATGGCGTTTTCCGCGCTCGTTTTTATCGCGGGCTGTTGGTGTGTCTTTCGCGTGTTCCAGTTGCCAGGACCGTGGAAGACGGCGGGCATGATCCTGGCGTCGATCGCGGCGATGCATTGGTCGACGGTCTTTATCACACCCGATTTGCTTCTGAGCGGATTGATCGCGATGGCGGCGAGTTGCCTGATCATTGCCTTCGAACGCAAGAGTGTTCGGCTCACCGCTGGTGCGGGTGCTTTGTGGGGCGTTGCTTATCTTGCGAAAGCGGTCGCGTTTCCGCTGGCGGTGCTGACTATCGGAGTCTTCGGGTTTCGGCAATGGCGTCGGGATGCCGCAAACCATTCTCAATCGATCCGACAAATCCTCGCAGCTATGTTGGCGTTTGCGTTTGTGGCAGGACCGTGGGCGACGACGCTTTCGTTCAAATACGGAAAGCCAACCTTTTCGACGACCGCCGCGATCAGTCACACGCTGACCGGTCCAACGGACGTGGATCGTTATCACCCGTTTGCAAGAGAGTTTCATCGACCCGAAGCCGGACGGATCACGAGTTGGGAGGAACCATCACGCATGCCGTATCGCTACTGGTCGCCGTTTGAAAATGCGGATTATGCGCTGCACCAGCTTCGCGTCCTTGCGCGCAATCTTTTGGTTTGCTCCGGACTGCTGTTGAGTTTGAACCCGGCGATGGTTTTTCTAGTGCCGGCCTTTATGCGACGACGTGGGCAAGTCGAGAAAGCAAGCGTCGTCGTTGCGGACCCGGCGGCCACGCTGATCGTGCCTGCATTGTTGCTCCTGATTTATCTTCCATGCTACGTCACATTGACCGAGCAACGTTTCTTTTATCCTGCTTTCCCGTTTCTCTTTTGCGCCCTGTATCGCTGCGGCGGAGGCTGGCTTGGTCCATCAACGTCCTCTGATCCTTCGAGCGAACGTGGAAAATTAATGTTGGCGGCTGCTTCCATTGGAGCGTCGCTGGCGCTGGTGATCGCGGTGACAAACGATACGCCAAAGGTAGCAGGGGAATACGCGGTAGATCTGGCATCGCGAATCCAACGAGCGGGCCTTGCCGGTCCGATTGCCGGTAGCGGAATGTTGCCGGGTGGAAGAAGCGGGTTGTTCGTTGCTTATTTGATTCGTCAGCTCTGGTATGGCGACGAACTCAGCCCGTCATCGTCGAGTTTCGCCAACAGCGGAGCTCGGTTGGCCGTTGTGTTGCGTGCAAGCAGGTTGCGAGAACAACTCGATAACGATCCTCGTTTCCGCAACTGCGATGACCGCTTGTTTGAGAGAGAAGAAGTGGAATGGTATCCGTTATCGATCTATGAGGTTGTAGCGGGGAGTGCGGTTCCGACGACCTCACCCTGACCCTCTCCATTCATCCTAAGCATTACCCACAAAGTTCAGTGCGCCGCTCGTTTCACTCGCTCCAGCCTGGGTTTTCACATTGCGGGCTTTCAGCACTGAGCGCAGCACAGGGTTTATACAAAAAAAGGACGCCATTGCTGGCGTCCTTTCGTTTTAAAATATTGTTAACCGATTACTTGTTCGGCTGCGGCGTGTAGCGGAGGTATGGCTTCACTTTGCG
>CBHTTJ010000328.1:0-2532 GCA_966095605.1 uncultured bacterium | reverse complement strand
CATCGTGCCGTGGGCGAGTTGCCGGCCCGCTTCAACCAACGCGCGCACACCTCCAACTTTCCGTTTTGATAGGCGACCAAAGCCAAACGTTCGGCGGAGGCGACGTCTTTCACTCCAGCTTGTTCCACCGCTTCCAGCCAATTGTTTCCGACAACCGGGCTCGATTCCTCCCAACGCGGCATGTTGCGAGAAATCAGATAGGCCGTGATCACACGTTGGGCAATCGGGTTTTTCGCGAGCGCCTCGAGATCGTTGTCATCGGCTTGCAGCGCCTGTGAAGCCACCATATGTAAGGAATTTCTTGCAGAGTAATCGCCGCTGGCAAGTTGTTGAACGTAGAGATCAATTGCTTTTTTGAAATTGCCTTGTTTCCAATGTGCGCGTGCTTCCCAGCCGAGGCTTGCGGCGGCCAGTCCAAGGCCGTCGGGAAATCCTTCTTTCACGAGCGCGCGAACTTTCTGGAAATATTCGATGGCCTGTTCAGACGTTTCCTCGGTGCTGCGTCCCAACATGTAAGTCGCCCAGACCGTGCGCAATCGACGGTCCTCCGCGGGACGGTCGAGCAACCGTTGCCACGCTTTTTGCGCGAGGTTGGTTTGACCCTGATGATACGCGATCAGTCCGCGTAGATAATCCGCGAACTCACCCGGAAGGTTTTCTGGAACGACGATCTTTTCGTTCAGGATCGCGGGGGTGGGCCTTGGCGTCTCTTCTCCGAAATACGGAGTAAAACTCGCAACTTGTTCCCGAGCTTCGATCTGGTCACGCAACAACGTGCGCGCTTTTTCGTATTGATCTAAAATTGTTTTCGGCGACGCAGTGCCATGTTGCGCCAGCGCTTTACTCAAATCGGAAAGCTCCGCTTCGAGTGTTTGTTCAAAGTAACCGTTTGTTGGCAGGACGGCTTTCACGCTCACACGTGGAAGCGCCATCATGTCGATTTCGTAATCAAAGTCGGCTTTGGGGGCCGCGAGCAGTGGCTGGTCGTCGCCACTGAGAAAGCTGTTGGGAAAATTCGGGCCGCACGCGAGTACGGTCCCGACGAGAATAGCTGCGCTCGAAATGACGACGCAGGAAAGACAAAATTTATTTTGGTAAAAATTCACACTGCACCTCGGTCTCTTGGGAAAAACGTAACCAGCCAACGAAATAATCGTCGCCGGGCCTGAGAGTCAGTGAAGGAAGAAACTGACGAGGTCGAAATTGAACCGTTTCCGGATGGGTGTCAATCAATTCAAAGCCACGCAATGCATCCGCGGCGAGAAGCCTGGATTTAGCGCATCGAACCAACACCGCATTCGTCGTCACCACATCATTATTCCCACGATTGCGCAGGTGAATTTCGACCAGGCCTTTTTGTGGTTTTTCGACGGTCAATTCCAGTTTGCCTTGCGGCACGATGCCTTGCATGACGCTTTCGAGCGTCTCCCATTTCCAGTTTAAGGAATCCCCTTTGATGGGTAGTCGATACCAGATGATGCCCTGAAAGTTCTTTGGTGGATGCGCGTTCCATTCCTGCACCAGTTCCGCCAGTTCCTTTGCGTTGGCGCGGATCTCCCGCGTGCGCACGGTTGGCGGCCACGATTTGGCAGGGCCTTCCGCAGAGAGGCCGATGAAATTCCCTTTGTCATCGAAAGCCATGGTGTAGCCGTAAGTGGGCAGGGCGACCTGGAAGCGGACCCCAAGGGCGGCGGCCTTTTCGACAGCGCGTCGAGCTTTCGCCGGATCGCAAAGAGTAAAAGGGGTCGAATAGCTTTTCGGACGTTCGAAAGAATGCACCTGCAATACGAATGAACCGGCCGACCGTACCAGTTTGTCAAAGTCCGGATGATCGAGCCATGTGGGCAAGGTGGTTAGGACGATGGGTATCGAGGTAAACTGAGCCCGAATGGCTTCAACCCACTCGCGATAGCCGTTCAACTTGGATTCGGCGCAATCGAAATCAATTTGGACCTCGGCGAGGTCGAGGTGATTGGTCTTTGCCTCCTGCAACATGGCTGCGATTTCGGAGAGAAGTATTCGGGTTGGTCCATTCGTTTGGGAAAAAGGTCCGGAAAACGCCCCGATTCGCAATGCGAATCCAATGGGACGACCTGTCGCCCGCAAAGAATCATAAGCAACCGGGACACGAACGATCTGTGGACCGCCGGGCTTCCAGCTGATTTCGGTTTTTAGAACGATGAGTTTTGAAAAACTGGTGGCGTGTTCTCGAAGTGATTCAGAAACCGGAGTGTTCCAGGATCGTTGCCAGACATAGATCGAGGGCGATGGGGCGGCATAGGTAGCCGAGGGCATCAGAAACCTGATCCCAAGGCTGATGATGACGAGGAACGGCAATGGACCGAAAATGTTCAAGGAGAGGATCCGAATCAGTCGCAACGTTAATTCCGTTGTCCCACCATCGTGCTGACTTGTATCGCTCCGGTAAAGGGAAATCCGGGACGGCGCAACAGGCAGCGGGTCTTCCTCAACGTTTCCCGATGCAGGAACGAAGCTGCGAGAGGTGTCGGAAACATTTCCGGGTGCAGGAAC
>CBHTTJ010000327.1:0-2563 GCA_966095605.1 uncultured bacterium | reverse complement strand
TGCAAATGCCAAAGCCACTGATAATGACAGTGTTGCGGAATGAAGACAACGGAGAATCTTGTCGAGCGTGATCAAACTGGTGGGCAAATTGTCGCGCAAGCTCGATAACGGAGTTGTTCTCTCTCTCTTCCGCTCCGAGCGGAAGAGAGGCAGAACGCTGCGTTACCAAGTTCAATTCATTTTCTGTCCGCCAGTTTGATTCACACGCGAAGTCATCTATGGCTTGTACCAGCCGAATGATACTGCAACGTCTTCCCAGGGTAGAATCGGTTCCAGGACTGAACGAGTGGGAAGGAGTAAGCCAGTTCTGTGTGGACCCTTTTCCTGCGACCGGCGCGGGGACCCGGCTCCACCTTGCTCGCGCCATTATTTTATCATTTCAAACCTTCTTCGCTCGGGTCCCGAGAATAGCCCGGCATTTCAATGCCGGTTAAAACGGAACGAAGCCGAGCTCAATCCGACTGTTGCAAGCAACAACGAGGTTGCTACCTTTCGCTCATGGATCCTGGCCTTCGCTTTTTCCAGAGTTTCCTGATTATTCTGGCTGCATTCTCCGGCGTTTTAAACTGCCCGGCCGCATCCGGCCTGTTTCCGAAGTCGACCCCTGGGACACATGTCTACGTGTTTGATACGCACAAAGATTCTCCCGCAGCTATTTCGATTGCCTGGACGTTGCAAGGGCTGGTCAATCGATCCTCCGCCGAAGTTTATATCAGCAACGAACCTCAATACCTCGAACAACTCAAGGAGTCCGGCATGCCCTACGAAAAGGTGAAAAGCCTGCCGGGCACGAACGGCGGGTTGCGCAGTCTTTTCGGAAAATATCAAACCTCCGTGAAGAAATTCTTTCTCTACGATCCCGAGAAAGACTGGAGTTGGTATCTCGCAGTAATGGCTTCCGCGCAGCAGGACGGATTGCCAGTTACCGAGTCCTTGAAGAATGATCTCGTGTCCGAATTCGGTTGGTCCGGTCCGATCGAGGATTTCCGCAATCAATGGCCCGACCGAATTGCGGCGTACGACTGGGCGCTGGAACATTTGATGCCGCAGTGTAATAAAAAAGTAATCTTCGCTCTCAAGCCGGGACGCCTGCTCGCGCTTTACGATTACGCGGTTTCGAGTCGCGGCTTTGTGTTCTGGTTGAACGCCAAAAGGGAAAACGCAGAAATCGAAAAAATATTTGCGACGCCAGGTTACGGGCTGGGCACCTCGTTGATGGGCTACGCCAGTGGCGGCGATTTTGCCAATGAAGTCGCGAATAAATACGGCATCGGCTATGTCGTGAGTGACTTTTATGCGAATGGCAGTTTCTGGTCGAGTTTCCCAAACAAAACCTTTTTACAGGCGACCGGCCGAGCCGTGGCGGCTCAACCGGGAAAAGTCTACGTCTCCTTCATGTGGAGCGATGGTGACAACGTCGCATTCGATCAGAACCCGATTTACAATTTTTGGAAGGACCCGGCTCGGGGAACATTTCCGATGGCCACTCCACTCAGCCCGACATTGCAGGAACTGAATCCCTCGTTACTCAACTGGTACCACACGAACAAAACAGCCAATGACGAATTAATCGCCGGTCCCGCAGGTTTCCAATTTATTTATATCGGCAGTTTCAATGACCAACTGTTTCCCGGGTGGTGCGCTTTGACGAAATCGTGGTGCGCGGGTGCTGGCTTTCATTCCGCGCGGATCTGGCGGGCACCGAATCCAAGCGTGAAGCTGAAGACCTATATGACACGTTGTGGTTTCGACGGAGTGATTGGCGAAGGCTGGTCAGCAAACGTCGGAGAACCGCCCAAGATCGATACATTCGGCGTTTCGAGTGAGGAGAACGTATTCGTCGCGCTGTCCAACACGAAACCGAATCCCAAGGCGCCGCTCTTTATTAATCTGACGTGTGAAGTTGCGAATTTTAATAGGAAGGACGGTGGCTACTCTGCCATTAAACGGCAATTGGACCGCGCGCAGAAGGCATTCCCCGGACGTTTCGTTTTTATGCTGCCGAAGGATCAGTTTGCATCCATTCGCGCCTACTATCGCATGCGCTGAAAAAGGGTAGTCCGGAGTATTTACACCAGATCGAATGTGATACTCGCTGCCCTCGCCCCTGCGGGAGAGTGTTTGATCTGGCTTGATTCCGTTACCCCGTTTTGAAAAACGGGCCTATCGTCGGGTCGTGCTTATGGCACTGCGGTATGGTCCGGAAACGGGTCAGCTCTTAGCCGGAACGATGCAGTTAATTATCTCTTCAATCATGGATGAACACCGATAAACACGAATCCAACGCTGCCCACCTCACATGGTTCTGATTCTTTTACGACCGAACCAAACAGTTCGCTATAAATATTGAAAGCGACTCCTTCTTTCCCCTTTTTATCCGTGTCGATCTGTGTTCATCCGTGGTTTCATTTGCATCGTTCCGGCTAAGGACTGACCCTTTTCCCGTCGCTGTTACCAAAACCATCGCTCTTACGGAATCGGAAGAGCGTGAGACGGACTTGACGAGCTCTTCGAACAGGTAGGATTCTCGCCAACTTTATTATATTTATAGGTGCCACCAGCA
>CBHTTJ010000326.1:0-2576 GCA_966095605.1 uncultured bacterium | reverse complement strand
TGGACAGAGACAAAAAGGGGAACATTTTTCCCAATATCCCGGAATCTTCCCAAAAGAGGGCCATTTTTTTCCATATCTCCAGAGATCATGGCAATTTGCTTCCATGAACGTCTTCATCCACGTGGATGACGACTCCAGACCTGGTCTTTGACCTCAAAATACAGAGACATTATTTTTAGACCTGCCTTTTCTCGTACATCTCCAGAGATAAGGACAGAACTGCTCCCTTTTTTGAGCGATCCACGGAGATGCGGTGGAAAAGGCTGCCAAATTCTGCATATCTTTGGAGATCTCGGAAAAAACCTTCCTCTTTTGCCAAGATCTCCAGGTTCTAAGAATTTTTACGGCTCCTAATCAGAAATGTTTGCTCGCAATTGTCGTCAGGCCGATCGGTTGCCGTCCGTTTTTCTTTGCGCAACCTGGATTTTCTCCCCAATTTGCTCAGGATGCTGCTGACCGACACCATTGCCGCAATTGCCACCCCCCTCGGCGAAGGGGGATTGGCGGTCTTGCGTGTTTCCGGCAAAGAGGCCCTGAGCATTGCCGATCGTTGTTTCGTTCCTGTCGGCAAGACTTCGAAGAAACCGACCGTCGCCGAAACACACACGATTCACTACGGACGCATCGTGCGAAATGGCAAAACGGTCGACGAAGTGTTGGTGGCCGTACTTCGCGCCCCGCGCACGTTTACGCGGGAAGATGTGGTGGAGATTTCCTGTCACGGCGGATTGCTTCCGGCGAAAATGGTTTTGGATACCTTGTTGGAAAATGGCGCACGCCTCGCCACTCCCGGCGAATTCACCAAGCGCGCTTTCCTCAATGGCCGGATCGACCTTGCCCAGGCGGAAGCCGTCGCTGACGTCATTCATTCGCGCACGGAACTCGCACTGACTGCCGCCAACGAACAACTCGCGGGAAAACTTTCCCAACGCATCAATCAATTGCGTGACGCGATGATGATCACGCTGGCGCATGTCGAAGCGCACATTGATTTTCCTGATGAAGATATTGCGCCGGACACGAAGGAAAAACTGATCGGACGTCTCGAAGACGGCCTCACTTTTATGAACAATTTGCTGCGCACGGCTAATGAAGGGCAAATCCTTCGTCGCGGCATTCGCGCGGCGATTGTCGGACGACCAAACGCCGGGAAATCGAGTTTGTTGAATCAACTCCTCGGCCACGATCGCGCCATCGTTTCGCCGATTCCCGGCACGACCCGCGACACGATTGAAGAGACTGCCAACATTCGCGGCATTCCGCTCGTGTTTGTCGACACCGCCGGATTGCGGGAAGCCAAAGATGAAATTGAAATCGAAGGTATCCGGCGCAGTCACGCCACGTTGGAGAAAGCGGAGTTGATTCTGCATGTCTTCGACGCCACGGAACCTTTGTCGGAAACCGATAAAAAATATCTCGACCAATTCGCGGCCAAAAAACGAATTTTGATTCGAAACAAAATCGACCTGCCGACAAAGCTGGCCGCAGGAGGACTTTCTTTTGTTGATGTTTCCTGTTCCTCCGGTGCCGGGCTCGAGAAATTGAAAGACGCCGTCAAAGACGCTGTCTGGTCTGGTGAAATCAAATCCGAAATGCTGCAGGTAATGATCAATTCGCGGCATCAGGATGCATTGCATCGCGCGCGCGTTGCGACACAGCATACGATTGATGCGTTACGCGCGAATGAGACTCTGGAGCTCGCTGCAATGGACCTGCGCATTGCAGTGAACGCGATTGGTGAAATCGTCGGAAAGACGTCGACGGACGATCTGCTCGATTCGATCTTCAGCCAGTTTTGCCTGGGGAAGTAGCAGCGCGTTCTTCCGAAAAATTGGCTTCCTGCGCGGTGAGTGTCAGGAATGTTTTTTCCAACGCGCCATTGACGCCACTGCGGCTGCGTAGTTCCTCCCGTGTCCCGACGGCCACCAATTTGCCCTGGTGAATGATACCGATGCGATCGGCCATCTCTTCGGCGACACTCAACTGATGCGTCGAGAGGAACACAGTCATTCCCTGCAATGAACGTTCCTTCAAAATATCTTTCACGATGCGGGCGTGTTGTGGATCGAGGCCAACCATCGGCTCATCAATCACGAAGACTTCCGGATCGTGCATCAACGCAGAAACAATCGCCACACGCTGGCGGGTGCCGTGGGAAAGGCCTTCGATCGGCTTATTGATGAAAGGCTCCAGATTAAAGCGTGGGATCAGCTCTTTCGCCGCTTTCTGGATTTTACTTTCCTCCATCTGAAACAGCTGACCGATGAAACGCAAAAATTCCCACGGCGTCAGCTTTTCATAAAGAAAGGGAAAATCCGGAACGTAGGCCAGGCGACGGCGCGCTTCGAGCGAGTGCGTCTGGATATCGAAGCCCGCAATGCGCGCAGTTCCCGACGTCGGTTTGATGAGTCCCGCGAGGATCCGAATGGTGGTCGTCTTGCCGGCGGCATTCGGTCCGAGCACCGCGAAGAATTCTCCCTTCGCCACCGTCAACGAAATGTCGTCGACCGCGGTGAGATCACCGAATTTCTTCTTGAGATGAACCAATTCAATCATCGCTAAAAATGCGTGAAAGC
>CBHTTJ010000325.1:0-2590 GCA_966095605.1 uncultured bacterium | reverse complement strand
CTTCCTTCAGTTTTAGCCTCCTCATCCGTCCCCATTTTTCAACGGGACTGCATTTATCTGATTTGATCTGACTCTCTCACGCCCGTGGTGTGCCCATTGCAGGAGCAGTGTGCCCGTTTCCGTGTCTTTTGAGAGAGTTATGAAATCTTTAATCAGTTCTATTTCCATTTTGACGTTTGTCGGAGCTGTTTCGGCGACCGAGCATCTTCACACCTTGACCACCAACGTGGTCGAGATCACCCCGGCGTTTGTGAACGCTTTGGCGGATGAGGCGCGGACCAATAATCTCGGGGTGCGAGCTGCGGAGATGCGGATTCAGGCCGCCGAACAAAACGAAAAGGCGGTACGGACGTGGGAAGACCCGATGGTGCGCTTCGGCGGGATGGGCGGTCCCGAAATGATGCGCGCCGATGACGGAGATATTCTTTATGGGGTCGAACAAAAGCTGCCGTTGTTCGGGAAACCTCAGGCGGCCCGGGCGGTGGCGAAATCAGAGACGACCATGGAAAAAGCCGACCGCGACATGCGGTTCCAGGAGTTGCGGAAGGATATTGCCAAAGGCGTCTTCGGCGCGGCGCTGGCGGAGCACAAGGTTGAGATTGCGAAGCAGGATCTCGCGTGGTTGGAGACGATGCTGGCTGTGGCGGAGCAGCGTTATGAAACCGGGCAGGCTTCGCAGACCGATGTCCTGCGTCTCCAGAATGAACGTTCCAAACGCGTGAACGACATTGCCACCGAGGAAGCAAACGCAGAGCACGAACGGGTTAATTTGAATAAACTTGTCGGACGCCCGTTGCATGCATCGTGGCCGCTGTTCCAGCTCCCCGCAGTGGCCGGACCGGTGAAATTTTCGCCGACTCTTGTCAACGTTGCCGTAAAAAATGAACCGAAGCTCCGGGTTTTGCAGAAAGAAATAAGACGAGCCGAGGCAATGACCGAACAGGCACGGCGTCAACGCTATCCCGATTTCAGTGCGGGAGCAGAAGCGCGAAACTATTCCGGTAGTGGTGAATTTCGCCAGAGCATGTTCACCCTGAGTTTCAACATTCCCTGGGGGAACCGGAAAAAATATCTGGCGGACATCAGGCGCGAGGAATTTAAACGCGACGCCGCAGCGCTCGAAGCGGCGAACTTCGAGCGGGTGGTTCAGGACGACGTTTTCCATCTCACTGTGCAGATCGATGCCGCGCGTCGGGAGGCGATTCTTTATCGCGAGGAATTGATCCCACGCAATGAAGCCGGTCTCGAAAGCGCCCGGATTGCCTGGGAAGCCGACCGGGGAACGTTTCGTGATCTGATTGATACGCGACGCATGCTGCTGGAGACACGGCTGATGTATGCGCGCGCGGTGACGGAACAATATCAGATGATGGCTGAGCTGGTCCTTTGCTGCGGGCTCGGCGATCTGGAAGCGTTGCAAATGATTGGTGCGGGACCGGGAGATGAACCTTCGAAATAACTTTTATGAAAACCAAATTTTCCTTTTTTGTGATGGTTGCCCTTGTTCTCGGCGCATTCGTTGCGTTGACTGGCTGCAACAAGTCGGAGCCTGCGGCAAAGGGTGAGGCAAAATATTTCTGCCCGATGCATCCCAGTTATACGAGCGATCGTCCCGGCGATTGCCCGATCTGCAGCATGAAACTGGTGCCGATCAAATCGAAGACTCCGGCAACGGAACATGCTGAGCATTCGACAAGCGGATCCACCACAAATGTCCCCGGGAGAATTGCGATTCATGTGGACGCCGAGAAGCAGCAGTTGATCGGAGTTCGCACGGCGTCGGTGGAACGACGAGACCTTTCCCGCACCGTCCGCACCACTGGGATCGCGCAACACGACGAAACGCGGCTATTCAAAATTGCCCCGCGGTTTGGCGGGTTCGTGCGGAAACTATTTGTGAATTATGTGGGCCAGGAAGTGAAGAAAGGAGAGCCACTCTTCACGGTCTACAGTCCTGAGCTGTTCGCCACAGAACGAGAATATCTTTTGGCTCACCGTGAAGTGCAGAGCTCTAAAAGCGGTTCGCCGGAGTTACAAAAAACGGCCGGTCGCCTCCTCGAAGCCGCGCGAAAACGCCTTGCGCTCTGGCAAATCAGTGAGGAAGAAATTCAGGAGTTGGAAAAGAACGGCGAAGCGAAGGACGAATTGATTTTTCGTTCGCCAGCCTCTGGACACGTCCTGTCCAAGACCGCCGTTGAAGGAAAGTCCTTCATGCCCGGAGAATCGCTCTACGAAATCGCCGACTTATCCCATCTCTGGCTCCGCGCTTTTGTTTATGAATACGAATTATCCCTGGTATCGCTGGGCGCGCCCGCAAAAGTGACTTTTCCGAATGCTTTGGATCATAGCTTCGAAAGCAAGGTGACTTTCATCTCGCCGCATATTGATCCGCAAACCCGCCGCGCCGAGGTGCGCCTGGAACTGGATAATCCTCACCACGTCATCAAGCAGGACATGTGGGCCGACGTGGAACTCGAGATTCCCCTCGGTAATCAACTCACTGTGCCGGATAGCGCGGTGATCGATACCGGCACGCGCTTCCTCGCTTTTGTGGAGGTGACCGAGGGCCATTTTGAACCACGCGAAATCA
>CBHTTJ010000324.1:0-2614 GCA_966095605.1 uncultured bacterium | reverse complement strand
ATTCGCATTTTGCCGCGCGGTAATTGGATGAATGACTCAGGTGAAATCGTCACGCCAGCCTTCCCCCAATTTCTGCCGCATCCGGAAATAAAAGATCGACGACTCACCCGTCTGGATCTCGCGCAGTGGCTGGTCGCAGGCGACAATCCGCTCACCGCGCGCGTCTTCGTGAATCGCTGGTGGAAATTATATTTCGGAACGGGTTTGTCTAAGATTCTCGATGACATCGGTTCGCAAGGCGAATGGCCCACGCATCCGGAACTGCTGGATTATCTCGCCACGGAATTCACGGCGAACAAGTGGGATATCAAACACGTTCTGAAATTGATGGTGACTTCGAGCACCTATCGCCAGACCTCTATTCCCTCGAAGAAATTATTGGAAATCGATCCTTTCAACCGACTGCTCGCGCGCCAATCGCGCTTTCGCCTGGATGCGGAAATGGTGCGGGACAATGCGTTGGCCGTCAGTGGGCTTTTGTCGACAACGATGTATGGACGCAGCGTCAAACCGTATCAACCGGCCGGTTATTATGCGCAGTTGAACTTTCCCAAGCGTGAATACGAAGCCGATCACGGAGACAGCCAATATCGTCGCGGGCTTTACACGCATTGGCAACGCACCTTCCTCCATCCTATGTTGATGGCCTTCGACGCCCCAAGTCGCGAGGAATGCACGGCGGAACGTCCACGCTCGAACACTCCATTGCAATCCTTGACACTTTTGAATGATCCAACCTTTGTGGAAGCGGCCCGCGTCTTTGCGGAGAAGATTATCAAACAAGGCGGTAAAGACTGTGGTGAGCGTTTGCAGTGGGCCTATGCACGCGCCGTCGCCCGCGAGCCGAACAAGGAAGAAATCAAAGCACTGACGTCGTTGCTTGAAAAACATCTGCAAAAATATCAGTCCGAAAAAGAGTCCGCCCTCAAAGTTCTGACGATCGGCGACTCGCCGTCAGACAAATCCATTGATCCAGTCGAGTTGGCCGCGTGGACATCGGTCTCCCGGACGATCCTTAATTTGCACGAAACCATCAGCCGCTTTTAACATGAGCTCCTTCCACGAATATCAACTTCGCCAAACCCGTCGCACCTTTTTCCGCCGCGGCGCCATGGGCGTGGGCGGATTAGCTCTGGGTTCATTGTTGAGTCCCCTCGCCGCTTTGGCAAAGCAGAGCAAGCCGTCGCAGAATTCTCTCTCAGACAAATGGACCGGTGTGGTGAATCCCCTTCATTTTCCCGCTCGCGCGAAACGTGTGATTTTTCTCTGCATGGCTGGCGGGCCTTCGCATCTGGAAACACTCGATTACAAACCGAAGCTCGCCGAACTGCATGGCCAGCCGATGCCGGAATCTTTCACCAAAGGGCAGCCGATTGCGCAGCTTCAGGGCCAGAAACTGAATTGTTTTGCTCCACAGTATGAGTTCAAACGCTTTGGCAAATCCGGCCAGCTCATCTCCGCGGCTTTTCCGCATATCGGCTCGATCGCGGATGATATTTGCATTATCCGCTCGATGCACACCGAACAGATCAATCATGACCCGGCGCACACTTTCATGAATACCGGCACGTCGATTTCCGGACGACCAAGCATGGGTTCGTGGCTGACGTATGGTCTGGGCAGTGATTGTGAAAATCTTCCCGGCTTTGTCGTTCTAACCTCGTCGGGTGGCGGGCAGGATCAGCCTATTTCTTCGCGTCAATGGCACAGCGGCTTTTTGCCGAGCCGCTTCCAGGGAGTTCACTTTCATTCCAAAGGAGACCCGGTTCTTTACATCCGGAATCCCGAGGGAATTTCTTCCGACATTCAGCGTGACGTCATCGATACCGCCAACCTCTTGAATCGACGACTCGACGCTTCGATTGAGGATCCGGAAATTGCGACGCGGATCAGTCAGTATGAAATGGCGTTCAAGATGCAATCGAGCGTCCCCGGACTGATGGACATTTCGGATGAACCGCAAAGCGTTCTGGATTTGTACGGCACCAAGGGCGGCGATGGAACGTTCGCGGCCAACTGCCTGCTAGCACGTCGATTGGCCGAACGAGGCGTTCGTTTTATCCAGCTTTATCATCGCGGGTGGGATCATCATGGCGGCATCAAAAAAGGAATCGAGACCACTTCCGGTCTCGTCGACAAAGCCTCCGCGGCTTTAGTGACCGATTTAAAACGACGCGGGATGTTGGACGATACCCTGGTCGTTTGGGGCGGAGAATTCGGACGCACCCCAATGGCCCAGGGAGATGGCCGCGATCATCATATTCGAGGGTTTTCAATCTGGATGGCAGGCGCAGGTATTAAAGGTGGAACCAGTTACGGCAACACGGATGACCTCGGTTATAACGCCGTCGAGAACCCGGTCCATGTGCACGATTTCCACGCCACAATGTTGCATCTCCTGGGGATTGACCACAAACGACTCACCTATCGGTTCCAGGGCCGCGACTTCCGCCTCACGGACGTAAGCGGAGAAGTTGTAAAAGCAATCTTTGTCTAAGGCCAACGGGTGACGCGTGAAATCACTTCAGGTAGAATCTCTGGGGCTTGGAGGCGGAGGTCGGAATTGAACCGACGCATAAGGCTTTTGCAGAGCCCTGCCTTACCACTTGGCTAC
>CBHTTJ010000323.1:0-2669 GCA_966095605.1 uncultured bacterium | reverse complement strand
AGGGTTTGGCCGATCGGAAGCTTTTCCGTCAAGTTCCTCCTTCGCGGAGTAATTCGGATTTGGCTTCAGTTCCACCGAAAACAGCGAGGAACCCCGGAACATCAATTAACTGGTTGATTTTCAGCGAGTAGCCAAAGTTGTCCTACAAAGGCTGACTTTTTGCCGGATTCTCGTGGAATGCAGTCCCGAAAGGGAAGGCAGGTGGCATCCTTGCCGTTAGACGATCTTCGACCTTAACAAGGGCCGGAGTGGCTTGTGGTTCAGAAATGGTTCGGTTCCCGCTTCAGGAATTGCCCGCGTCCGACCTGGCCAACAAACCTCCCATCTTTCGCGGCAATTTTCCCGCGCACAGTGACGACGCTCGCCCGACCTTCGATTTCCATCTCTTCGAAGGCATTGTAATCAAGGTTCATGGTGTGAGTTTTCGCTGAAATTTTCCCGCGATAATTCGGATCGTAAATCACGAGGTCTGCGTCGGCGCCCGGTTGAATCGTTCCTTTGCGCGGGAACAAGCCGAAGATCTTTGCCGCCTGCGTGCTCGCCGTATTCACAAAGGTGTGAAGATCAATGCGTCCGCGCTTCACGCCCTGGGTGAAATAAACGTTGATGCGATCTTCGAGCGACGGGATGCCATTCGGGATTTTAGTGAAATCATTTTTGCCCATTTGTTTCTGGGTGGCGAAATCAAACGGAGCGTGATCGGTGGCGAGAGTTGAAGCGAATCCCTTGGCGAGCGCGTTCCAGAGAATGTCCTGGTTATGTTTGTCGCGCAGGGGAGGGGACATGACAAATTTGGCACCTTCGAAGTTTGGCTTTTCCGCATCCGTGCGATCGCAGACGAGATATTGAATCAACGTCTCGACCCAGACCTTTACTCCGCGAGCAGAACCGTGCATCGCCTCCTGCAATGCTTCGCCGCAACTCAGGTGCACGATGTAAACATGAGCGCCGGTCATTTCGGCAAAGGTCATGAGGTGATGCACTCCCTCGGCTTCAATCACCGGTGGACGACTCCAGTAATGGTACTCGGGTCCGGTCTTCCCTTCGGCGAGGAGCTTCTTTTGCAGTTCGCCAATAAGATCGGCGTTTTCGCAATGAGCTGTCGTGATCACGCCGAGTTCTTTGCTCAGTTTGAGAGTTTGATATAGTTCGTCGTCGGTCACGCCGAGCGCGCCTTTGTAGGCGAGGAATACTTTGAAGCTGCTGACACCGCGTTTCACAATCTCGCGGAAATCTTTTTCCGCTTCGCCGTCGTAACGAGTCACACCCATGTGAAAGGTGAAATCGCAGGCGCTGTTCCCTTGCGCTTTCCCGAGCCAAAGTTCGAAGGCCTCGAGCGGCTTTTCACTTCGGCCCGGACAAATCATTTCGATCAGCGTGGTCGTGCCGCCAACAAGCGCCGCTTTGCTGGCCGTTTCGTGGGTATCCTTTGCATAGGTGCCCATGAACGGGAGATAGATATGCACATGCGGATCGATGAACCCTGGGAAAACGTATTTACCGGCTGCGTCGATGACTTCTGTTCCGGCGGGGGCGGAAATATTCTTATCGATGCGAGCGATCGTCTCGTTTTCGCAGAAGATATCGGCCACGTAGCGTTCGCTGGCCGTCACGATTTCGCCGTTTTTGATCAGCAAGGGCATGAGCGGATGCTAAGGAGAAGTCGGGGCAATTGCAGGCCAATTTTCCTAAATTATTCCCCACTCCGGACTTACGGCCGGTGCGTCAATTTTTGACGTGTAAATCTGCCCGGGAAAGGTATACTGTCCGATTGTGAACCCGACCGTCTGCCCATCCCCCAAGGGCGTGGAGCGTTTGAAAGCGCTTCGAATTCCTGCCGCTGCTTTTACGTTTTTTGCCGGCGCCTATGGCGTCAGTGCCCAGCCAGACTATGCTCCAGCGACGTGGACACCTCCGGCTTGCACCAAATATTATAACAGTGGCAACGGGCACAAACTAGTCGTGATTCACGACATGGAAGGTTATTACGCCTCCACGATTTCCTATTTGAATCGTTGTGATACGGATGCCAGCGGCGACTTTAACGTAGCCACGAGCGTTTTCTATGCAGTGAACGGATTAAAGGACAGTGGAAGTGATGGTGACGAAGGGGATATCACCCAATTTGTGCGGGAATCCAAATATGCATGGCATGCTCGTTGTTGGAATACATGGTCCTTTGGTACGGAACACGAAGGTTTTGCCAGCAATCCAGCGTGGTACACCGACGCGATGTATGTGGCGTCATCAGGACTGCAACGGCATTTGTGCGACGGCTACAGCATCGCAAAGGATCGCAATCACATTATTGCTCACGGCGAAGGCCAAAACTCCGCGTGGGTGACCTGGATGGGGAGCAATCTTCCCTCCATCGATGCGACTTGTAATACACATACTGATCCCGGCGCGTATTGGAATTGGACCTACTTCATGGATCTCGTCAAAAAGACGAATGTCGTCGTCGGTCGCTTTTGGGATTTGAACGGAGCCATCGCTGGAGCGGGTTCTACTCCGACCGGCACCTGGGATAACACCAGCACGAACTGGAGCAGCAGTTCGTCCGGCAACGTAACGACAGGCGTCTGGGGCGCCATTGGCGACGCTGTTTTCGCGGCGGGAACAGATGCGACCAACAATTACACGGTCACAGTTACGGGAACACAATCGGT
>CBHTTJ010000322.1:0-2807 GCA_966095605.1 uncultured bacterium | reverse complement strand
CACTGCCCGGCTCTCCGCTTCACCATTCCGGAAATTACTTTTGGCAACCGCTCTATAAACGGGATTCGGCGGAATGCGGGCTGTCGAAAACGTTTTTATCCTGCGGCCTGAAGTGGGCTTTTGCTGAGTTGCTTCCACGCTGGCCAGATGATTTCCAGTTGGGGGCCTTTCGGTATGATTTGAAGCCAGTCAACAAGGTTCAGCTTCAGACAAGGCTTATGAAAACTCGAAAGAAACAGGATGGGTTTACTCTTCTCGAAATTATCATCGTGGTCAGTATCGTCGGTCTTCTGGCGGCGATTGCTATTCCGGGATTTATCAAATCTCGCGGTTACGCCCAGCAGAAGGCATGCTTGCGGAATTTGTTTGAACTGGACCAGGCCGTGGATCAATGGGCCATCGAGAAACGCAAACGAAATGGTGAAGCCGTCGTGGATGACGAAATATATCCGTACCTCAAACACGGAAGACCGGAATGTCCGTCGGGAGGGATTTATGGGTTCGATGGCGTGGGGGAATACAGTGCGTGGTGCAGTTTTATTACCGGGGCGACACCTCATTCCAATACGAATGACGCGCCGTCGTCCTGACGCGAAAAGTTGTTGTTGGAACGGCGCAATTTTTCCACACTCGGCGCATGGATTCTTTATTGAAGCTGCTCCACGAAAACGCCGCACTGAAACCGGCTCAACTTGCGGCCATGCTCAAGCTTTCTGAGGCCGAGGTTGCAGGAAAGATCAAACAATACGAAGCCGACAACTGGATTCTCGGTTATCGCGCCGTTTTGAATGAGGAAAAAATTGGGGTCGATATCGTGCGGGCAGTGATCGAGGTGAAAATTACGCCCGAACGCGGCGGTGGTTTCGATCGATTGGCAGAGCGGATCGCGAAATATGCTGAAGTGCGTTCGTGTTATCTCATGTCGGGCGGCTACGATCTCATGGTGATTGTGGAAGGGAAAAATCTGCGCGAAGTAGCGAGTTTCGTTTCAGAAAAGTTGGCAACGATCCAGGGTGTGGTTTCAACGGCGACCCATTTCATGCTGAAAACCTACAAAGAGCAGGGTGTCTTGATGGGCAAAGAAGCCAACGAAGAACGTTTGGCCATTTCGCCATGATCTAGCTAAGCCTTCTTTATTTGTCCGCTCAGAAGGCGGGCGAGATAATTCAATTCTTCTGAGTTTGGTTTCCGACGCAACCCGGTCTGCAACAGTTTCACGGCGGTGACATTGTCGCCGCGTCGAATACATTCCTTGGCAGCGATGCCGATCAGGCGCTCGAGACGCTCCTCATCTTTTTCACCCAGAGATTCTTTATTCGCCACAGTTTCAATCCATTGAAGTCCGCGCGTAACATTGGTGGAATAGATAAAAGTTTCCACCTGGGCAAAGAGATCGATCTTTTCATTGCCTGAATCTTTTTGGAAAAACGGAGCGGGAGCACTTGAGGTGCTACGGAAAATCGACGGCATTCCATTGTTTTTCTGCATCACAAAGGAATTCGCGTCATGAGATTGAGTTCGGAGTTCTAGATAATTTTTAACGTCTTCATTAACGGTGCCGACGGCAAAAATTCCCCGCAGTTGATCTTCTGTAAGCGAACTGAGGCTCTCTACTTTCTCCTGGGACGCGATGGCACTCTGCCAGGTGCGTTCATCGAAATTAAAAATGCGCTTTGCGGTTTGTCCGATGAAGAAAGCGCGGGGAGCCGCGTATTCCAGGATGGGAAAGGCGTCGGTTTGTACAGGGCCAATGCCGGGGATTGCGGACGCCGTTTTTTGCGAGGCAATTTGGCGAGTCCACAGCATGCGTGCATCAGCCAATCCGATCCGTTGCAGATGTTCGCGTGGGATTTCGCGAGTGAACAGTTTATCTGCGACGCGGACACTGTATTCAAACGGATCGTTGGAACCCAACAGGATCAAGTCGCCAGCACCTGTGTCCCAAAGTTCCATGTAAGGAAAAACGGAATTGAATGAGCGGACTACGAGGAAAACAATTTCGTCGCTCATTTCATATACATGAAACCATTGCGAGACCACGCCACCGGGTTTCAATCGCTGAGAACATAATTGATAGAACTCGCGGCTGAAAACGCTGCCGATTCCAGCCATCCAGGGATTGGAGGGCTGATTAATGATGACGTCGTAGCGATCGGGACTGAGTTTTAAAACGGTGCGAGCATCTTCGGAAACAATTCGTGTGCGAGTGTTGGTGACAACACCTGAGTTGAAACGGGAAAACAACTCCGCCGCAGTAATTACCGGTTTGCAATTTTCGGCGACGGTCAGCCGATCAATCGGATGACCCAGGACGGCTCCACCGGTGATTCCACTCCCGAGCCCAACCAGGAAAACGTCTTTGCTCTCCGGACGAATCGCCATGGGAAGATGAGCAAGCAAACATTGCGTGGAAAAATCGCCACTGGATGAGGCGTCGACTTTGCCGTTAATGCGAAGACTCAATTTTCCATCATCGACCAGGCTTTGCTCAACCGAGACAGTCGCATCAGGTGCATCTTTGTAATAAAGCAATTGGATCGATTTGCGGCGGATATCCATCGCTTCTTCCAACACTTCCTGTTCGCGATGGCGAAAAATTCCAGAGCTTAAAACTATACGCCAACTCTGACCGCCGAAGAAACCATCAGCTGCGATCAAAACGAGAGCGGTGATACCAACGAAGGCCAATCGATCTGCTTTTTGAAACAGGGCAACTAAGATTCCGCCTGCACACAGGGCGGCGGCGAGAATTCCGAAGGAACCACGCAATCCGGCGTTGGGCATCAGGATGAAACCAGTGATCATCA
>CBHTTJ010000321.1:0-2939 GCA_966095605.1 uncultured bacterium | reverse complement strand
TGGTATCAATTCTGGCTCGACCAGAAATGTTTTGTTGCCAACCCGGATTCAAAGAAACCGAAGTATTCGATCGTTATCCCGCCGCCGAACGTCACGGGGATGCTCCACATGGGGCACGTTCTGAATAATACCATTCAGGACATCCTCAGCCGCAAGGCGCGCATGGACGGCAAAGAAGTCCTCTGGCTTCCTGGCACGGACCACGCGGGTATCGCCACGCAGGTGCAGGTGGAAAAGGCCCTGAAGAAAGAGGAGCGCAAGACCAAGTATGACCTCGGTCGCGAGGAGTTTTTGAAACGCGTCTGGGCGTGGAAGGAAAAACACGGCGGCATCATTATCAACCAGTTGAAGAAACTGGGTTCGTCCTGCGATTGGACGCGGGAACGTTTCACGATGGATCCGGAATATTCCACGTGCGTCCAGAAAGTGTTCGTTGAACTGTATAAAAAGGGATTGATCTATCGCGGCAAGCGCATGGTGAACTGGTGCCCTGTTTCGCAGACCGCACTTTCGGATGAGGAAGTGGAAATGAAACCGCAGAAAGGTTTCATGTACCATTTCAAAGTGGAAGTGGCGGAAGCACCCGGAACCTGGCTGACCATCGCGACGACGCGTCCGGAAACAATTCCGGGTGATACCGCGGTTGCCGTTAATCCGAAGGACAAACGCTACGCGCATCTCATCGGTAAACACATCATTCGTCCGTTGCCGATTCAGTTGCCGCAGGAAAAGAAACTCATCCCCATCATCGGCGATGAGCATGTTGACTTTGAATTCGGCACGGGTGTTTTGAAAGTCACACCTGCGCACGACAAAGCGGACTTTGAAATCGGCCAACGGCACAAACTGGCGGTCGTCGATATCATGAACGCAAACGGAACGATGAACGATCTCGCGGGCGAAAGCCTGGCGGGGCTCGATCGTTTCGAAGCGCGCAAAGTCGCCGTGGAGCGATTGAAAGAATTGGGCGTGATGATCGAAGAGAAGCCGTACGAAAATAACGTTGGTTTCAGTCAACGTGCCGATGTGCCGATCGAACCGCGTTTGAGCGAACAATGGTTTTTGAAATATCCAGCGGTGCCTGAATCGAAAGCGTGCGTGGCGGAAGGACGGATGAAGTTTCATCCGGAACGCTGGGCGAAAACTTACGATCATTGGCTGACGAACATCCAGGATTGGTGCATCAGCCGTCAGTTGTGGTGGGGGCATCGGATTCCGGTGTGGTATCGCGGTTCGGAAGTCTATTGCGGTTTGGAAGCTCCAACCGGTGACGGCTGGACACAAGATCCAGATGTGCTCGACACATGGTTCAGTTCCTGGCTCTGGCCGTTCGCGACGATGGGTTGGCCAGAAAAGACCAACACCTTGAAGGCTTTCTATCCGACGACCGACCTCGTGACCGGCCCGGACATCATTTTCTTCTGGGTCGCGCGTATGATCATGGCGGGTTACGAATACATGGGCGATCTGCCGTTCCATAACGTCTATTTCACCGGCATCATTCGCGATAAACAGGGGCGCAAGATGTCCAAGACGCTGGGCAATTCGCCTGATCCGTTGGAATTGATCAAAACTTACGGCGCTGACGCTCTGCGGTTTGGAACGATGCGCAGCGCGCCGCTGGGACAAGACGTTCTCTTCGACGAAAATGACGTCGAGCTCGGTCGTAACTTCTGTAACAAGCTTTGGAATGCCTGTCGTTTCCGACAGATGCAAGGCGGCGAAGTCGAAGGTGAGTTGGATACGCGCCTGCTTACGAACGACGACAAATGGATTCTTTTGCGGCTCGATACCGCGATCCGCGAAGTCTCGGGCGCATTGGAATCGTATAAGTTCAACGAAGCCACGGCGTCGCTCTATCGTTTCTTCTGGAACGAGTTCTGCGATTGGTATCTCGAAACGTGCAAGACAACTTTTTACGGAACCGACGAGGCGAAGAAGGCTAATACCCTTGCGGTCATCGACTTCGTATTGTCGCACACGTTGCGCCTTTTTCATCCGTTCCTGCCGTTCATCACGGAAGAATTGTGGCACGGACTTGGTTATCACCAGGACATGCCGAAAGAGCAGGGTGGCGACACCATCATGTTCGCGCATTGGCCGAAGCCGCTGGATGCGGAGTTCCGTGATCATTACGGACTCGACGATTGCTACATCGAATACGTCGAACGCCGCAACGACCTCATCGTGCAAGGCCGCAATCTGCGTCGCGCCGGAAATCTTCCTGCGAACAAGCGGGTGAAGTTTGTCCTTAAGCCATTGGAAGAACTCACTCCTCACGATCTCGATGCCGTAAAAGTTTTATTGAATGCCGAAGCGCTGGAAGTGAATGCGAATTATCAACCCGCCAAAGGCACGCCTGCAGTTCTCCATACACTCGGCGAGCTGTATTTACCGTTGGAAGGTTTAATTGATCCCGTCGCCGAGAAAGCGCGTCTCGCCAAGGAACAAGAAAAGATCAAGAGCGAGATCGAGAAGGTGGAATCAAAACTTAACAATCCAAACTTCACCCAGAAAGTTCCCGCAACGGTTCTCGAAGAACATCAAAAACGTCTTGTTGATTGGCAGGCGAAGCTGGCGCAGGTCAATGCCGCACTCGAAGCGCTGGGATAAAAGAAGAAGGGACAGTCCGTCCCCTGTATAACTTCGAAAAACAGGACTGAGCATTGGGGGTTGATCCAACGTTTTCATAGTTTCGTCCGGGGAGAATCCGGTAAGGGTTCTCTGGGTAAAGCTCGAGATGTGATAGCAGAACGAGCGGGTCCCGGAAGAGAAACTTTGATGTCCGTTGGCTCCAAATTACGACGCAGCTGCGCGGAAAAAGGCTCCCTTTTTCCAGATTGGAAAACTGGTCAAATTTTCGGCTCAAAAATCCGGTCGAGGCTTTTCTCGGACCGAAAAAGTGTTCCGTGACGGTTGAGGGCGATTTTTGACGGTTG
>CBHTTJ010000320.1:0-3051 GCA_966095605.1 uncultured bacterium | reverse complement strand
ACCGTTGTTTTCGTGGCGGCAAATTGATCGCTGATTGCGCGAACCGGCGGTGGATTCATTTTGCCGCTATTGCCCATTAAATTTTCAATTACGCGCGCATGCCCCCACGCCAGCATCGCGTTGACGCTATGCATGGTTTTATACAAACGGTTGTAAGCTTCGTTTCCGATGGGAACAACCGATGTCACGCAACTGGGCGTCTTCTTGATTACGTCAGCCAACTCCGCGATGCGCTTATCGCTGGAAATATTTTTCGAATCGCGAACGCCGATATCTTTCCATTGCGCGATAATGTCTTCATTAACGTAAACGCCCGCCACACATAAAGGACCGAAGAAATCGCCCTTGCCGCTTTCGTCAACGCCGAGGCGAGGCGATAAAAGTTCGGGGTTCAGAACAGTTTCATAGCCCAACTTGGCTTCCCCAAGGATTTGTGGCTCAAGAACAAATTCGACGAATTCCTGTGTACCCTTCCCCTGCACCACCAGCTTTCCGCTTTGGTAAAACACGATGTTGGTTTTACTTTTTTCACAAGCAAAACGCGCATACGGGACCTCGCGAAAAACATAATCATTCGCGCGGAGGTATTCTTCCAAGGCCGTCGCCTGCGCCTCATTGAGCTTTACGGTGTATGAAGTCAGCGGCTTCACAAGATTGTGTCACACTAGGCATTTGTCGTATTCTTCGCAACCGTGCAGCGCAAAAAAAGAGTTAAAGGTTCCGATGTCCCAAAGCTTTCTGCTCTCGTGGAGATCCTATTGCGCTGGTTTGGGGAGACAGCCCGGGATTTGCCGTGGCGCCGAACCACGAATCCCTACGGCATCTGGGTGTCGGAGATAATGCTGCAGCAGACGCAAGTGAAGACGGTGATTCCTTACTGGGAACGTTGGATGCGCGAACTCCCATCCATTCAATCTCTCGCGGAAGCGCATTCAGAACAGATTCACAAACTTTGGGAAGGGCTTGGATATTACACGCGCGTTCGCAACATGCACAAAGCCGCGAAAGTTATCGGAGAGATGCATCAATGGAAATTTCCAACGAACCACGAAGAAGTATTGGCTCTCCCGGGGATCGGACGATACACCGCCGGCGCGATTTGCAGCATCGCTTTTAATCAACCCACACCAATTCTCGATGGCAATGTGATTCGGGTTTTAACAAGAGTTTTCCTGATCACTGAAGATCCAAAAGAGAAAACGACCAATGTAAAACTTTGGGAATTGGCTCGTTCTCTCGTCGAACATTCCGTCAATAAATCCACGTGCTCGTGCTCTCATTTAAACCAGGCCTTGATGGAACTTGGCGCTTTGATTTGCAGCCCGCGCCAGCCGAAATGCCTGCTCTGCCCGATCCGAAAAAACTGCGGCGCTTATAAAGAAAACCGCACCGAAGAGCTGCCCAACCTGGGAAGAAGAACTGTCGTCACGGAACGACATTTCGTCGCTTTCATCGTTGGGTACAATCGACAATTCCTGGTTCGGCAACGCCCCCCTGGCGTAGTGAACGCCCATTTATGGGAATTCCCCAACATCGAAGTCCTACAAGGAACAAAAGATGTCACTCCATTTCGCATTGATGAAACAGCAAAGCCGCTCTGTCGAATAAAGCATTCGATCACACGATACCGCATTCTTTTGGAGGCGTTTCCGGCAAATCTTGCTGAAGAGAAAATGACGGACCGAAATCTTGGTTCCTGGCGCACCCTTCCGGAACTTGAAAAGCTCGCTTTCACAAGCGCACATAAAAAAATCCTGCGCGCCCTGAAATAGTCGCTCGCTTTATTCCGCCAGAACGTCAGTCAGAGGTTTTCCTTCCGCGGATGGCAAAGAGAGCTCCAGCAATTTCGCGATGGTCGGAGCCACATCCACGTTGGGCACTTCGCCAATCTTAACGCCATTTTTAATACCGGCTCCCCACACCACGAAGGTCGCATGCAGATTGGGAAGATTTTGGTCGTGTCCATGACTGCCAAGTCGTTCTGGCTTTTCGTTGAATGGTAAATCGCCGGCAGCGGTGTCACCAAACGTACAACCGTCATTCGCGAAGAGAATCATGTCAGGCGCGTGTGGATCTTCTTTCGGAGTTGCGACACCGTAGTCATGTAGTTCGCCGGTCTCGACAACTTTTGCGACTCCTTTTACTCTTCCAAAAGCCTTTTTCACTTTGGCCATGACGGTTTCGCGATTAGGTTCGTCCAATACATAAACCATCGCGGCGCCGCCTTGTATTACCAGACGCACGGAACCGCTTGTCACCTTCTTCCCATCCACGGTTACCAAACCCGCCTGGCGCAAGATCACGTTCGGCATGAGAATCTTTTTATTGAAAGAAAATCCGTGATCGGAAACCACAAACAAAGTGGCTTTGCCGGGAAAATCCTTCTGCAAATGTTTCCAAATCTCGCCAATCTGGGCATCAGCGCGTTTGATCGCAGCGTAAGCCTGCTTGGAACGCGGACCTTTCTCATGTTCCGTATGGTCGACGTTGGGCAAATGCAAAAGCGCTAGATTGGGGCGGTGTTTCTTCAGAATATAAATGAAAGCTTTGGTGTATTCATCGTCCCCGTCTTCGTCTTCACGGCGTTTAGGATCTTTTTTATAACTTTCCTCCGTCAACGTAATTCCATTCTTTTCGCATTCTTCAATGAAACCGGGGGTGCTGTATTTTTTTAAAAGATCGGAGGTCCGAACTTCGGGAATGGTCCAATCCAACGTTTTGGCATTACGGGAGGCGGGCCAGATGATCGCCGCGGTTTTCATTCCTTTGGCCTTCGCCGCATCGTAGATCGTCGGGACTTTGACAATTTCATCTTTGTCGAACACCGGATCCTGAATCAGTGTGACCTGCTCTTTCTTTTCGCGATCAAAATAATTATTTCCCACAACACCATGTTTTGCCGGTGTCGTACCCGTCACCAGAGTGGTGTGATTCGGCCAGGTCACCGACGGAGCTACGGCCTTCATCCACTTTGCTCGCGCGCCGTCCGCGGCCAACGCTCGGATATTGGGCATTTCAGCCTTAGGGTCATCGAGATAAAAACCAGCAAGT
>CBHTTJ010000319.1:0-3083 GCA_966095605.1 uncultured bacterium | reverse complement strand
ACGAATGGTTCAACATTTCTGCCGGGAACGAACCTGACATTGCTCGCGAGTGCGTCCGATCCCGACGGCTCTATTACCAATGTGGATTTCTTTGCGGGGACGAATCGCCTTGGCAACGCCACCGGATCACCCTACTCCACTCCGTGGACCAACGTTCCGGCAGGATCGTTTGCGTTGACGGCCGTGGCGTCAGATAATCTAGGAAGTCGCGCCACCTCCGCGCCCGTTACCATTACCCTCCCGATTATTTTGGCGGCGCCTCAGCGACTCACCAACGGACAATTCAAGATGTCGTTTTATGGAATCGCGGGAAATACCTACGTCGTGGACGGATCGACGAATCTGATCAACTGGCAGCCGCTGTTTACGAATTTCACTACCAACTCCCCGTGGCAGTTTATCAACGTGAACGCGACGACGAACTCCTGGCGTTTCTATCGTACGCGACAGCAGTAGAGATTGGCCACCGCCGAGTTTTTCCACGGTTAATCGGAATGCGCAGGCGCGAACTAAACTGTCCTTTCCCGCCACTTCTTAAGACATCAGTCGTTCCACCAAAACACGGAGTAAGGCCCATTCCACTCTGGAGTTCCCGATCCACTAAAGATCACAGTGCCGGTGGAGACTCCGCGGTCGCTGCTCTGATATTCGCCATAGGTGGTGCCGCTCGCTGTAACCGTCATTTTGCCCTGTCCCGTCGTTGAGCTCCGGTTGTAGGACAATTTTCCTTTGCCGAAGGTGCCGAAGAAAAAGCCGAGCCCATCTGGAGTGCGGGCGTATACCTGAAACTCAATGACGAGAGCATCACTTTCAGAAATCCCACTGCCGCTCAATTGGCGGAAATTGGTTGCAATGTGCTCGATATTCACCTGCGCAATGCCATAGAGGTTATAATAATAACCGTTTTGATTCGTGACATACAGCCGGTGACTATTGGGACTAAGGACGTAAGGATCGAAAGCGATACGCGAGTTGGCAGGAGGCGCGTTGGTGCCACTGGTCTGAAGATAAATTTCGTTGGAGATCACGTTCAAGACCTGCTTCAAATTTACCGCAACCACCTTGGCGTGATTGGTTGTTGACGCTGCGTCATGTCCGTAATGAGGTGTCGTCGTAATCGTTCCATTGGCAGAGGTCAGGTAGAGCGGAAAAGCTGAAACTGTTGCCGCAGTCCAGAGTAATAGTCCAGTAACCAGGCTATAAACGTAGGTTTTCAAGTTCATGTTTTCGATTTGTTCTTTTCGTGGTCAACCCAAGGTTGAAGGCCATAAGAAATGCTACTTTTATCGAACGTAGTCAACATCCGGGATAGGTTGTCCGGCACCGGAAACCGCTTGAAAGCCCAAAAGTTTGGTCGTCTCCATCAGCCCGCACGAAGCGGGCGAGCGAGGAGTTTTCCCGGCCTGTTCACCCATTCGCGGCGTAAGAGGAATGCCAATAGACAGATCAATCCGAGGATAAGGCTGATCGTTTGTGAAATGGTTGTACCGCCGAAATAGATAGGACGACTGTCCGCCCGCAGAAATTCCAACGTAAATCGAATCACCGCATAGCTCATGCCCAGGTTCCAGAAGACATCGCCGTCCAATCGCTCTTTGAACAAACCGCAATAAAGCAGGATACTTAAGATCGCCACGGCAAGGGCCTCATAGAGTTGCACCGGATGGACCGGCAATGAGCGAGTGGCCGTCTTTGGCAATAAACCAAGCTCCTGATGTTGTTCCAGTGCTCCTGCGTCCGGAGGAAACTGCACGGCGAAAATAAATCCCGCCTGCGAAAGGAAAGGCGCCGTTTGCACCTGGGAACGCGTCATGGCGTCCGGAATTTTTTCGAGTTGATGAGGATTAGCACAAATATCGCCCCAACAACAACCGGCCATAAAACATCCGACTCGACCCAACGCCAATCCCAAAGCCAAAGACGGCGCAAGGGCATCCATCAACTTGAAGACCGGAATACGACGAACCGCCGCGTAAATCAAAACCGCTATAATTCCAAAAATCATGCCGCCGTAGAAAACGAGCCCTCCATCCTTCCAGACTTTCAACGCCTCCCAAAACGTCAGCGGCACCGGATAATAAAAGTAACGACTGAAAAAACGTCCACCGGCGAGGCCCACGAGCGGCAGCATCAACAGGATATTATCGATGTGACGTCGTTCGATCCCACATTGCCTCGCGCTCCGTCGCGCCAGGAAATAGCCGCCGACAAAGGCGAGGAGAAGAAAAAATCGATACGAGCTGATCGGCGGATACATCAGGAGTTCGCGGTACATAGCGCAGGAAAAGAAAAAGCGCCGCGCCGTCGTGATGAATGACACAACGTCGCGGTCGCCTGGCGGAGCGAATCAGTTTGCGTTCGCGCTGGCTTTGCAAGTGCAGCTGTCCGCGGACGGCAACATTTGCGCAGCGTTCGCTTTGGCTTTGCATTCGCATGTGTCCGCGCTGAACGGATGCAACATGCCGAGACCAATCACACCAGCGACTGCCAGTTTGAGTAATGTTAACATAGTTTCCTCCATTGCAGTCAGGCTGCGCCACATCAGCGCCTCCCCTGCTTTGTTATACTGGGATTGTAGAAACTCGGGGCGCGGCAACAATCAGGGCGAAACCCGCCTGAACCTTGCTGAAGAATACACATTCCAGTTAGTGGAACGCGCAGATAAAGGATGGAGAACGGTCGCTTCGTAACGCCGACTGGCAGTCGGCGCCACCTGCTCTGAAATTTGAAACCAATTTGATCTTCGGGAGCGCTCCCGAAACCCGAATTGAAAGCCAATTCGATCCTCGGAATCTCTCCCGGCGTAAATTTTAAAGTACAGCAACTTTCGGGAACGCTCCCAAAAGTATTCTGACTCTCAGATTGGCGTCGGGAGCGCTCCCAACGCCAATCTGAAAGTACAGCGACCGTCGGGAGCTCTCCCGGAACCAATCTGACTCTCATTTTACTCTCGGGAGCTCTCCCGACGCGATTTTGAGAGTACTTTCGACCCTCGGGAGCGCTCCCGACGCCATTTTGAATGTCAATTTCACTTTCGGGAGCGCTCCCGACGGGAGCAAGTACTTGTAAACGAATACTTTAAA
>CBHTTJ010000318.1:0-3125 GCA_966095605.1 uncultured bacterium | reverse complement strand
GTCGAGATAGCTCGAACGCATAGGCGGGAAATGAGACACGGGAGACGGCATCCTTACCGGAAATAACCAAGCCGTCCGTGAGAAATCGCGGACGGCCTTTTCTTTGAAATTGTTTTGAGCCAACTCCAGGAATCCGGGTGGAAATTGGCGCAGAAGCCTTGAAGTGCCTAAGCTTACAGCTCGCTGGAGCACGCAAACAGTGAGGACTCACGCGTTTTTAATTCTTCCATTCTGCCCCTACTGCATAATCGTCCTCTTCGTCCCCAAACGGCCGCAAGCCAAGATGATGACGAAAAATGGCGTCGAAAATTTGCGCGACCTCACGTGGTGTGGCTCCAGCTACGGAGTAGTTTGAGCCGTCGGCAACCAGCGAAGATGGACTTGTGCGGGCCTTGTGAATGATTCGAGTAACATCGAGCGGTTTGTCACCGACATCGAGGTTGTTGCCCAGCATCCGAACTTCTACAAAGGCTTGGCTATCCGGGCTATCCCCTTCCCCCTGGGCGCTAAAGCAAATCCACTTTTCCCAATTTCTTAGCTTACGCAAACGGGCGACCGCATCCGCCATTGCCTCGAGGGCAGTGTCGAACTTCCCCGTGGGATGTTCCATAAACGGACCGGACTCTTTCTTTTTGAAAAGACCAAACATAATCGTTTGCGATTCAGCGGAGCACTAGCGACCTCCAGCAAAGCTTGAGACAAAAAGGCCGCGGGCCTGACGACCCGCGGCAATATTTGTTAAAACAACGCGATCATTTCATAATCCGCTCGCCTTGCTTATCCCTGGACCCCGCTCGCGCTGCTTATTAAGGGACGTATACAAACTTAAATGCGTCGGCCATTACGACGGAGGTGCCACTGAAGTTATCGGTCACCCGTGCATAACCGCCCGTTCCCGCTGAGAAGGTATACGTGCCCAATAAGTTCCACGTACCGCCATTGATCTGCTGATTCAACGTAACGGAAGTTGAAACACCAGAGTGACGAATCACATACGGCGCATCTGTCGGACGATTGCTTCCCGCTGGATACCAGGCATAAACCCGATAGCTGCCCGTGGTGGGAATATTTGGCGTATAGGTCGCCGTGCTCGAACCCGTTCCTGCCGTATGATAACGATAGTCGCTGCCGAACTTATCGGTAGAAGCAGTGCCGGTGGACCATGTGCCGACGAAACTTGCGCCCGTGTTATCAATAATGATGTCGGAGACGGATTGGGTGAGCGTAAACCGCATGGCATCGGCGACGGCGACTAACGAAGAACTTCCAATTCCGTCCGTGATTTTCACACTACCGGCTGTGCCGAGCGCAAAATTAAATGTGCCGAGCAGATTCCACGCACCGCCCCGGGCTTGTTGGTTGATGGGGATAGCCGCGGTTCCGCCATTATATGTCACCACATACGGGGTATCGGTCCCGCGGTTACTACCCTCAGGATACCAGCAATACACATTGTAATCCCCGGGAGTTGTAATATTTGGCGTGTACTTTAAATAAGAAGAACCGGTTCCCTGATTCTTATAACGATAATCCGCGCCATATTTGTCGGTTGCGCTGGTTCCGGTGGACCATGTGCCGGCGACCGTCGCGCCGCTATTGTCGATGATGATATCGGTCGAAGAACCACCCGCTGCCGTCGCAACCCAGGATGCGAGCTGGCTCACTGTGCCGTTGAAAACATCGCGATCAACCGCTCCAGAGATTCCCGAAACCGATCCGCTGTCGGTGTATTGCCAAAAGTTCCAGGTCGTTCCGCCCCACAAATTGCAGCTGGAACAGCAACTCCAGGGAGTTCCGGTTTGCGGGCTTTGACCGTTCCAATTGGCAACATCGCTGCCAAGAACCGGAGCCAAGCTGCTGTTGAAGTTGCACATCGCGCTGGCACTGCAGTAGAGCACAATTTGAATGTCCACTCCTTTGGCGGCGGCTTTACCTTTGACGTTCGTTACCCATTGATTCGCCCAATCGGAGTAGCTGCTGGCGCCGACATGCCCGTCGAAATGTTCAATGTCCAACATGATCGCGAGCGTTTTGCCATCGGCCTTGATGTAAGGGCCCGCGAGGTTCCAGAAATAGTTCGCTTCGGTACTGGCGCTATTCGTAGCCGGGAACGCGTAGTGATACGGTCCCATGAGAACTCCAGCCGCCTTGCCGTTGACCATGTTGGCGGTGAAATTCGCGTTTTGAAGATAAGCGCCCCGGGTGGCTTGAGACCAGGCGAAGGAAATGCCGGCATTTTTGACGCTGGTCCAATTGATCGTGTTTTGGAAACGGGACACATCAATGCCGAGAGCGCGTTGCGCGAGGGCTTGACCAGTGCCCACTGTGAATACGAGGGCAGCCAAAGCAATGGTGCGAAGAAAAGAAGTACGCAGAAATATCTTCATAGAAGTAGTGAGACAAAAGGTTTTCTTGGGAACACGTTGACTACAGGAGAAAAAGAATCCAAAAGCAATCGAGGATCGCCGGTAGGATTGCTACAGAAAAACCCTAGTCCAACTCGACGGTTCTTAAAAAGAGGTTTTCCCGAAATTCGGTAAGTGTACGAATAGTCGAATCGTGGGAAACAGCCCAAAGTCTCCGGCATCACTCGGGTTATGAAACCATTGAATATTCTTCTGGTGGAGGATGATCCTGACGATTCCTTGTTAATCAAACGCGCACTGCGAACCTCGTCACTCCCTTTTAAGCTCGATCACATGGAAGATGGCGAGCAGGCAATTGAATACCTGAGCCAGGTTATGAATGGACTCAATAGGGCCGGACTTCCCGATCTGCTCATTACAGACCTGGAGATGCCTCGATGCAGCGGTTTGGAACTGCTGCAATGGATCCGCAGCAAAGACGAGTTGATGACGCTTCCGGTCATTATGCTGAGTTCGACTTGTGATCCTCGGAAAATCAATTCCGCTTACTCTTTGGGCACAATTTACTGTTTCCAGAAACCGACCGAATTCCATGAGCTTGTCCAGCTGTTGATCTCTGGAAACCCTCATTCTACGCACGAAGGTACACTGCCGGCGCAAAAATGGTGATGAGGACGTTTACGGCAAAATAATTTTCTTCCGGATGGCAAAACGAACCAGTTCGGTTTGTGAACGAACCCCAATTTTTCGCATCAGATT
>CBHTTJ010000317.1:0-3152 GCA_966095605.1 uncultured bacterium | reverse complement strand
CGGATGTTTAAAACCAACCGTTTTTGAGAGTTCGATTGCGATCGATTTTTCGGGAAAGGTGATTCTAAGGTGTTGATTTTGAGTGGAAAACGCCGAACGACCTTTAAAAGCGGTTGAGATCAAGTCGAAGATGGGACGAAAAGGGTTAGCGGCTCGTGTGCCAAATTAGAAGTCGGCGCCACGGGTTTTCTGAGAATGGGGCGGGATCTGTTTTCGATGAGTGAAGATTTGGAAGAGGTCATGGAAGGGTAACGCATCGCACCGCCGTTGACGTGAGTTATAAAAATCAAAGAATAAATTCGACCGTCCGTATCTCTTGTTACCAGACTTCGTGCCTGGTTTCGCCTAAAAGGTAGTAACTCACACCGCTTCCACAATCGCCTCGGTTCCGCTGTGGCCGATGATTTTTACTTTTTGGCCCTTGGGGAGGAGGTCGCCTTGGGAAATGACGTCGAGGATTTCGTTGCCGAATTGGGCTTTGCCGCCGGGGCGTAATGCCGAAACGGCCACGCCGATCTGGCCTTCACGTAGCATGCGTTTTTGCGCTTCGACCTTTTCTGTTTTAACTCCGCTCGCGCTTTGGGAAACGATTCGGCTGTAAACGGTTGTCTGCGGCAGGAAACGCGCAAGGATGACCACGAGGGTCACGGTCCCGAGCGCGGCGATAACGATATTTTTGAAAGATTGTTGCAGTGAGTTCCAGGCGATCGGGGTCGTCGGAAGCGTGGGGCCTCCGGGATAAGTGTCGACCATGGCCATGATGACGGCAGCAAACATCAAGGCAGCGCCGATTAGTCCGGGAGCAATGGTTCCCGGGTGAACAAAGAATTCCGAAATGACGAGCACGATCCCCACGGCGAAAACAAGAATCCAAAGACCGCCGGAAAGGCCCGCAATATAGCCGCCAAAGAAGTAGAGACTGAATGCGACGATGGAGATGATTCCTGGAACGCCGAAACCCGGCGTCTTGAATTCGAGATAACCGCCGATGGCACCAATGATGAGGAGCAGGGGAGCAATGGCGTTGATCCAGGTTGCGACCTGTTCTGCGCCGGTGGGTTTAATTCGGGTGGCAGCGGCTTCACTTGAACCGAGTTGTTTTAATAAAGCGTCCAAAGACTCGACGGTTCCTGCTGAGAGCAAAGGTTTCGGAGGACTGCCATATTTCTCCGCGGCTTCGGTATCGGTGAGTGTAAGGATTTGGCCTTTCTCGTTGAGCACTTTGTCGCCGATCTTCAATTCCTTGTCGCGTTTCACCATCGCTTCCGCGACTTCAACGTTGTGGCCATTCTTTTGCGCAGCGGTGCGGACCAGCGCGCTGACGGCGGAGGTCATTTTGGCTTCGTAGGTTTCAGGAAGCTTCTGCACTCCGTCGCCACCCGGAGAGAGGACAATGGGGGCGGCGGCTCCGATGACACTTTGCGGCGCCATATAAATCTTCTGCGTCGCAAAAGAAATAAAAGCCCCGGCAGAAAACGCCTTTCGATTGACGTAGGTGACCGTCTGGCCTTTGAATTGATTCAAAATGTCGATGATGTCTTCGGTTGAATCGACGCGGCCGCCGTTGGTGTCCATATCGATGACAAGCACGTCCGCTTTTGCGTCCATGGCTTCTTTGACTCCACGGCGCACGATATAAACCAGTGGCGGCATGATATCGTCGCGAATAGGGAGGACGTAAACGTTCCTGGAATCGGCGGCCGAAATGTGGTTCGTGAGGCCGAGAAGTTGAAACAGACCGAGAATTGCCATCAGCCAACGTCTCATGAGGCAACCGTAGATGAATCGAACGGACATCGCAAGCACGGCAAATTGCCGGGTTTCGACATCTACCTCGAGTTTTCATTCTGGAAAAGTACTGCCGCAAACTCCGACGAGTTGGTCCAAAATTGCGAAATCCAGGGCGAAATCGGGACGCATTTTCCAAAGCTGCAAGAGGACGTCGGGGCGTCCGGATCCGGATTTCCAAAGTAACATCTGTCCTCCGGGACATCCGGACGGGTCCCGTCAAAGTAACGGACGGCGTCTGGACGCTACGACGACCTCCGTCAAAGTGACATAGGACGTCGGAACGCTCCGGACAGCTTTTCCGAAGTGAAAAAGGCGGCCGGCACGTCCCGACGTCGATTTCCAAAGTAACAGAGCCGTCCGGAGGCTCAGATCGGGATTTCCAAAGTAACATCGACACGTCGGAACGTCCGGATCGGCATTTCCAAAGTAACGAAGGCGTCCGGAACGCTACGACGAGCTCCGTCAAAGTGACGAAGGGCGTCGGGACGTAAAGATTCCTTTTTCCAAAGCTGCAGGGATCAATGTTTACAGGGGGTTTGTGCGTGTTGCATGGTTTTGAGGCGTTAAAAAAGCCGAGTTTCTTCGGAACGTCTTTTGAGCGGTTTAGGCCTTTATCCCGTCAGGAAATCTTTCGAAAAGCTGCTCCTTCCGCCTCCGAATTCGCCCATCGAGGGTTGGTATGCGGTCTGCTTGAAACGGTGTGAGACCTATTGCTTTAATACGGAGAATCCGATTTAATAACAATCGTCTAAAAAGTTCCCGTTGAACAAATCTGCCGATGAAGATTCTTTTTTCTTTTCTCCTGGCTTTTGTGGGATGGATGGGGCTGCCAACAGACGCCAGCGCTGATTCATCCCTGTCGATCACCACGTTTAACCGGGCGGGTTCCAACACCACCATGCATTTTCAGCCGGTTCCCGGGATGGATACCTATGCCATTTATAGTGCGTCCAATCTGAATGCGGGGTTCACCCTTAATACCAACTTTGCGCTTCTGCCCACGGGCCAGCCGGAATACGTGATGGATAATGCCTCGGCTACGACGGTGGGAAGCAGTTGGTCGACCAGCAGCAGTGGAACGGATCGGTACGGAGCGGATTATCGGTATCGTTCCGGTTCGCCGAGCGGAACCAGCTACATGCAATACACTCCGAATTTGGCGGCCGCAGGAACCTACGATGTGTACGCCTGGTATTCGCAAGGGAGCAATCGCAACACCACGGCGCGCTACCTGATTAATTATAATGGTGGAACCGCAACAGTGTATCTCAATCAGATCACCGGTGGTGGCAATTGGGTTTTGCTTGGCCGCTATAATTTTCTGTCGGGAACCTCGGGTAATGTGCGCATCACGGATACCT
>CBHTTJ010000316.1:0-3188 GCA_966095605.1 uncultured bacterium | reverse complement strand
ACGTTCGTTGTCTTTTCCAATTTGCGGATCTTTCGCGAGGCGGGCCATGACGTCATCTAAAATTCTTTTCGAAGACGCGTCCAGTCTGCTCAATCGGTAATGCATCCACTTTCCGTCGCGACGAGCTTCGACCAAACCGGCTCTCTTCAAGTAAGCGAGATGGCGCGAAATCTTTGGCTGATTGGTGCGCAGAACCCCTTGCAGGAAACAAACGCAAATCTCTCCATTCTTCATCAAATGAAGCAAACGCAGGCGATTCTCATCCGCGAGCGCGGCGAACAACGTCACGAGGTCACGCATGTTTTACATATACGCATTGACATATACGAATACAAGCCACAGATTACATACGCGTTGCCGCATATGAACGCGTTACTGATTTATGCAACTTTCTGAACTGAAGCGACACCTGGCCGAATTTCCGGAAAACAATGTCCAATTCCTGTTGCCGACCGGAACTAAAGTTCCCGCCCACGCCCATGTCACGGATGTCGCGCGAATCGACAAAAAATTTATCGACTGTGGGGGAACGTTTCGAACGGAGACGTCCTGCCGGTTGCAAACGTGGTTTGCCGATGACACCGATCATCGCATTAAAGCCCGGACTTTATTGAAGATCCTCGACAAGGCCGCCTCGTTTCTTGAATCCGATGGGCTCGATGTCGAAATCGAATACGAAGCGCCGTTTATTTCACAGTTTCCGATTTCCCACGTGGAATCGGATGGATCAACGTTGCTCATTCACCTTGGAATCAAACATACGGCTTGCCTGGCGAGTGATGCGTGCGGTACTTCCACTCCAAAAAAGACGTCAGCTCCAGCGACCGCGAACATCCTGTTCAAGCCGCTGGCGAGTTTGAAGACTTCGAAATGTTGCTAAGCACGATGAAGACAGATCTATCAAAACCGACGGTGCTGATTCTTTGCACCGGAAATTCGTGTCGGAGCCACCTGGCGGAAGGCCTTCTTCGTCGTGCCGCGGGCGACATCCTGAATGTGCAGAGCGCCGGTTCGAAGCCAGCTGGTTACGTTCATCCAAAAGCAATCCAGGTGATGCAGGAAATTGGCATTGATATTTCCAGCCATCACTCGAAGCACCTGAGTGAGTTTCTGAATCAAAACGTGGAAACCGTCATCACCGTCTGTGGAAATGCGGATCAAGCGTGTCCTGTTTTTCCTGGCCAGGTGAATCGGCATCACTGGGCGTTCCTCGACCCCGCGCACGCTCAAGGAAGCGAGCAGGAAATCCTGGCCGTGTTTCGGCAGGTCCGCGATGAGATCAAGAGGGTGTTTGAAGCTTACGCCGCCGGAAGGAAGGATCAGTCCAAGTTACGGATTTAAATCAGCAACTCAATGTCGACGGCCGGCACATAAATCCGTCCGGTCAGTTCCGGGGCGCCGTTTTTTTCCGATTACACTGAATGACGGGTCCGTAGGGGGTATCAGACAAGTCCTGGCCATGCCGCGGAGCTTGACGAAGGGTTTCTCCGTCCGTTGTCCGGAAAACACTTTTTAAGGAAGAATCCGGACCTTCGGTTTCCCGGAAAGTCGCTCCTCAAAAGCCTTTTGAACTTCAACTTTCCCGGAAAGATGCGTTTCAAAAGGGTTTTAAAAGTCATCTTTCTGCGAAAGTTGAGGTCAAAAAGGGTTTTGAAGGACGACTTTCGCGGAAAGTTGCTCTTCAAAAGGCTTTTTACCTTCGACTTTCCGGGAAAGTTGCACTTTCGGACGCGTTTTGACCCCGTTTTTCTGGAAAGTCGAGGTTCCAGAGGCTTTTAAAAGGCAACTTTCTGCGAAAGTTGAAGTTCAAAAGCCTTTTGAGGAGCGACTTTCGCAGAAAGATGCATCTCAAAAGGCTTTTTTTCTGCGACTTTCCGGGAAAGTCGTCCGTCCAAACCCTTTTTTTCCGCAATTAACCGCACGAAACCAACGAGTTACGATTTCTGCCGTCGATTTGGGCTGTTTTCGGAGGGGTGGAACCTTGCCGGAAGGGGATTAATTGTTCGGAAAGAGACGGCAAACCCGTGTTCTTGGACTTTTCTTTTAATGGAACACTCACTCGTGCGACCGAAACGTCTTTCGCCGGACAGTCTGAAAATCACGCGGCCGCTTTTCGACCACGTTCGAGATGGTTCATTCCGAGGAAGACCAGGTGGAAGGCGACAAGCAGTGGAAGTCGTAAAAAGAAACCAGTTCCAAAGTGGCCGTTATAGGGGTAGTTCATCACGAGTTCCAAACCAAACCACACGCAACTGACCACGATATTACCGATCAAAACCAGATCGACAGTCGCACGGCTGCTGATTCGCTTGCGCCACAGGAACAGCGAAACCGTCACAAGCCAGATCGCGGCAACCATGGAGGCTCCGGCGCGAATGACCATCTGCTCAGAAAATTTTGAGGTCGTCTGCACCCAGATGAACCCGGTAACGACGCTTATTGCCACCAACGCCGCCGCCAGACCGCTGAAAACAACCATGCAGCGTTGCAAAATCCTTTGGCGCGCCGGAGTGAGCGCGGCGAACCATCGAGTCCCGACATGGATCATGCCAAAGGCACCCGCAAAGAACGTCGCGAAATAACCGGCGCACAAAGTGAACATATGCATCCCATGAATGGGACCGAGACGGCTGATCCGGGCATTTCCCAGAACGAAAAGGAGTGGTGTCACCACGGTGGCCAGCCAAAAGCCGATTCCGACAACCAACGGCCAGCGCGCGGTTTTTTCCACCTTGTTGAACTCAGAGCAAATACTTTCCGTCGAGCCGAACTGTTTGACGGCGGTGGAAAAAGCTTCGGCATCGGAAAGTCCCTTTGCCGTGGAGGCCGCGATCTGGTCGCGCAAGTGATTTTCCAATTCGTCCAACAATTCCACTTCGCTGATCCCTTCGGAGAATAGTTGCTGCCGCCATGCGTTGATTGAGCGCTCGAGATTAAACATATTTTTCCTTCCAAAGCTTGTTGAAGACCGAATGCACTTTCAGCCACTGGACACGTTGTTGTTCCAACGTTTTTTTGCCGTCGTTCCGAATCGAGTAGTATTTCCGTTTGCGACCGTTCTCGCTCTCCCCCCAGCGCGACTGGATTAAACCATTTTCCTCCATGCGATGCAGGACGGGATACAGCATGCCGTCGGTCCATTGAAGTTCGTCACCCGAAAGCTCGCGAATATCCTGGATGAGCGCGTA
>CBHTTJ010000315.1:0-3190 GCA_966095605.1 uncultured bacterium | reverse complement strand
AACCGTAGCGCCGACTGTTAGTCGGCTGTATCGCCGGTTGTTAACCGGCGTGGGGTGATTAAGCCAGACCGCACCCGAAGAAACTATAAACGCCCCTTCCGAAGACGACCGCCAGCGAGTTGCCAACTCGCGATACAGCCGAATCCCAGTCGGCGTTACGGCGGCTGGCCATCGAGCTTCCGCCGCCCCTTCCAGACGAAGATTGAAGCAACCTCGCGATAACCTTTTCGATGGAAATTTACTTTCCTCCCGCCCACTTCGGCTGTTGCCGCAGATGGTAAAGCATCTCACCCGCTTTCGGGACCAGCAAGACGCCTTCGTCTTCGCGATTCGCGTAGTCTTCGATGCGAATACTGTTCGGATCGCGATAACCCATGTTGATCTTTTTACAGACCTCTTCGGGAATTTGGGTGGCGAGCGTTACTTTGGCCCGGCACTTTTCCACACCGTTTTCAAAGGTTCCAATCCCGCGAACATGAGTGGAATGAGCGATAACGCCCCACGGATAATCTTTGAATTTATCCCATTGCTTCAGGAAGTAATCGCGACAGTGATAGCCGATCTCGGAAATCGTTTTGTGATGCGTGACGCAAATTTCGGAAACGTGCGGCGCGTAAATGATCAGTTCGCCACCATCGGCAAGAACCGGCTCCAGTTTATACATGCATTTCCCGGCAGTCCAAATTTCGTCATACATCTTCGGCGCACAGGAAAGGATGGTATGAAACGGCTTATCTTTGTAGACGATGTGGCGCTGGCGGGAGACTTCGCTCGCCTGATCCCAGGCGGATTCAGGAGTCCCGGCAAACAATCCTGCGAGTTCCTTCCCATCGACCACGAGGGCGAAACAAAGCTTTGGAATTTTAACCATTGAGCCGGCCTTATCGACCACCGCGCGAACGGGCGTCCATTTGTTGCCGATGATCATGGGATTGGTCACGACAGCCCCGAGCCAATGGAAGAAGTTCAAGATTTCGGGACCGCTGATTCCGGGGAACAGATATTTGTTGCCACCCGAAAAGCCAACGACCTCGTGCGGAAACACCGGGCCAATGATGATCAATTGATCGTAATCGTAGACCAGTTTATTGATCTCCACCGGGACATCCATGGCGAACAAGCCACCAGACAGTTTGCTGATCTCGTCGGCAGTGATGGTGCCGATGTTGCGCAATGCTTCCGGGTTGTCCCACGCATGATTAAAGAAACGGACCTTCTTGTATTGGTCGCGACGTTCCGTTTCCGACATTTCCAACCGTTCGCAAATGGCCGCTTCGCTCATAGCCTGGTGAGTGCCCAAAGCAATGAGGACATCGATGTTCTTTGTCACCTCGCCGATTTGCGCGAAGAGAGTTTTGAACATTAAACCAATCGGCGCAGTGCGAGTGCCGTCGGGGATGATGCAGAGAACTTTTTTGTCGAGGTAGTCCTTGGCCGGACAAGCCGACGCTACAATTTCAGAAACCTTTTGCGGAGAGACAACGTTCATGGGACGAAAGAAAGTATTTTAAATCGTTTGCGACAAAAATCCACCGTCGACACGAATGTCGGTTCCGGTGACAAAGCCACTGGCCTTCGCACTGGCAAGGAAAACCGCCGCGCCAATCAACTCTTCGGCGCTGCCGAACCGGTTCATCGGAGTGTGCCCGAGAATGGATTGCGCCCGTGCCGTGGGTGAGCCGTCTTCATTGTAGAGCAATCGTCGATTTTGTTCCGCCGGGAAAAAGCCGGGGGTAATGGAATTGACGCGAACCCCTTTTAACGCCCACTCGCGGGCGAGAAATTGGGTGAGGCTGAGCACTGCGGCTTTCGAGGCGGAATAAGCGACGACGCGCGACAGCGGAATATGGGCGGAGATACTGGCAATATTGATAATACTCCCCTTCCCTCTCTTCAACATGGCCGGGCCAAATTCCTGGCACGGCAACAAAACGCCACCCACCAGATTTAAATCGAAGTTGCCGCGCCATGCGTCGAGCGGGATGTCTTCGAACTTCATGTCGCCGGCGACGGTCGTTTTCGGGTCGTTACCGCCTGCGGCATTGACGAGAATCGTTGGCGCTCCCAACGCTTTTTCAATTTCAGCGTGCGCAGCTTTGATGTTGTCTCGAGACATGGCGTCCGCGGAGAAAAACATCGCGGTGCCGCCGAGCTTCTTGATTTCACAAACCCGGGCTTCGCCACGTTCGGCATTGCGTCCGAGGACAGCCACTTTTGCGCCCGCCTGGGCCAAACCTTCGGCAATCTTTCCACCGAGGACACCCGTTGCACCAATCACGACCGCCACTTCATTCTTCAAATCAAACAAATTCATATGAGGTATTGAGAACAGCCAGTTTGAGGCAACAAAGGAGCGTGGTGAAGAAAAATTATGGTTCCGCCGTAATCATGCCCCGGGAAAAGTCCCCATTGCATCACGGCAACCCGCGACGACTTTATTTATATGGCGGAGGAACAAATCGTCTTTAAAGGTCATCCGTCCGCAGTGACGGTTTTCGGCACGTTGTTTATCAACATTGTTGTGTTGGTCGCGCTCGGTGTTGGCCTGGCGCTTTTTTGGAATTCATTGCCACCCGGAAATATTCGTTACGCAATGCTGGGACTGCTCTTGATTCCGGTGGTGATTCTTATTTCCAAATTCATTCAGCTCAGACTGCTCCTTTACGAAATCACCTCAGAACGCATTCGCGTAACGCGCGGACTGCTTACGCGTCGAACGGATGAATTGGAATTATATCGCGTGAAGGATACGGCGTTGATTGAGCCGTTCATCTACAGACTTTTCTCCGCCGCGAATATTTTTGTGACCACCAACGATGCGAGCAATCCGCAACTGGAGCTGCGCGGCGTCAAACACGCCAAAGAAATACGCGAGCAACTTCGGCATAGTGTCGAAGAATGTCGCATGCGCAAAGGCGCGCAGGTGCGGGAAATGGAATAGCGTTTAGCAGAGACACGAATTACACGAATTTTCACGAATTCAAAACCGGCTTTCGTAGCTTCTTGACCCTGACAATCGCTGAAACGACCTTCTTCTTCTTCCGAAAAATTCGTGCTGATTCGTGTCTGCTCTTCTGCATCGTTTCGGCCTAGATCCGGTTTATTTCTTGGTCGGCACATCCACGCCGATTTCGCGAAGGAATGGTTCCAATTGGCGCGGGCGGCCAAGGAATTCTTCGATCGAAATATT
>CBHTTJ010000314.1:0-3208 GCA_966095605.1 uncultured bacterium | reverse complement strand
CTGCTCGTTAACTTCGGGCATCACTTAATCCGGGCGGGTCACGGATTCGTGATTTGGCGACCAAAATTCGGGCGATGGAATGGCGGATCGGTCTAAAATGAGGGGCAAATTTCTCACCTGGCCGATGGCTTCTGTGAATCAGGTCCGCCCGCTTTTGGGATTAGAATCAGAAATCTTCAAAATTTTCTGGATTTTCTTTTGAAGAACATTAAAACGACTGATTACATGAAAATCCTACGCTTCACTAAGATTTTGGCCCTATTCGGTCTGTTAGCAGTGTTGCCTACAGCCAAAGCCACCACCCTCTACCCTTATCTCGGTCCTATCCGGACAGAGATTACCAATCAGCTGACGGTCGTCAGCAACAACCCGCCGGTTGACCTGAAGAAGGTTGCTGTTCTCAAGGCTGGGTTGAAGTCGATCGATCGCGTGACGACGACGAACCTGACGATTGATTTGGCAACGTTGAACATCCTGATGAACGGCGTTGGCCGCTCTTCGTTGTCCAATACGTTCCTCCCTTTGATCGATACGGCGGCGGAAAACTATTTCAATCTCATTGCCGATTCCTATGCCACGTTGACGAACCGGTTGTCGAATGCGTTGCCTTCGGCGGTGCACACGGCGGCGGACAAAAGTTTGGCGTCCTTGTTGGCTACGCTGCAAAAGGCGAGCACGAACGACCTCCGCACCGCGATCAAGCTCATCAGCCAGGCGGGTGCGAAGTTGAAATCCTCCACAACCCTCGTGACCCGCGCTGAAGCGGTGTTGCCTGGACCGAATTCCATCACGGCCAAGATCAATGGCGTTGCTTACGCTGTGAGAGGTCTTCTCGGGCCTGGTCATCCAACGGGTGTGATGGCGGATTACAACAGTTCGACGCATATTCTCACGATCACGTCGGCGAAAATTGGGACAACCGGTGGTAAGATGTTTACCGTCCAGGTGGGATCGATGGCCGAGGGAACAACGGTGCATAGCTTCGGTGGCAGCACGGTCGCGAGCTATTCTGTCTTTGGTATTGGCGCGAATGGCACCTCGAACTCTTCCAGCGGCACGCTCACTGTCACTTTGAACTCTGCCAAGAAAGTCGCCAGTGGTTCGTTCTCCTTCAACATTTCCGGCACGGCTGGCAATGGCCCGGTGACGGGAACGTTCGTGGTGAATCTCTAATTCGTTCTAACATTTAAAAGAGAAAAGCCGGGAGGCGATTGCTTCCCGGCTTTTTGCTTTTTAACGGGCTTTCTTTGATCTGTCAGCACGGTCAAAAAATGTTTTATCAAGGGCAAGCTACGATGAGCCAGGTTTGGGAGAGACGCGCATGCTCTTCTGAAAATGACGAAGACGTTTTCAGAATTGAAACGAATTGGACTGACCAGTTCGTTGCGTGGTTGCCGGGTTTTTGCCGGCTTGCCGATGAATGACTTGGAACGCATCGCGGAGATTGCATCGGTAAAGTCGCTGGAGAAAGACGAATACCTGTTTCGCGAAGGAGAACTTTCCTACGGTTTTTATCTGGTCCAAACCGGGAACATCAATCTGCATCGCGTGAGTTCCGTGGGGAAGGAGCAGATCATCCATATTTTCGGTGGAGGCGAAACACTGGCCGAAGGAACCCTCGCGACGGATGCCGGTTATCCGGCCGACGCGCGAGCGATTGAGCCGTCGCAGGTGTTATTGATCCAGAAGGAAGGCTTTCTTGATCTCCTCAAGCAGCAGCCGGAACTGGGATTAAGGATCTTAGGCGGGATGGCGTTGCACGTGCACATGCTGATGCGCCAGCTCGAGGACATGACGTTGAAAGACGTCGAGACGCGGTTGGCGAACTGGCTGTTACGCCGGTGTCCAGACGCGGAAACGGACAAAGCTTTTACCATTGAGTTACGGATGACCAAGCGCGTGCTCGCAGCCGAACTGGGGACGGTGAGCGAAACTCTCTCGCGGACCCTCGGGAAATTTCGGGATCAACATTTGGTTCATGTGAACGGAAAGCGGATCACCGTCCTGTCGCCGGTGAAACTTTCGCAAGTGTTGAAGAAGAGCGCGCGTCATTAGGGGAGGGGACCTGGCAGTTTTGTTTTTGGAAACAGCGCAGAGCGGGAACGTTGGGTCGGTCGTTTTTTGATCGGCGTCAACGCGGGATTGATCGCAACAAGTCAAAATAACACTATGAGTGGCCAAACCTTAATTGAACTCGCCAAAGATCATCTTCTGTCCCTGACCGAAGAGACTCATTACTCACCACGTGGAATCGTCAGCCGGATCGTTTTCAGTAAACCGGGGACAGGCGTCGTCCTGTTTGGATTTGCGGCGGGGCAGGAGCTGACTGAACACACCTCGAACAGCGATATTTTGATCCAGATTCTCTCCGGGGAGTGTGATTTTACCGTGAACGGGAACGTGCATTCCTTGAAGGCCGGCGATTTCCTGCACATTCCGCCCTGCACCGTGCACGCCGTCAAGGCAACGCAACGGTTTTCCATGCTCTTAACCTTATCGCGCCCGTTCCATTCCCTGGCGCCAAATCCCGGCAAGTCCCCGGCAAAATTGGAAAAGCCACTTCGAGACTTTTCGATCAACGTGAAATGACCTATGCGAGCCAAAACATTGACAGTCGATATTCGAGATGACATTCGACAAGGACAGGAACCATTCGGGAAGATCATGGAAGCGGTGTCCCACCTCGGAACGAAAGGGCGTTTGCTGCTGATATCGCCGTTCAAACCATTTCCGTTGTTTGCGGTGATGACGGAGAAGGGCTTTGCACACCAGGAAACAAGAACGGCCGATGGTTGTTGGGAAGTGATGTTTACGCCGGATGTATCCTTTACCAATGCGAGCCGCGGAACAAAAACAACGACCCGTAAACACGATGCGGGTGAAGAACGCTGTGCCTGCGATTGCGACGGGCGCCGTGTGATCGATTTGGACGTTCGTGGATTGCGGGGTGAAGCGCCGTTTGTCCGAATTCTGCAGGCATTGGACCATTTGCCCTGCGATGCCGAGCTCAAGGCGCGGACGGATTTTCGTCCGATTCGACTCTACGCCCACTTCGACAACAAAGGTTTTCTCGCGCGAACAGAAGAGCAGAACGATCGGACATTCATTACTTACATTCACCGCAGTTGAGTTCGACCGGCGCTGTCAAAAAACCTGGTCGGGAGTTTGGCTATGAATCAAGGAGAGTGGAGCCAGCTGTCGGGATTGA
>CBHTTJ010000313.1:0-3237 GCA_966095605.1 uncultured bacterium | reverse complement strand
TCAAAGATCAGCTTTTCCCTAGGTCCAAAACACGTTTTCCAGCTTGCAATCTTGCGTCTCGATTGTTAGAAGCCATAGTCGAAGCGAAGCTCGTTTTCGCTTCAAAAACGCAGAATTTAATTCACCCGGTTCATTTCCGTTTGGAATTTTCCAAAACGCAGTAAATACCGGGGTGTTTTGCTGCTTGGAAGGACACGCGGCCAAGTGACCGCAAAATGTTGTGGTGTGACGAAAGACACCACAATTGGCAGCAGTGCGAATTTCGCTCCGGGTTTTTTGAGGGAAAACCCGGAGCGAACAACAAAACTAAACCTCAATAAAAAGATACATATATGAGCACGCCGAATCCGTTAGTGCCTGAGGGCTCGCTTCAGCAGTCCAAGGGAAAATCCAATGTTAAGATCGCCTTCCTGGCGATTCTCGCCGTTCACGCCGTTTTTCTCGGCGGTTTGTTGATGCTGGGTTGCAAAGAAAAACCCAAGGTCGCCGTGATTGAAGATCCAGCGACTGTTGCCGCCACCAATGACACCGCTGCGTTCGCCCCGCCGCCGATGGACAATAGCAATTTGTCGACTGGCAGCTCGATGCCGACCACGACTCCGGCGATCACCACGCCGACGACGACCACTGCGGTCGTTCCGACTCCAACGACTCCAGCCGTTACCACGTCCGCGACCGTTGCGACTCCGATTGCTCCGATCACGCCGACTGCGATTACTCCTGAAGCTCCAGTTGGTGGAACGAAAGAATACACGATCGCTTCCGGCGATACGCTTGGCAAAATTGCCAAAGAAAATCACATCAGCTTGAAGACGTTGCTCGAAGCAAATCCGAACATCAATCCGACTCGCCTGCAGATCAATCAGAAGATCCAGATTCCTGCTGCCAGCGCAACCGCTTCGGTGAAAACCGACGGTGCTGCCGCGGAAGCTCCTGCGAAGGATGAAAATGTTTACGTCGTGAAACCTGGCGACATGCTCGAACGCATCGCCAAGACTCATGGCACCAGTGTGAAAGCGATCAAGACCGCCAACAACTTGAAGACGGATCGTCTGAAAGTTGGTCAGAAATTGAAGTTGCCAGTGGCGAAAACGGCTGCGACTGAAGTTTCCGCTCCGGTGGCGGAATCTGTTTTGACTCCGACGCCGTTGACGCCGTCCACGACGGTTGCTTCGTCGAAGCAATAACTTCTTCTTTTGAAGGCACCGGGTTGCCTCAACCCGGTGCCTTTTTCCATGAAACTTGCCACTACCATTCTGATCTTCTGCGTTGGGGCGCTCTTATCGCTCGGAATGGTCATGCTCTATAGCTCGAGCATGATGCAAGTGGGCGCGCATTACCTGATCATGCAATCGATCTGGTGTGCGTTGGGTCTGGTGGCTTGTGTGATTGCAACTTCGTTCGATTATCGGGAACTTAAAAAAATTGCGCTGCCGCTCCTCGGTGTCTCCACTTTCCTTTTGTTAATTGTCCTGATTCCGCATGTGGGCATCAAGGTGAACGGCGCGCGGCGATGGCTTGGTTTCGGCAGTTTTCGTTTGCAACCTTCCGAACTTGCCAAGATCGCCCTGATCATTTTCCTCTCGTATTACGGTGAGTTTTATCACCGTCAAATGTCGACCTTCAAACGCGGCGTCGCGATTCCCATTGGGATCCTCGGTTTGATTCTTGGATTGATGGTGGTGGAGCCGGATGTAGGAACCACGCTGCTCTGCGCCCTCGTGAGCGCGATCCTGTTGCTGATTGCCGGTCTTCGCTGGCGCTATTTTCTTCCGCCACTGATTGTCTGTCTCCTCGGCCTCGGATTTTTCCTCGCGCACGATCAGATGCGTTCCAAGCGCATTTATTCGTGGATGCACCTGGAAGAAACAAAATTGAGCACCGGACATCAGGCCTATCAGGCGCAACTGGCGCTCGGTTCTGGCGGATGGACGGGACTGGGGCTCGGTAACGGTCGTCAGAAGGCTGGTTTTGTTCCGGAACATCACACCGATTTTATTTTTTCTATTATTGGCGAAGAACTTGGATTCATCGGCACGATCAGCGTTCTGCTCGGCTTCGTCTCAATTGTTCTTTGCGGGATGCATATTGCGAGTCGAGCGTGTGACACCTTCGGAACCCTGCTGGCTTCTGGTGTCACTTTCATGATCGGCATCCAGGCCTTTATTAATATTGGTGTCGTCACCAGTGCGTTGCCGAATAAAGGAATGCCATTGCCATTTATCAGCTACGGAGGATCGAACCTCCTGATCATGTTGCTGAGTGTTGGACTTTTGTTGAGTGTCGCGCGTTATGCCGTGGAACCCGAACGCGAAACGGTGCGCCGCACCAATCCATTTGCCAAAACGCCTGTTCCGCAAGAAATCTAATGTCATCTAAAACCAACAATCCATTTGTTGCCATTGCGTGCGGTGGCACAGGGGGACACTTGTTCCCGGGGTTGGCCGTGGCAGAAGAACTGATCCGCCAGGACTGCGACGTGATGTTGCTGATCTCTCCAAAAGAGGTGGATCAACAAGCGGTGAAAAACGTGCGTGGCATGCAGATCGAAACGTTGCCGGCGGTGGGGTTGACCGGAAAAAATGTTTTTGGTTTCGCGCGTGGGTTTTGGAATTCCTATAAGACGGCGAAAAAACTTTTTGAGAAACGCACCCCGCAAATTGTTTTAGCGATGGGCGGATTCACCAGTGCTCCTCCCATTTTGGCCGGACGAAAACTCGGGGCCAAAACATTTCTCCACGAATCGAATTCCATCCCGGGTCGCGCAAATCGCTGGTTGTCGCGTTTCGTCGATGCCGGATTTATTTATTTTCCTGAAGCGCATAAGCGGATGCGTCTGAAACGACACGAAGTGACCGGAATGCCTGTGCGTCCGGCCTTTCTTGAATCGATGGACGCGATCTCGGCGCGCATGTCCCTCGGTTTGAATCCAAAGAGTCCGGTGCTTTTGGTGATGGGTGGAAGCCAGGGTGCGAGCGGCGTGAACAAGTTGGTGACCGAAGCGTTGCCGATTCTGTTGGAAGCGTTTCCGGATTTGCAGTTCCTGCACTTCACCGGTCATCATGATTTCGAGAATGTGCAACACGCTTATTCGACCCAAAAATGTCGCGCGGTCGTTCAGCCCTTCTTCACTGAGATGGAATTGGCCCTGGCGGCGGCAACCGTGGCGGTAAGTCGCTCTGGCGCCTCGTCGCTGGCGGAGATCGCGGCGTTGCGGGTTCCTTCCATTCTCGTCCC
>CBHTTJ010000312.1:0-3265 GCA_966095605.1 uncultured bacterium | reverse complement strand
AACCGTTGTACTTCCGTTCCAAGATCCTCGAAAAGGAGCACGAAGCGTTGTACTCGTTTTTGTATGACCTGGAAATGGGAGTACAACGGACAATCCGTCGGTTCTAATCTTTCTTTTCTTTGAGGACGAAACGAACGGCGTCCGCGACAACGACTCGCGTCAGGTCTTCGCCGGTTCCGTTGGAAACTGTCACAGAACCTTTGGCCGTCGGAGAGAAAGGGACATCCGAAGCCACGAGGTACCAATTTCCGGCACCGACCGTTTGGTCGACGTGTTTAGAAATCGTCTTGTTATCGGCTCCGGAAATAATCCAAAGCGAGTTGGTGGACCGGTTGGGGGCCGGACTGTACCAGACAAAAATATCGTACAGCCCTTCCTTCGAAACTTTCGGACGATATGTGGCCGTAGCGGTGCTTTCCTCGCCGGAGGCGTTTACGCACTTATAAGTTTCTCCATGGTGACCCTCTGGTCGGCGACCAGAAAACCAATCCCCGTCGAAGGCAACGTTCGGGCTGTTGTCTTCGAGTATAATTTCGTTTGGATCTTCTTTGGTCGTTTCCGTTTTGCTTTCTTCAGCAACCGGTGTAGCGGCAGCCGCCGCAGTTTCTGGATTGAATGGCTTGCCGGTGGATTGGCCAATCCGGGCAGCCTGAATTCCCCGCCACATTTCGGGCGTGTGCAAATCGGTGCGCCAATAGCTGACCCCTTTGTAGCCACTGGGTGTGAGCGGATTTTTGTCCTCGTTCAGCGCGGAAACGAATTCGAGAATTTCTTCGGCAGTAACCGGTTTGCCACTGGAAAGATTCCACCCATGACCAATGGGGGCGATCGGTTTGATGGCGTTGGTATCGGACCCAGTCAGGGAATTTTGCCACTCATGCCATTCTCTATCCATGCGCTCCACCATTTGCGTAGGCGTGGCTTTCAGGCTCTTCCAGTAATCCTGCGGCATCACCGCGTCGCAGTAGAGACCAAATTCTTTATACGGAAACTCTTTGTGAAAACTAATGACCGGCATGGGCGCGTGCGCGAGGAATTTATTGGGATAGGCCTTTTTAATTCCCGTGCATAATTCAATCGCCAGCGGCCCACCATCGCGTCCCAGGCTCGCGGGTTCCCATTCCGCCTCGGCATCGATAATGAATCCATCCGCACCCATATCGTAAACTTTTGAGGCCAGACGAATTTCCCCCGGCACATCTTTTCCATTGGAACGGGTGTAGCCGAAAATTTTGATGCCCACCGCGTGCGCTGCATCAACTACCTCTTTCGTAAACTGGGGCGATTCCGCGGATGGAAAATCCCCGGCTCCGGTGCCTGCCTTCACCGCGATAAAGTCCAGGCGCATGCTTTTGTAAAATGTCATGAGAGAAGGCAAGTCAGTGACACTTTCCACATTGCCCCCGAGGCGATTGGTGGCTTCACTCAAAAAGTAAATCCAATCCCCGGTACCGAGGTTTTCGGGATCCACTCCGTTATCCATCACTTTTGCGGAGGAAGGAAACGTTAGCGCCAACAGACCGACCCCGCTGAGGAGAACGGCCTTTTTCCACGCACGGCGGAGGTTGGTTTTAATCGAACGGCTGATAGAAATCATACTGCGTAGGTTTTTAAGTTGGGGAATGGATGCTTATGGTTCGCCTGCCCCGTCGAGGAGTCTCCAGATATCGCCCAGATGCCACGGGTGCATCATGCGAGAACCAACATCATTACCGGCATATCCCCAGGTGTGAAAATTTCCAACGTCCCCGCGCGCCAGCAAGGCGCAGGTTAAATCGTTCGCCGCGGCACAGGAATCCAACTCGACGTTGCGAATGGAACCGCCGACTTCTGACATAATAATCGAAGCACATTCTGCCGTGCTGGCGTAACCGGTCGGTAGAATTTGCGAATACGTGAGAACGAAAGTCTTCTCCCCTTTCGCCGCGGCTTTGGCGAAGTTCACCCATGGATCGATGTGTCCGCGAATGGGAACACCGGTGCTGGTGCCACTTTCGTTTTTGGCATAGCTCGCATACATGGAATCACAGAGCACGAGTCGACGGATCAGTTTGACGTTTTCCGGCAACTCCAAAATCTCGCGAACCGCGCCGTAACCAGCGCCATAGCTGGAAATATCCACCGTAGAAATGTGCGTTTTCGACGGAGCACCTTTTTCTTTCAAATGCCCTTCCACCAGCTTTATCCAGCGGCCAAATCGTTCTTTGTCTTTGAAAGCGTTTTGGTAAGCGGGGGTTGTTGAACCAATATGACCGATCAGCAAGGGGCCTTTCAGACCACGCCGTGCATGTTCCGTGACCGCAAACGATTCAGGATTATGAAAGTGAATCGTTAACGTGACGTCGCCGGATTCAGGGGCCTTCCAATCGGCGGGCAAATAAAAGCTTAAAAGAAGTCCGTCATCATTCAGCGTGCTGGTTTCGCCGGCGGTATATTCGACCGTGGCTTCGCTTCGATGGGCGAACGAAGGAGGAAAATAAAATTTGGATGCCTTGTCTTTACCGGGTTCTGCCTGTCCGCCGGAGGAAAAAAGTGCGATCAACAAGATCGCCCCAAGAAGTGTGTTTGGTTGCCGCATGTGCTGTCGGGATTGATCCGACACTGTAGTAAATGTTCTCGCCGAAAGACAATCGGAAAATCCTTTTTTCGGCTGGGCAAGAGAAAACCCCGGCGACATCCATGTGCGGCCGGGGTGTGGTTAAAGCTTGCGACTTCTTATTCGATTCCGAGCAACTCCACTTCAAAAACCAACGTGCTGTTGGCCGGAATGACGGGGCTTGGGCTTTGATCGCCATAGGCAAGATTCGGCGGAATCTCGAACTTGAATTTGTCACCCACCTTCATGAGTTGCAGACCTTCGGTCCACCCGGCGATGACTCTGTTCAATGGAAAACTAATAGGTTCGCCACGTTGAACCGAGCTGTCAAAAACGGTGCCGTTTAACAACGTGCCATGGTAGTGGACTTTGACGGTGTCGGTCGCTTTCGGAGAAGCGGTGCCGGAACCTTTGGTCAGCACCTGGTATTTCAACCCACTCGCGGTTGTCGTCCATTCACCTGCTTTTGCGGTTCCCGCGGCAGGGGCGGACGCGGATGCGCTGGCGTTCGTGTTCTTGGAAGCGTCGGAAGACGGAGCCGAAGATTCGCTGCATCCCACCAACGCGGCGGCGGCGATTAAACTCAAAGAAAGGCGTACATTCATATTTTTTAATTTACGGAATTGCGTGAAACTCTCGACAAAGCGCCGGTCAAAGTCAAGAGGCCCA
>CBHTTJ010000311.1:0-3270 GCA_966095605.1 uncultured bacterium | reverse complement strand
TCAACGGGCAAACGTTCAATTTCCAAAGTGTCTCCGGCGGTGACACGATATTGTTTGCTGCCGGTTTCCAGGACTGCGTACATAAATTCAGCTAAAAATGGACGGCGATGAAACCAAACCGTCTGGTTGATGTCAACAACCCTTTTCCAGAAAATTGCGCGGTAAAATGCCCTCAAAAACCAGTTCGTCAAGGGCTGGCTTCCATTTTTCTCTGCTTCTCCCGGCTTTTTCGCCGATGCCGGGCGCTTACCGGGTATACTTTTGCCGGACGATCTCGACGTGCTTGGGTTTGCCGTTTTTGGCGCTGGCGAAGTCCAGCGAGATGGTGGAACCGACCGGACCGTAAAAAAGGTCCGCAATATCCTTTAGTTTCATCTCCTGAATCGGCGCGCCGTCGACCTTAATAAGAATGTCGCCGGCCACAATTTTTGCTTTTTTGGCAGGAGAATTGGCGATCACACGGGTGATTTCCACTTTGCCGTTTTTCAAATTACGATCGAACAACGCCCCAACGGCCACATAACTCGGGTCTCGGGTGGTCGTTGATGGTTTCGGTGATGTTGCAGGCGTTGAAGGAGGAGCGGGTACAACCGTCGGAGTCGATACGACCGGAGACGAAGCCGGGGAGGAGACGGTCGGATTGGTAGTGGCTCCTGCGGGTTCTTTTACCGTCTCGACAGCTGGGTTGGCAGCGACTTCGGGTCTTGGCGCGCCCTCCGGGCTTTTGTACGCCCAAAAATAAACGACAGCAATAAGCCCCAATAATACCGTCACAGCGACACACAAGCCTGCCACCAACCATTTAGTATTTTCCTTCCGGGGAGCCGGAGCTGGCGCGGGCGTGCCGAGTTGTGCCTGAAGTTGCTCATTCGCAGCATGCGTCGCGTCCTGACCACAGGTGGGGCACGCCACTGTGCATGGCATCTGACCGTTGAGCGGCTCTACGTCAAAAACAAACGCCTGTCCGCACGTACACTGAACCGTAATGGAGATCATAATACCGGTAGCCCTAACCGGTATGGTTGTAGCTCCGAACCCGGAAACTCGCAAGCCTTTTGCTGGGGATAACTGGCCGGAAATTGCGTGTATACAAGGGGTTCAGGCTGTGCTGGCGTTTTCGTATTTCCGCCGCGATCAACCGTTGCTAAGGTCCACCAACGAATGATGACAAGGCTGACGTGGACTTGCCTTTTACGACCGAGCGTAATGGGCATTTGCCTCTTATTCCTCTGTTCCTGCGCCACTCCTCGCGTGCCTCCGGGCCTTCCGCCAGAGGTCACCTTTAAACAGCGATCCAATCCAGGTGAAGCGATTATCATCACCTTAAACACTGAAGACGGGGAACCATTGCCCTTTGTGGTGGATACAGGTTGCACAACGTCATCCTTCGATCTCTCCGTCATGGACAAACTTGGCAAGCCCGTTGGATCGAAGCGATCCAACTGGGCTTTCTATGGAAGAACGAAGGTGAACCTTTATCGAACGCCCGAACTTTACCTCGGTAAGACGCGTCTGCTTTTGCCTGAAAAAATCCCTGCCGACGATGTGCAGCGATATTTCGGCATACCGGTTAAAGGTGTTCTGGGCATGGATTGCCTGCAACATTACTGTGTGCAATTTGATTTCGCGGCGCACAAAATGCGTTTTCTCAACAGCAGGGAGTTGGATCGATCTGTTCTCGGAAAACCTTTCCCTCTGACCGGTTCTGGTCAGGTAGTATTCGCCCGTGTTGACATAATGGGGATGAAGAACGTGGCACTTCGGACCGACACCGGGTTGCTTGGGGTCGTCGATATGGTTTTGACGGAACGAACATTCAAACGCGGGTTGCAACGGCAGAACGCCATCCCGGCGGATGAAAACGCTGATAAGTCTTTGTTCAAGTCAACTCTATCGTACGACGGCCAAACCGTGACGAATCTGATCAGTAAACAAAAGGCTCTTTTGCATGCGGGCAAGACAGCGGAGGCAGCCATTTTTTCGACGGCGTTGTTCGCCGGTCAACCATACCGCGATATTGTGTTTGTTGGTGGCGCCGGTCAGAAATGGCCGCAGCAGAACTGGCTCGGGCTTCGGTTTTTATCGCGGCACGAGGTGACGTTTGATTTTCCGAATCACACTATGTATCTCCGGCCGGAGACAGATCAGCGTCTCGCGGGACCCCCTTTGAAAGAAGCGACGACGCGATAAGCGCAACGCTTGGCTCTATTCCTCGTCGTCCTTTGGTGCGGAAATCGGAAGGGTCGTTGGGATCGCCGTGGCGGGTTTCGGCTTGGCTGTGACAATGGGTCGCTTTGCAACAGGAGTCTTTGCGGGAACCGCAGGTTTCGTCTGCTGCAGGAAACTATCGAGCACGGCAAGGTACTCATCAAAGATTCCGCCCGATTCATCGTCTCCGCTGCTTCGAAGTTGCCGTAACTGATCCGCAACCGACTCCGCCTCGTGGCGAAGGTCGACTATATTCAGGTCCCCGGTGGAGAGCCCGCCAATCAGGTCATCAAATTTTTTCAGAGCTTTTGGTCCTGCTCCCGCAAGGACTTCGCTTTGCACCTTCGCGACCAGATTGGAATTCGCGGCCAAATCCTGGCGCAAAGAGGAATTAAATTGGATATTTGGATTGGGTGCACCAGCCACGGGTGCCGTGAGGCGTTTCACGGGCGGTCCTTGCGGCAAGCGAGGTGGGGTTGCCGCCGTAGTTGGTTGTTCTGTGCCAAATGATATTGCAGCTACTTTTTCACGACCCAGTCGAAGAGTGCCGAGGATATCGCTCTCCAAAACCACCGTCTTCTCATCCAGCGCGGTGACTTTCCCGGAATAATGATCACCATTTTTCATGTCCACCTGATCGGCGTGGGCGAACGCAAAAGTTGTCAGGACGATCAACGAAGTCAGGAAGAAAATTTCCACCGAATTACCCACGCGAAGAGCTGCCGTCTTCATGAGGAGACCATAGCGGTTTGCTGAGATAACGCAATGGAACTTCGACCGCACACTATTGCCAACATCGCAATGCATGGATTTCCCAGGGAAGCATCAAACATCACCATATGATTAGCGGGAATTTCCGGCGTACGATGCAAATTACTGAAAAACAGACCCTTCCCGCCCGAAAGTCGCGGCGATGTCACTTTGACATCACCGTCACCCCCGCAAATGGAGCCGTTTTCGTAAATGGAATTCCACCAGGTGGCCCCCAAACGGTTTTTACGGAGCTGAAATTCCGGGAAGTACGCGCCAAACGCTTTTTCGTGAACGGATTTTCACCAAAGT
>CBHTTJ010000310.1:0-3321 GCA_966095605.1 uncultured bacterium | reverse complement strand
CCGGTTCCGGGAAATCGGTCTGTACGCGTACAACGGAGTTTTCCGGAACCGGAAATTGCTACTTTACCGTCATTCCCAAAATTCCTGTCCCGGAAAACTGGACTTTAAGAATATTGGGGAGTTTCGCGGGACCTGAAACCGCTCTCTGCGCGTAAAGGGAAGTTTCGCGCTCCGCCAATCTGTTGCTCAATGCCAAAGCGGTGTTTTTGCGAAGTGAAACCGGTTGTCTTTCGCCCGTTGATTCCTTTGATATCTGGATGTTCGATTTTGAAATTTTCGTCTTCGACGTTTTCTTCGCTTCTCAACAAAAAGAAACTTCAAACAACTTTGGAAACGTTGAGAATGCCGCCATGCTGCGCCGTCGAAAAATCTGGATCGCTCTCGCAATTTTCTGCGTGGTGGTCCGGGGGCTTTTCTTCGTTCGGCATTGGGGCGAGCCCGTTTACAAAGGCAAACCGCTAACCACCTGGTTCAATGCCTACTGCCGGGAGCAAGAGCGTTCCTACTGGAAACCCGATGCACAGCTCGAAGCAAATTTTCAAAACGCCATGCGCGAAGCCGGCACCAATGCCGTTCCCCATTTGCTCGAACAATTGCGCTACGAGGAACCCAGGTCGCGATGGCGGGAAATCATTAAATCCATCAAAAAACATCTTCTTCCCAACTCTGCTGAAAATCGTGAGCACACATGGTTTGTGCACCGAACGGCCATCGCGGGCCTCCAGGCGCTCGGCTCCAATGCTTCGCCGGCTCTCGTGGAACTGGGAACGATGTTAAACCAACCTGCATCAGCTGAAGAAATCGGATTTATTTTTCCCCTCTTGGGTCCGAGTTCCTTCAACGTTCTTACCAACGCCCTGACGAATCAAAACGTTGTCGTCCGGAAAACCGTGGTGACCTACGCGTATTCCTACGAAGACCGCGACGGCCTCGCGACGGTGGCGCGGGCCAGTTTGAAGGACGGCGACCCGGAAATTCGAAGAATGGCGCTCCGTCTCTTGAGTCGGTCATCGATCCCGAAACCGGAAGCCGTGGAACAATTGATTCGCTTCATGAACGACACCGATGTGAGGATCCAATTGGTCGCTATCGAGCAATTGCCGGAATATGGCACCAACGCTCTCGCAGCGATCCCCGCATTGCAGGAAAAGATCAAAGAAACCAATGCGATCACGATGACCCAAGCCTCCTCCATCATCAGTCAGATCAAAGCAAACGCTGCTGCGGCCTTGCCTTGATGGGCAAAACGTGAGTGAGAAATTGCGTCGTGGTCTGACCCCAGCTTCTCCTCACTCCGCGTCGCCCAACCATCTCACGTCAGCGCCACCGCAACACGTTCGGAGGGGAGAGAAACCCGTTTCTCATGCGTTCGTAAGGGATTCAAAACACCGCCAGATCACGGTAAATCATTTGGATCCGTGGCAGGCAACTCCACCGCGAGCTTGCAAGGACACGTGGGGCACACGGTGAAGTTGCCGCCGCTCTGGCATTCGTTTATCAGGGTCAATGTCAACAGGGTGTTGCTCACCAGGGATTCAAAAAACACCACGACTTCAGTGGCCGGATCGGCTTTATTGGTAAGGATCAAGTAAAAGGTGACGATGGCCCCATCAGTATTGCTGGGCAACGCCGTTTGCGCAATTTTCAGGATCGGACGTCGATAACCGGTTATCCCCGCGTCGGAAAACCCGGTCCCACTGCCATAATCGATTAGCCAATAGAAGCCAAGCCCCTCGGCCGTTCCCGTGCGTGGATTCAGCGTGTTTGAAGCGTTTATTTCATACACGTTTGCTTCGCTGTTCATCTCGATGAAAGCCTCCGGGTTAATGTTTGCTTCGGTGGTTGCACCGTTGTAAACCTGAGTGGTTTTCAAACGAATCAGTGGTGCGATGGGTGTGCCAGGATCAAACGCAGGCTTTATCAGTCGATAAAATCGCCCGACCGAGCTCGGCGGATTCGTTACCGTAAACAGGTTGCCATTGGTCGAATGGGACAGGGTAGTCCAAATGCCCGATGCGAGATTCGTCGTGAACTGCACGTTGAAATCCGAGCGCACAACGGGCCAGGAAATCACCACATTGGTGCCGGACACAACGGACAATTTGCGCGAGTCGGCCGAACGACAGGCAAGATCGTTCGTGCTGAATGCTCCAGGCTGATTGGTAAAAACAAAGACCTCATCGATCAGCCCATCAAAAAACTGATCACTCAACGACGGCGGAGCAGATCCTACGGCCCACGAACCAGCCGGCGGATTCGGCGCCTCGACCTTGGTTCCACAAGCCACTCCGTTGACGTAAAGTGTAGCCACGCCCTGATTTCGGACCAGGGCGAGATGTGTCCAGACATTCGTTTCGACCGGTGCGCTTCCCACGACGGCTACTCCCCCCAATAATCCCTGGAACGTGTTGTTGACCTGATACAATCCCCAGCCCGAGCTCCCACTATCGCCATTGTAGGCGATGGCACGATTGCCTCCGATACTTCTCACTTTGACCCACGCGGACAGGCCAAAATTGTCCACCACATTCGAGATGACAGGCGCTGTCCCATAACTGCCCACGTTAAAATTCATCGAGTAAGTATTCACCAATGGATAATCGATCGGCACGTCATTGGAATATTTGGGACCACCGGCAAAGCTGAGGAAAGTGTTCCCGACATAATCCTGCGAAGTCGTAGCGATCACGTTGTTGGACGCTTCAGTGTCCAGATCGCCGAGATGATAAGAACGCAAAAGGCCGACCGCCGCAGATGTTGGGAACGAAATTGCAAGGAAAAGGAATACGGCGCCAAAAAACGAAATGGCTTTCATGTCCGGGGTTTTTGGTTGTGAGACAAGATCCTGAAGAGAATGAGTTATCACCTCTTCATTGACAAGTTAATTGCCGGACGGAAGGGAGTCTCTGGAGTTGGGATAGCTGCGTTCCCGCAGATTGAATAACGCGGACAAAGTATTTTAAAAGCGATTCGACCGCGGAGTGAGTCAATAAGAGGCTGGGCCTGGTCTTGAGAGACCAGGAAACCACACTTCATCAACACTGAACGAACACGCCACGGCACTGAACGTTTTCCGGTCCCTCCACGACGGCGGGATGGGTGCGGCAAAAACCGCTTTTAAACAAAAGCATCGGCCGCGCTAGAACCTGATAGGTGACTGGCCGGATTGCTTTAAGCTAGGTAGCCGGAACCAAAACAACGAAATGAAGGATCGAAGGCAGCTTTGGAAAAACTTTGACCGTCGATGCAACTCAATTGGAAAAGCTGAGGCAAATAACGTTTTGCCTATTGACTCCCAGCACTAATTGGGTGACCCCTTTC
>CBHTTJ010000309.1:0-3342 GCA_966095605.1 uncultured bacterium | reverse complement strand
CCAACTTGGAAAAACCGATTTCCCACGGGAAAACGAGATTTCCACTTTGGAAAAAAGGATTTCCCATGGGAAAACGAAATTTCCAACCTGGAAAAACCGATTTCCCGCGGGAAAACGAGATTTCCACTTTGGAAAAAAGGATTTCCCATGGGAAAACTGAATTTCCAACCTGGAAAAACCGATTTCCCGTGGGAAAACACGATTTCCACTTTGGAAATTCGGGATTTCACCAGCAATTCGTTCAGGATGAACAGGGTAACCCGTTACGATGTCAAACTGAGCGATCCTTAAAGCACTGCCGCTCGCGAAAAATTGATCTCTCCATGAAAAATGCAGACCTACCTGACTTTTCCCGCTCCAAACTGTTGTTAGGTTTCTTTTTCGTATTCGCCACAACATCCTTCGCGAGGATGATGGAGATGCCGGGTTTCACGGTTCTGGCGAAGGAATGCACGCACGTTTTTGCAGGTAAAATCGTTTCGCTCGACCGCAGTGGTATCCAAACTCCTTTGTTTTATCCGTCATGGCAGAAAGTTTTGTTCGAGTGGCTGAAAGTGAAAGTGGAGGTGACTGAAAACTTAAAAGGCGCGAAACAAGGGGAGATTGTCGATGTCGCGCTTCTCGCGATCGCGACGAATTCGCAGAGTCAACCCATGTTCGACGGACCGACCCGGATTGAACCGGTCAAAGGAGATAAATATCTGTTTTGTCTGGTGCCCACCACGACCAGCAACCTGTTCGCTTCTTACACCGCACCATTTGATGACGCGAATGCGATTTTTGCCCTCAACAAAAGTAAAGGCGACGACAGTTTTGATGATAAAGATCCACAGAGGAGAAACGATCCGGACGTCGAGAATAGAAGAGTCATTCGGACATTGAATGAACGGGGAGGGGAAGGCCCGGGGAAGATACGGAAAGAATACCGGAACGAATTGACCGCGTCTCCCGGTGAAAGAATGGTCTATCTGCAATGGGAATCGCGGACGAATGCTGCCGGATGGGTTGCGAACTTCCCGAAAACGAATACGGTCCCTGTTCCGGAATCAAAACCGTAATTGAGAGATTCTGCGAGACGAATTAGTTTCTCGTAATCCAACCGCCGCCCACGACCAAATCATCCTGGTAAAACACAGCCGCTTGTCCGGGCGTGATCGCGCGTTGGGGCGTGTGTAGTTTTACTTTGGCCTGGCCGTTCGCCATCGGGAAGACGGTTGCGGTGGTGCCGGTGTGGTTGTAACGAATCTTCGCCATCACTTCGATGCTCTCGGGCGGATTGTCGTAAGGAATCCAATTGCAACGTTCGACCATGAATTCGTCGCGGTCGAGCATGGTTTCGTCGCCGACGACGACGCGGTTGTTCGCGGCGTCGAGTTCGACGACGTAGACCGGTTTGGGTGTGGTGATGCCGAGGCCTTTACGCTGGCCGATGGTATAGAATTCAATGCCGTCGTGGTGTCCGAGAACATGGCCCCGGGCATCGACGATTTCGCCGCGATGTTTTTCCACGAGCTTCGCCTGCTGCAGGAAGTTGCCGTAGTTATTGTCCGGCACGAAACAGATTTCCATGCTCTCTTCTTTGTCCGCAGTCTTGAGATTGCAATGACGCGCGACGTCGCGGGTGTCGCTCTTGGTTTTTTCGCCGAGTGGAAACATGGCGAAGGCGAGTTGGTCCTGACGCAAGGAGAAAAGGAAATAGCTCTGGTCCTTGCGCATGTCGCGTCCACGACGCAACAGCGTCCGGCCTTCGGAAGTTGTTTCCAGACGAGCGAAATGGCCGGTGGCGATTTTTTGTGCGCCGAGCTTTTTCGCGCGCGTGATGAGGTTGCCGAATTTCAGGTTCTGATTGCACATCACGCACGGATTCGGCGTGCGGCCGGCTTTGTATTCGGCGGCGAAATAAGCGATGACCTGCTTTTGAAATTCTTCGGATTCGTCAATGAGATAGTAGGGGACTCCGAGTTTGTGGCAAACGGCGCGAGCATCCATGACGGCTTGCGGGCCACAGCATTTGTCTTCCGCGCGATTGACGCAATCCTGCGGCCAGAGCTTCAGGGTGACGCCGACGACGTCAAAACCTTGTTCGATCAACAGCGCTGCGGTGGCCGAGGAATCGACTCCTCCGCTCATGCCGACAACGACGCGTGTTTTACCTGAATCCGACATTGGGGGTGTAAATTACGCTGGGATGGCGCGTTGTAAAGCGTGAGGAATGGAGGAATATTGGTGACTCCGGATGGACCGCGGGTCTGCGACCCGCAGCAATGTTCGGCTTAACCCCAGGCTTTGGTGGAACTCTACGCGTTCGGTCTTTTTGACCTCGCTGCGGCTCGCAGAGCCGCGGTCCGTTGAGGCTTGGACGTTGCGCTGCGAATTACTCTGGCTGCGCCTTGCGTGTCTCGTATTCGGAGAGGCGATCTTCCACGAGACCACGTTTCACCAGTTCTTTTTCTGGAACTGCGCCGAGGTCCTGGGTTTGCTCCAGCCATTTATCCATGGCGGCGCTGAGTTCTTTCAACTTTTTGGCGTACTTCGGGTCGGCGGCAAGATTGTGGACTTCATGCGGATCGGCGTTGCAGTCGTAGAGTTCTTCCTTTGGTTTGGTTTTCGCAAAGAAAAGTTCCTGAGTGGCGTTGAGCGTCTTTTTTTGATGCCCTTCACGCCACGCTTTCATGGTCGGAGTAACTTCACCGTAGACGATGCGTTGGGAATACGGAAGTTCGGGGGCGAAATTACGAATGTATTTAAACTGATCATCGCGAACGGCGCGAATGCGGTCGTACACTTCGTCCATCCGATCGCGGGCGGCGAAGACGTACTTTCGCTTTTGTGTCGTCTTGCCAAGGAAAACAACGCCGTCGAGGGGCGGATAAATTTCTTTTTGCTTCGGCGCTCCGGGCGCCTCAGGCGCGGTTTTCTTTTGGGCAGACTCAGGTACGCCAGCAAGACTCATCATCGTTGGAGCAAAATCAATAAAGCTGACAAGATCATCGCGGACGGTGCCTGGTTTAATGTGCCCGGGCCAACGAACAATTAACGGAACATGGATACCGCTGTCATAAACCCAACGTTTGCTGCGAGGCAGGCCGCGTCCATGGTCTCCGGTCACAATGACCACGGTGTTTGAAGCGATTCCCCAACGATCCAGCGTTGCCAATACTTCACCCATTTTATAATCCACGCCGGTCACGAGATCATAATATTGAGCCAGATCGTGCCGCACTTCTGGCGTGTCCGGATGGTAGGGGGGAATTTCCATTTTAGCCGGGTCATGACGATCGGACGGCTTGAGCGCACTGGTCAGGCGATCGTAGGTTTCTTTGTCCGCACGAATTTTGCTTT
>CBHTTJ010000308.1:0-3365 GCA_966095605.1 uncultured bacterium | reverse complement strand
TGGCGGCAGAACTCCCTCTCTTCACGACGACAGGCGGAGAGAGAGGGTCCGCGTCTGGAAAACCATATGCACCCCATACCGCTTTCGCGGGCCAACCTTCATAAAACCACAATTCCTGCTCTGCCAGGCTTTCTATTCCATCGAAAACGTTGAGGAGCCTTTTTTACCCAAACAGCTCGCCCTTCCTGGAGTTTTTGCACGGATGGCCGATTACGGCTTCCGGGCATCCCGTTTCGCCTGAAGCCGTTTCCGTTTCGCCTGCCATTGTTCATACTCTTTCTTACCAAGATATTGCTCCAGTGAGTCACCCGGAATAGGGGTCATGCGTTGGATACCCCGGCAATCGCCATTCGCGGCAAACATGACAAAGATATTTTCCCCCTGGGGAGTGACCAGCCAATAAGTCGGGTCCCCGCCAGATACCGTGCGTTTCGAATACAGAGAATTCGTAGCGACCAACGCTTCGACCTCATTGGTATGCATGGCCAGACTCAATTCCTTGTATTCCGGAATTCCCCGCAGGAACTTCAACTGCTCTGCTTCATTGACCGCGCGTTCATTTTCCGGTTGCAATGCTGGCAACGTTGAGCAGGAAAACATCAACTGCATCTCCCTTTCCGAAAGAGCCGGAATGACCGCATTGGTGTCTACCTTGATGCGCGGCAATCGGAGTTCGACGGCCTGCGCTTTCAAAGAGGTCGCCGACGTAAACGCGAGGCCAGTGATTAGTGAAACGAGGAGTAAATATTTTCTCATACGGGTTGGACGGGATATCGCGGGAAATACTCCCGCTTCAGTTTGCCAAAACGTTTTTTCCCGGCAAATATCGATCATCCATGCAAAACACTGGCGCCACGGTTCGATCGTTGCTTGCCCTTAGTCTTGTCTTATTTCTAACGCCGGGAGACGCGGAAGAAAAACTGCCAACTCTCGATGAGGCGCTCCAGTCGAAGCAAGATGTGTGGGGCCTCGCGGCGATCCGACAGACCAATGGGCCGACCTATGATTTCTTCAAAAACCTCCTACCTCCGTTGCGCTACGTTAACGCGGCTTTTCATCATTATCCCATAATTCTTTCCGCACCGGGCTCGGACAGCAAAGCTCGTCTGACCTCCAACGGCAGTGGTATCAATGCCCGGGCCAATCTGGGGACCTGGCACGAAGTGGGGACCCCGGTTTCGTTCTTCGCGGGAGAAAAACAGGAACCATTTGGTCAGGACTTGAAACATTTATCCGGACCCACGTTCGAACGAGGTTACATTCCCATCGTTCACCTGGATTACGAAGCCAACGGGAACGGGTACACCGAAGAAGTTTTTGGTGGTGCGAATGGAGTTTTCGCAGAGCATGGAGTCGTGTTCGCGCAATTCTCGCTGAAGGTGGGAAGACACGGACAAATCAACGCTCGCATTGATTCGAAAGAACCTCTTCAACCAGGCCAAGGTGTGCTGCTGAATTCCAATCACCTTTGTGTCGTGTTCTTCGATGCCAAAATGTGGAGCTGGGACAGCACCAACCGCGTTCTGACGGCCAACCTTGCTCATGGCCAGAAAGCATCGCTTGCCATCGCGACGAAGCCGCTTTCACAAACTCCCCCCGGCGGGCTGACCCGCGACGCCTTTGCACATCAACGCAGCGATTGCCTCGCTCTTTGGCAATCCTTCATCGATCGCGGCACCCAAATCGAAACGCCGGAAGTTTATGTGAACAACGCGTGGCGTTCGACATTGATCGCGTGTGAAACGATGCGTCGAGGCGATGCGATGAACTACAGTTCTCTCAATGCGTACGATCGGCTTTACGAAGCCGAGTGCGGAGACGGCCTGCGTGGACTGGCAATGTTTGGTGTAAACAACGTATTCCCTCTCGAAGCGCGCTTGCTCGATTACAATCAGGACACGCTTCGCTTCCACAACGCAGGTTTCAAGCTGCAATCCCTCGCCCATCTCTATTGGCTCACCCACGATACCAATTTGATCACGAGCCTGCGTGCGAAGTGGGAAAAGGAAGTGAAGCTTATCGTTGATTCACGCGAGAAAGCTTCGGGGTTGTTTCCGAAGGAACGTTACTGCGGCGACATCGAAAAACCGGTCTACGCGCTGAATCCAAACGCGAATTGCTGGCGTGGATTACGCGATCTGGCAGCGGTACTGGACGACATGGGGGAAACCCAACGCGCGACGGAATTGTTCAGCGTTGCGGCGGAATTTCGCACGGCGATTTTAAAAGCCATTGAACAAAGTGAGATTAAGACAAATCAGCCACCGTTTATTCCCATGATGTTGTTTGGCGAAGAAAAGCCTTACGAACGACTGACGGATTCGATGCTCGGAAGTTATTATAATCTGCTTGCCCCTTATGTGATTTCCTCGGGTGTGTTCGGGCCGCGTGCAGAAAGGGAGCGTTGGATGATCGATTACCTGCACGAACATGGCGGTCTCGCGATGGGCATGATCCGGTTCGATCAACATTCCGGTCTTTTCGCCAACACCGAGGGCGTGGACGATCTCTATGGAATTCGTTACACCACGAAACTGCTCGAACTGGATCAAGTGGATCGCGCCCTGGTCTCGTTTTACGGCAAGTTGGCGCAAGGTTTTACCCGTGACACGTTCGTCAGCGCGGAGGGAACGAGCTTCCGTGCCCTTGATGCGTTTGGTCGGCCCATGTATCTGCCACCAAACCTCAGCGCATCGACACTCTACTTGTGGACGTTGCGAAATTTGCTCGTGCAGGACTGGGACCTCGATGACGACGGGAGGCCCGAAACGCTCCGCCTCCTCTTTGCCACGCCACGAGATTGGTTGATGGATGGCAAAACAATTAGTGTGGAAAAAGCGCCCACCGCTTTCGGAAATGTCTCTTATAAAGTTCGTTCAAACCTGAAACACGAAGAGGTCATGTGTGAAATAGAGATGCCAAAGATTCTCGCTCCAAAGAGAACGCTCATTCGCGCCCGCGTGCCCGCGGGATGGAAAGTCACTTCGGCCATCGTTGAAAAGAAAACCTTCGCTGTCGATGGACATGGGACAGTCGATATCTCCGGATTAAATGGTGTTGTGAAGGTGAAGTTTAAAGTAGAATCGGCTACTAAGAATTAAGCGGTCTATGTCCCTCCATTTTAATTCCGGAATGGATTCGTTGGCGCTCGTCGTTGGAGCCGTGCGAGAAAACCCTGAATTGCAAAGTGGTTCCAGACAATTGCGAATCTATCCGACAACGGACGTCGCGATGCGGTTGTCCGGGTGGTGCAGCAGATGCGCCTAAATCAGGAATCCGAGGAAATTATCACGGCTGTCGGTTTGCTGGCGCATCCGGAACTTTTTGAAGCCGCCCTGGCAACACTTTACGATCTTGGAATTATT
>CBHTTJ010000307.1:0-3451 GCA_966095605.1 uncultured bacterium | reverse complement strand
CCGAAGGAACCACGCAATCCGGCGTTGGGCATCAGGATGAAACCAGTGATCATCACGCCAGCGACAGCTCCAAGCGTATTCCAGGTGAGCAACCGTCCAACTCGCGCCCCCAGCGTTTCCGCGCCGGCGGAGACTAGCCGCATGCACATTGGAAGAACAGCGCCGAGCAACGCTGCGGGCACACCGAGAACGATCAGCGAAACGGACATGGTGAGAAATTGATTAAGCCGATATCCCATGCTCGTTGCTGCCAATCCGCTCTTGAGATGGCGGTAGACGTAAACAAATTCTTCGATGCCAAAGATCAAGACGCCGATCCAACTCGCGGCAATCACCAACGAGAAAAACACCATTTTTTCAGAAAGGTATTGATTGAACCGACGAGACCCGATGATCGCGCTCCCGATGCCAATCCCAAGGATGAACGAAATCAGGACCATGGCGAAGGCTTCCAGCGAAGCTCCGAAAACCATGGCGAGACAACGAGAGGAAAGAACCTCCAGTCCCATCGACACGGCACCAGTCATTGCGACCAACAGACAGGCTCGTCGAAGTAACGGATCTGTCGTCAGATTCGTTGCCGACGTGCTCGTAGGTTGCTCCGTCGCCGCTTCTTCTCCCCTCAAACGCCGCGCTAGCCCGATGGCGATAATTCCGATGGTCACGTTGGCGAAGCCTGTCATTTGCAAAGTCACGGGCAAGCCCAGTGCCTGGACTAAAACGAATCCCGCGAGAAATGAGCCGAAAACAGCGCCGAGACTATTGATGGAATAAAAAATCGCCGAACGACGTCCCGCGTCGGCCGAACTTTTTTGCAACCATGCGGCGAGCAGGGGAAGCGTTCCACCCATCAGGATGGTTGGAAGCAGCAGTAATGAAACGCTCAACCCACCTTTCAACAGTAACAATCCAAAACTATTGGAAAGCAACGAAGAGCCTGTTTTAACAAAAAAGCTGTCAGCCGAGCCGTAAATCCAATTGAAGAAGAATGCGTACAAACCAATGATCGCTTCGATGTATCCGTAGGCCGCCAGAGGTTGACGCAAGAGATCGGAACGCGAGCCAATCAATCGATTTCCGAGGGCTAATCCTCCCATGAAGACGGCAAGAACGACCGTTTGTGCCTGGACGGTGCTGCCGAACATCAAGGAAAGGAACTTCGACCAGATAACCTCGTAAATGAGGGCGGTTGCGCCGGAGCAAAAAAATAAAACGAGAACCATATCGGCTCGATCACCTTAAACTTCCTATTCCTGAAGTCGATGCCGAATCTAAGCGTCTGTCGACGTGTGAGTTTCTGTTTGCGCGGAAAGTTTCCAGCCCGTTAGACTGCTGGTTCGATGACGATGCCAACTTTGCAGGATAAAATCGGGCAGATGATTCTTGTTGGGTTCCGTGGCTACGAAGTTAAACCTACCGATCCTGTTGTACAGGACGTGCGTGAACGAAATTTTGGTTCGATTATTTATTTCGACCAGGAAATGGCGGACACTCACATCAAAGGTCGTAATATTCAATCCCCTGAGCAGGTCAGGAAACTGAGCGAAACGATGCAGAAGGCGGCGAAGACGCCGTTGTTCATTTCCACAGACCAGGAAGGCGGACGAGTCAATCGTTTGAAGTCGACCTACGGTTTTCCTGAAACAATTTCTCACGAGGAACTGGGTTCCCGCAACGATCCCGCCTTCACCTTTCAACACGCCGAGCTGATCGCCAAAACATTATCCGCCTCGGGTATCAATTTAAATCTGGCGCCAGTCGTTGATTTGGACGCCAACCCGAATAATCCAATCATCAAGGGGAAACGTCGTAGCTTTCATGCCGATTCGGAAATCGTTGCAGCGCACGCGATCGAATTTGCCCGCGCCCACCAAAAGCATGGAGTCATTACCTGTGCGAAACATTTTCCCGGACATGGCAGTGCGATGGGAGATACACACCTCGGTTATGTCAATGTGACGAGCACGTGGAGTGAACGGGAGTTGATTCCGTTTAAACGCTTGATCGACGCGGGGTTGTCCGAGGTGATCATGACCGCCCATGTCTTTAATGCGAATCTTGATACCGATCGTCCCGCAACCTTATCAAAAAAAGTGCTGCAGGGATTGTTGCGCGATAAGTTGGGTTATCGCGGCGTGATTGTGAGCGACGATATGGAAATGAAGGCGATTTCCGCGCATTACGGTCTGGAGAATGCGATTCATTTTGGCATTGATGCGGGCCTCGACATGCTTTGCTTTGGCAACAACATGGCTTACGACGTCAACATCGGCGAAAAAGTGATGAACACCATCATTCGTCTAGTCGAATCTGGAAAAATTTCGGAAGCGCGGATTAATGAATCCTATCAGCGCGTCATGAATTTAAAGGCTAAACTTAAACTCGTTTAAAACATGGATACTGCGCAATCCACCAAAGCCGGTTCGTCGACCTCGGAATCAAAACGAAACAATTGGCTGTGGATCCCAAGCCTCTACTTTGCGCAAGGCATCCCGTACGTCGTCGTCATGACGATGTCGGTGATCATGTACAAGCGACTCGGCATCTCCAACACCGACGTCGCTCTCTACACGAGTCTCCTGTATCTCCCATGGGTCATTAAGCCGTTGTGGAGTCCGTTCGTGGATATTTTTAAGACGAAGCGGACCTGGATTCTTTCGATGCAGTTGTTGATTGCGATTGCGCTGCTCGTCGTCGGGGCATCAATTCAAACCGCAGCATTCTTTACGTTGTCGCTCGGCATCTTTTGGGTGATGGCATTTAGTTCCTCCACACACGATATCGCGGCGGACGGTTTCTACATGCTGAGTCTGAACAAGCATGATCAGACCTGGTGGAATGGTATTCGAAGCACCGCGTATCGCATCGCCATGATTGTTGGCAGCGGCTTGTTGATTGTGCTCGCTGGGGTTTTGGAAAATACAAACGGCCTTGCTCCAGTGGAAATTCCGATTCACGCCAGGAAAGGAGCCGCCCCGGTATCACAGATTGATCCGGCTTCCGTTCAAGTGACTTCGCAAGACGGAGAGCTGCGTTTGGTGTCGCAACCTTCTTCTCTCGAAGTCGCTTTGACCAGTGTCTCCGCCGATGATGCGAAGCAGATCATCGATAAAGCCAAAGCATGGAATACAGAGCATGGCTTCTTTGAAGAAATCATTATCGCTAAGGATAAACAGGAATCATGGTGGTCGCAGAATGTTTCCGGTCCTATGGGTAAAGCATGGGACAAAGCGATCACCGATCCGCTGGGTGGATTTTTAAAACGAACCTTTCCCAAGGAAGCAAAAGGAAAACCGACGACTGCAGGAAACGTGGGCGTCGTTTACTTCACGTTGTCCAAGGAGCCACCCGCCGGGAAAAACATCGTCGTTAATTTTGCGAAGAAACCCCAGGGGCTTGAATACATCGGCTTGGCGGTGAAAAACGATTTCAAGATCATCCAGGGCGAACG
>CBHTTJ010000306.1:0-3554 GCA_966095605.1 uncultured bacterium | reverse complement strand
TGGCGCCGGACAAGGTGTTGATGGTGGAGAGTGTTGGGGCCGCATTCATCGACCAGGTCAATGTATAGTCGGCGGGGTAGGCAGGACCTGAGGCGGTATCAACCGCGATGAAATACGTCGTTCCGGCACTGGCAACAAATACGATTTTGCCGAGGACATTGCTGGAAATGATGCTGGCCCGGGTGAGGTTCGAAACAGAAGTGCCGGTGTAAACACCCATGCAGGGAGTAAAGGTAGACGTCGTCGCCGTAAACGTAGGCGCGCCGTTCGACGGAGCCGTCCATTTCCACCAGGCCGATTGCGAGGCTGCATAACCCTGATGAGCCGGCTCGCCGGACTCCGCGGTGTAATTAAAGAAAATATCCCCGATGATTCCGTTCGTTGTCCCGGTGGAACTGTAGATCGTCCTGGCATTGGCAAAATGATCGTTTCCTGCGGTGCCCACATAGATTGTTGCTGTTCCATATCCCGAAACACGCTTGACGACGAGAATGGCCGTTTCGGCAGTGGAAGGACGGTAGGTGAACTCGGCCAAAAAACTGCCGACAGGGATATTATCTCCCCTCAGCGAACCTAAGATGATTGGAGTGCCATAAGCGCTGGAATTGGTGCTGTAGAGGTAGAGGTCAAACACACCATTGTTAGGATTTTGCAGCGCAAATGCCTTTGGCAAATCGGCCGTAAGATTGACTTTCACGGCCCACACGCGGCTGTCGCTGGCGAGGTTATTACTCGTGCCAAGTGTGACATTTGTTGTCAATGAGCCGGAGAGGTCGAGTGCCGTAGAGCGCACCGCCTGGACCGCAGCATCCACGTTGATCATGCCGAAACCTTCGTAGGGATCTTTGCCCACGGGATAGCCGTTTGGCCCGCTGGTGTTTCGTTGTAACGTCGGATTATAATTGCCCCCTTCCCGACCCTGGTTCGATTCCGAAGCCGTCAGCAGTAACAAATTTTTCACAAAGCGCGCATGCGCACTGGAATTGAAACTCCACGTGGTGCCGCTTTGCTCCATGGCGTTGATGACCAGAGCGGCCGCGCCCGCCACAAAAGGCGATGCCATGGAGGTGCCCTTGTAACCCGTGTAGTCATTGGCCTGCTGATCGCCGAAAAGAAGTGTATCGGCGCTGCCACTATCCGTGGAAAATATATAAGTGTAACGATCCGACCCACCGGGCGCCATGAGGTCGGGTTTATAATCCTGCTCTGAACCGGAAACGGAACTGGGGTTCGAAAAGCCCAGGCTGGTGTAATCGGTCAATTGATTAGTGTCATTTGCGGCGGCAACGGTGATGACCATCGCCGCGCTACCGGGTTCGGCAATCGCTGTACCGGATACACCCTCATTCCCCGCCGCAGCCACGACGACAATGCCGTTGTTAACCGCCGTGTTTGCTTTTTGGCGAACGGTCGATTCCGAGCTCCCAAAGCTCATATTGATGACCTTGATCTTGTTTGTTGTGCGCATTGTCACCATGTCGTCCAAGGCCGCTCCGATCGACGTGCCGTCACCGTGACCTGAATCATTCAAAACTTTTGCCGCAGCGTATTTACAAAGCGGCGCGACTCCGCTCATGCGCGCAAAACCATCTCCGACAGCAGGATAATTCCCGATACTTCCCCAAATCACGTAATCCGCAACGTTGATACTCCCATTCGTGTTGAGCAGCGCATAGGTGTATTGGTTGGTTGCAGCACCCGTCTCGTCTTGGCCAAACATTGACAGGGGCGAAGCGCCCGACCGCGGAAGTCCAATCCTGGTGTATTCTACGCCTGAGGCCGGATTCTTCGGGCGTGAGGCATAGAAGCCCTGGGCAGTGCCGCCCCCCCACCACATCGCGTCGAAATCCAACGCGTGAATCGATCCCGTGGGCAGATCAAACGGCACTGGGAAATACTCCGTAGTCCCTGATACATTCCCGGTTTGTGAAATATAAAGAGTGCCTGAATTCGTGCCGGCCGCGGCGCCCGTTCCTAACGCGATCCCCGCCACATGCGTTCCATGGCCGTCAAGATCTATCGGGCTGGTGTGGCCATCGGTGGTATAATCTTTCCAATAGACACAGCGATTCGCCAGATCCATGTGATTCGTATCCAAACCGGTGTCCAGGATGGCAATGGTGATATTCGTCGAACCGCGATTGCTGTAATACGGCGCGCTCGAAGTCCACACCTGGCGCGCGCGCGCGTTCTGTGTGGCTTTATCCAGTGTCTTGTATACGGGGCCTGGTTCTTCGACGAGAATCAAAGCGTCGCCGAGCAAATGCGGCAGCGCCGTCACTTTATGTAAAGGAACACGACCGTTCCAACCGTAGGAAACCGATTGGTAAATATGGTCGATTTCGCCACCGATTTTTTCGAACGCATCAATTTGTTCCTGCGTGATCTGCTCCGTAAACACCAGTTCCACATCCACCATGCGGTTCTGATCCGCAGGAGTGCGCGCGGCGCTGGCTTTCTCCTTCAAAGCATCGGCGATATGATCCTTGTTTTTGTCGTTCGGATATTCACGAGCGATTCCCGGCTCGACGTCTGGCTTCCGCGGAGGCGTGTGCCTGGTCGCAAATAAGGGTGCGGGAAGCAGAAAAGAAAGTGCCACCGCAAAAAATAAGCGCGCGTTCATTTGAAAGAGTATGCAGGAGAACACATTAACAGAACGTTAAGAGTCTCCGAAGAAAAATGTGGGCGTCCGGGAGATCTCGACCTTCCGTCGATCCGGGGAATCAACGGCAGAACGTTATCCGTTTCAAGTTTCTGGTCGCCACGGAGAATCGGCCCTTCACTGTTTTGTTGATAGACTGATTGCCAGAAAGTCATTTCCCAAAAAAGCAGCCCACGGTAGAATCGACGCGTTCTCCCTCAAGCCTGGCCCTCTCCCCGTGGGTTGAGGGAGAAAATGTCGCCTGCTCAGTTCGTGTCTACCCGGAAATTATTTTTGGCAGTCAGTCTAGACTTGATTTCGTCGCGGTAATCCTCTGTTTTTTAAGAATGAATTTGGATCAGGCAGTTCGAGCGATTGAAACGTGTTCCGAGCGAATGAATGTGAAGTACGGTGACATTGTTTTTGATGAATGGCTCATCGTGCACATGGGGCAAACGGACAGAATTCTCGCCCACTCGGGGCCGCGCGGAGAAGAGATCATCCTCGATTTTGGAACAGACACCGAAGCGGTTCATAAATTGCTCCAGAAAAACTCAAATCTCGGGGATTTTGGTTTTACGGAAGAAGGGCACGGTACTCGGTTTGATGCGTATACGGTTATCGGCAAGAATCTTTTCGTTCTCTGGAATCGCACGGAAGGAACAACCACTCATATCACCCAAAACCGAAAGTGGTCCCCGGTCCAAATTGAATTAGCTGCGTTTGCAGAAGCGATGAAAAAAGATCCTGTGCAGTATTCCGAGTAGCGCTTCGGAATGGATTAGAGTTCGTCCGCGGTGTGGTTAATGTAAATCCCAGTTGCTGGCGGTTGGCTTTTGACCTATGACCACCATGAAAAGTTTAGTTTTACCCAGTGCGTAAAACTTTCGTGTGCGGTCGCCAATGTCGAGCG
>CBHTTJ010000305.1:0-3572 GCA_966095605.1 uncultured bacterium | reverse complement strand
GTTTCCGACACCCCTCGCAGCTTCGTTTCGACACCCGGAAACGTTTCCGACACCCTTTGCAGCTTCGTTTTTCGACCGAAAAATCGGTTTCTTCTCTCCTCCATCATGATCTCCCAGGGCACGACCGGTTTAGGACTTATGCCATCAAGGAATCACCTCCCGTGATGTATTTATTCACTCACGAGTTTCGTCACGAACTGGCCGGTGAGGTGATCGCCGGTTTTCATGGGCACTTGACCGAGGGGACAACGCCACAAGAGGTCGGCGGTAATTCCATTGGCCGATACGGCGGAACGGAAATGGGCGTCGGCGTTGGCGAGTAACTTTAGTCCGCGATTTTGTGCCGATTTCAAACCGGCTTCGTAGACGTTGTATTTGATCGAACGAAAATCTGTGGTTCCCATTTCGGTTTCGTCCTGCGACCACGGCCACGTCGGGCGTTGATTCCATTTTGCGACGCCTAACCTGGCGTCACGATGTGCGCGAGCGGTTCCTTCAGTGCGACTGATGCTTTCCTCCGGGAAAACGCCCCACTCCGACCAGCGACGCCAATGGAGTTCTTCGCAGTCCGCCTTCAGAATAAAACGAATTCCTGCTTCGCGCGTGTCCATCGTTTGGCCTGAATACGCATAATCGCAGGAGACCACGCCCTGTCCGGTCGCATCGATCAACCAGGAAGTGGAGCCGACGAAATTCGTGAACCGTTCATGCACGGTCAAACGGAGGCCGGTCGCTTCCTCTTTCACTTCAATCTTTTTAAAACGCCGGGTGGGAGTTTCTGGAAAGACGGCGTAATTCGGAGAATTCGGTCCGTTCAAGTCGCCGAAATCGTACCGCGTCACGTGCATGGACGGGAACGAAATCACGGCGCTGGTGTGACGCGCATCGGTGGGATCGAAGTCACCTTTGTTCCGATCGAAGACCAGACCAAACCCGTTTCCTTGAATCACCAGTTTCTGACCGTCATCGGTCCACTGCGGTTTGCCGGCGATCGGGTGCGGAAGCGGGTTCTTTTTCTCCGAGCCCAGATGAATGACGGTCTCTTCCACGACGACGCCAGCCGCGTTGGTCACGCGCAGTTCGATTTCATCTCCTTCGACGGTACCTTTCGGAACAGGTATCTCGCACACTCCCTTGGTTCCGGGTGACAACTGAACTTTGCTTGTTCCCGAGCGGCGATTGATTTTCCAACGAAACTTCAACTCACTGAGATCCGTAAATGCGTAACGATTCTCAATCGGCACTCGCACCGCTTTTTGTCCTTCGGCAAAAGGAACGTGTCGCGTCTCCAGCCAGACCGGACTGAAGATATGTCGCGCGAGCCACCATTCCGGTTTCGGCCGACGCCAACAATCAATCAATCCCCAAAAGCCATGGTGCCACGCGTAACCAGCGTGTTTGGTTTCCGAAAAATAAAAAGCGTCGTCATGCGAAGCCCAGATCGCGCCGCCGACCACGCGGTCCGAATGCGTGATGTAACTCCATCCACCCGGTTTGAGACCGGGTTTCAATGGCGGCATTTCGAAGTCGTGCGTGCGGGCTTTTCCAAATTCGGATTCCGGTTCCGCGTGGCCCATGCCCCAGAGTTCGCGCAGGCCAGGATCAATCGCGACATCGGTTTGTTCGTGGCAGACCGGAAAAAAATATTCGCCGAGAAAAAGCGGACGCGGATCATCCTCCATCACTTTATCAAAAGGCATGGGCGGATAATGAACATTGGCAATATCCGTGATGCGCGACAACGGGTTGTTCGCAAAATCGTGATTAAACATCGTCGGCCGCGTGGAATCGAGTTCCTTGACCATTTTGGCGGAGGCGAGGAATTGACGGTTGAAATGAGATTCGTTCGCGAGCGACCAGACAATCACGCTGGGATGACTGTGATGATAATCAATCATTGCCGAAGTGGGAGTAAGGGTCGCAAAGGTATTTGCCATATCATCCAGCGCAGGTCCCACCCAGCAGAACGGCGCTTCCACCTCCACATACATCCCGAGACGGTCCGCGGCATCCAACAACTCCACCGGCGGTGGATAGTGCGAGGTTCGGATATAATTCAGGTTCGCCTCTTTCATCAGCCGAACATCTGTTTCCGCGTGGCGCATCGTGTCCGCTCGCCCGGTCAACGGATCGAATTCATGATGGCAGGCACCGGTTAACTTAACCCGCTGGCCGTTGACGTAGAATTGGCGGCCGCGGATTTCCAATTTACGAAAACCGATCTGGCGCTCTACCCGTTCCAACAAAGCTCCGCCTTGCCGCAGCTCAAGCACCATGCGGTAAAGATTTGGTTTTTCGGCGCTCCACAAACGAGGGGCCGTCACATGGGTGATGAAATCAAGATTCGTGGTGCCGTTGAAATCGGCGATGGCCATGCGGGATTGAGAATGGTGGATCGTTTTCCCGGATGAATCCTGCAACTTCACCTGCAACGAAATCTTTTCCGCGGTCTTGGCGCCGCTTTCCAATTGCAGATTCAATTTTAGATCCGCGTCGTGGAACTGCGCATCCAGTTCCGGGCTGACGCGCAGTCGCGCAATATGCGTCTGCGGCAAAGCGAAGAGATGCACGGAACGGTCAATCCCACCCAGATTATGAAACGCGTAAGAAGAAGAAACAGAAAGCGCTTCGGAAACCGTCTGTACTTTCATTTCCAGATCCAAACGATTGGTGGCTCCAACGCGCGCGGCTTCGGTGATGTCCCACTCGACCGGGGTAAAAAGATTTTCTTTATAACCGAGTTCACGGCCATTCAGCCAATACCGTGTTCCGGCGTGAATCGAATCGAAGCGCAAGATAATCCGTTGCTTCTGCCATTCCTTCGGGATGACAAATTCCGTTGCCATCGCGACCGGTTTTTCCTGCGGAATATCAAATCCCTGCTGCAGCCATTGGCCGGGAACTTTTACGCGGGACCAGCCATCCGCCTGAAGAGAACGGTTGCGCACAACATTCGTGGACGTCGGATCGAGCCACCAGCTTCCATCCAACAATACATGATGGTGACGCAAACTCTCTGTTTGTTCCGGCAAGGGCCGATAGTGAACAGGATTAAAAAACAAGCCGTCGACATTCACCAATGCCCGGCCTTCGTCACCGCGAAGTTTCGCCTTCAACTCGAAGTTATTTCCTTTGCCAAGCGCTTCCACTTCCTTACGCGAGAAAGCAAACATCCCTTCCGCATCGGTTTTTGTGGTCAATGTTTCCTGATGATTGGCTCCCGCCAAAGTTACTTTAGCCCCGGCGACGCCGTCGTACATCAAATTCAGCACCTGGCCCTGCATATCATTCATCGAACCGGCAAGGGACGAGATCGTCAGGCTCTGTGAAGATGGGGCGTTCGCCCACAATTCTATGATCGAGACGGTGGCGTTGACTTCGCCATGGATCTTCCACGACAACGTCATTTTGCCATCGCGCACAACTTCCATCGGCACCGGCACGATCACGCGGGTCGACTTAGCCATCGGCAACGCATAAGGCCCGTGCAGAACAACACCGTCAGCCTCGAGACTTTGCACGCGTTTGTAAACATGATCACTCGCGTACGTCAGGGCGAGAACGTAGGACAG
>CBHTTJ010000304.1:0-3600 GCA_966095605.1 uncultured bacterium | reverse complement strand
TCTGGGGAAGAGCTGCTTCTGTATCGAACAGCGGCTTTTTATCCTGACTGACCTGACTGTCGCGCAGTTCGCCTGCGGTCCTCGAAACCTTCTTGCTGAGGTCCTTTTTCCACGCCACTTGCGCGAAGACAAAGTTCGTCCCGCGGAAAATGATCTCCTGGTTCAACGTTCGATTGAAGCCCGAAACGCGGAAGCTCACCGGCTGCCCTCCCGCGTGGGACGCTGGACTTTTCTGTCGTTTGGCTTCTTCTTCCGGGCGACCGCCAATAGCGACCAATTTTTCCTGCTCGATGGGCGCTGATTCAACGGAACCTTCATAGACCGAACCGTCTCCATCGACGATTTTTAGCTTCGTGTCATTCCAAACCACCTGGAAGTTGGACAAAATTTTCGGCTGCGGTGGCGATTGCAAATTCTCCCGCAAATTCGCGCGCAAGTCTTGTTGTCGGAAGTTCTGTGCGATCACGGCGCCGCTCACACCCGCCACTTCGGTTTTCGCAAGTTTAGTCCCTGAAGTAGCGGGCGCAGAACCAGGAACCGCCAGATTCATAGCAACCGCATTGCTTACAAACGCCGACGTACTGCGCGTTTCTCCCACAGGAGCACGGGCAAAAGTGCGATCGGGATCAAAGTTTCCATAGGCGGGTTTCTCGTTGTAAGAGGAAATCGCGAACGCACCGTTCGTTATTGCGGAAAGATTCGCCACACCATTCGTCAACAACTGCTTGTTCTCTTTCGCAAGTTGCGACGCGCTGCCGGCATAAAATCGAGGCGTCTCTGCAGCGCTCGAATTGAGAATGCTTGAACCCGGCGCGGCGTCTCCACTAAGAACAACGTAGTCGTCACCGGTTCGAACAATGGTCGCAGGCTTCGCTTCGGCCGCCGAGCCAGGTGCCGAAGCCGGAGCAGCAGGAGTCGTCGGAGCGGGTGCTGCTGCTTTGCGATTGGATTGCTCGTCAGCAAAGGCGTCTCGTCGGCGTTCGGACTTCGCGTATTCTTCAGACAATTCTCTTCGCGCTTCTTTTGCTTTCACCGGGGCAGCAGTCAGCGGGTTCACCTTGTCCACCTCTGCCTCCTGGGGAATTGCGGCTGGCGGAGCAGGTTCGTTGGCAACGACTGGAGCAGCCACGGAAGCTGGAGGAGCATCCTTTGCACTCGATTCGAGACCTCGAGTTTGAGCCGCTTCTTTCACTGAGGTCGAAGCGCTTTTCTCGTTTGCCGCCATTCGCCCGAGCGGTTTCTTGTCCCGAAAAGTATTCATGGAGATCAGCGCGAGGATGATCACGGTCGCCACGGCACCGGCCCAGGCAAACCGCGTGCCCCAGAAAAATCTGGGCGTTGATTTGGCGTTGGATTCTTCTTTTTTTCCGAACGTACGCGCCACCTCGCCCTGCAACATCTTTCGTGTTGCAGGATGGATCTCCCCGGGTGCCCCTGCCTGGTCGCGACGCTTCTTCGCGTATTCGCGCAGCAGTTTATCCATGTTCGGGTTCGGCTCCGACATAATGATTAGACGGGAAAAGTTGTGTTTCCCTTCCCACAAAAAATTTCCCGGGCAATCTTCTCGAGACGATCGAGGCATTTGCTCAGGCGCGAACTGACCGTTTTTTCATTCAAATCGAGTTCTCGTGAAATCTCTTCGTAGCTTAGATCTCCAAAATAACGCATTTCAATGACTTCGCGACATGGCTGTTCGAGTTGGTTCAAAGCGTGACCAACGAGTTCGGCGTTTTCAGCTTTCAACAGAACATCGTCAGGAGAAGGCGCGGTGCTCGGAGGATCGGGCGTCAAACCGGTTTCGGGATTTTCAGCCTGCAAAGAAATTGGCGCAACACCGCTGCCGCGTTTGGCGGCCCTCTCCTTTTCGATGTAGTCACGCGCTTTGTTGGAAGCGATCCGAAAAATCCACGTCTGCAACTGGCTGTTCCCTTGAAAGCTCCCAATGCTTTTAATGACGGAAAGAAAAACGTCCTGAGAAATTTCATCGGCATCTTCCTGGCTGAAGAGCGGTGAAATCTGGAAAATAAAACGGCTCGTGGGTGCGTAATGAAGATCGAACAATTCGTCCCAGGCAGCAGAATCACCCGCTCGACAGCGGGCAATCAATTTTGCTTCCGGGCCGGAATTCATCGCTGAAGGAAATTAATAAAGCACAGCCGCATTGGCGATGCGAAAAGCACCCTGCCGTAATCACGCAAAGGCCTTATACCTTGACAGACAGGAGTTCGTTCTCCTTAATCCGCGCCGGTAAACCTCTTCCTCCCCTTTCAACTGCACGCGAGAATTGTCGCAATTGAATCACGTCAATGACGAAAGAAGATGCTAAAAAAGAATCGGTAACAAAACATCCGCACGCTCGGAGCCGGACGATCATTTTTTACAGCGTCTTAATTATTTTGGGATTACTGCTCTTACCCATCGTCCAGGTCTTGTACGTTTCTTTTCTGAATCCACATACAACCGTCCCCCTTATCGCGCGGGGATTCGGGTCCGTTTTTTCTAAAAATTCGAAGCCTCGTTCACCCATCATTTGGAAGGATGCGAAGGAAATTTCTCCTTATTTTCTCAGATGCCTGACCGCAGCGGATGAAATCGATTTCTTCGCGCGGATGCAGGCGAGGAATATTTTTACTCTGGATTCTTCTGAAAAACGGGGCGCGATCACCAGGCAATGTGTTCGCGAACTGTTTGTCGGCAAAAGCCGGTCCGCGATCTCGGAAGGTTTGACGAGCTATTACACGATGTGGATGGAGTTTTTTCTCTCCAGGAAACGAATATTCGAACTCTATGCTAACGTGATGGAACTCGGGGAAGGCGTGCATGGAGTGGAGGCTGCGGCCCAGTTCTATTTCGAACGCTCCGCAAAAAAATTGAGCAGGGAACAATGCGGTTTATTGGTGGCATCCCTGCCACATCCAAAGGCCTGGACTCCGTCACACATTTCCGAAGAAATCCGCACGGCGAAAAATGAGATCATGGAGAGGGCCAATCTTTTTGCGAGCGAAGAAAAACCTGGGGTAAGACACGAAAACAAAGCTGTCTGCTCCAGATGTGAGCAGATTGTTTTAACCTGTTCCAAAGGTTTACAAGACTGGTTCCACAAAGAAAGATCGCTCGACCCGGCCCTGCACACGTCCGCTGGTCATCGGAGCGAAAAGAGCCAGGAAAAAATGTTTGCGAGCGGTCGCAGCAAAGCTCGTTTTGGCGAAAGCGCACATAATCTCCAGCCAGCAGCGGCAATTGATGTTTTCTTTTTAGCGCCTGACGACACTTGCATCTGGGATCGAGACAAACTTGAAAGCATTGCGGCGAGAGCTGCGCCTGCCATTGAATGGGGCGGACATTGGACAAATCTCATCGATCAACCGCATTTCGAAGAAGTCAGCTGGAGGACCAACAGCGCGGTTCAATTAACCGAGTAGGTTCGATTGCTGCGATAGAAAAGACGGAGGGATTTCTGAGAAAGTGGTGGCAGGAGGCGGAATCGAACCGCCGACACAAGGATTTACAGTCCTCTGCTCTACCGACTGAGCTATCCTGCCGACCGTGTGCTTCTGAAACATGGTTCACGCAGCGGCCAGTTACTATGCTTCGGAAATT
>CBHTTJ010000303.1:0-3601 GCA_966095605.1 uncultured bacterium | reverse complement strand
TCGATGACTTTGGTCATCACCCGACGGCGATTCGCGAAACGATGCGAGCTTTGCGCATCAAGTATCCGACGCAAAAGATCTGGGCCATCTTTGAGCCACGCACCAACACGACCCGTCGCAACGTTTTTCAAAACGAATTGGCGGACGCTTTTGTGGATGCGGATGCAGTCGTCGTTTCGCAAATCGCGCGGCTCGAATTGCTCGCTCCGGAAGAACGCTTGAGTCCGGAGAAGCTGATGTCCGATTTAAAGGGTAAAGGAAAAACAGCGGATTACTTGCTCGACGCGGATGCCATCGTCGCGCACATGAAGAAAAACGCTTCTGGTGGCGACGTTGTTTGTGTGTTCAGCAACGGCGGTTTCGGAGGAATTCATGACAAGCTGTTGAAGGCTTTTGGGAAATAGCTCCCCCTCCCCGGGGGGAGTGTTCAAAGAGAATTGGATCGTTGCTGGATGCTTCTTGTTTTCGGGGGAATGGAGATCAGCTGCTTTTCTTTGTCGCGAAGCGACCGAGAGGCGAGCCATGGAAACGTCCATGGCTACCTTTTATATTCCCTCTGCGAAGGATTCTTTAAGGACTACAAAAATTGACTGTTAACAACGACGAGCCGCTGCTGCACTACTTCTGGGGAGACTACTTCTTTTCCGGTGTTGTGGCTTCGGGATGCTCTTTCTTCTCCAGGTTGCGCGTCAGCGTCGTTTTCAAACTCGTATACATTTGGTTGGTAACGATACTCAAATGTTTCCGTGCTTCGTCGAAGCGTCCGAGGTTGATTTTGATGCGCGCGAGATGCGTATGGACGCCTTCCCGTTCAATGTCGTCGCGAGCCACCGCCAGGGCATTCGTCCAGGCGACTAAACCATCTTCGTAGCGAGGAGGTTTTGTTCCGTAAAAACTTTCGGCATAATCCGTGGCAAGAATGAAATTCGTTGGGTCGAGCTTGATGGCTTGGCGATAGAGATCGAGCGCTTTATCAAACACTTGCTGTTCGTTGATTTTATAAAACTCCGACGCATCAGTGCGGAAGAGGTAAACCGTAGTGCCGAAATTCCAGTAATAGGTGGGTTCCTTCGGATCGAGTTCGATGGCTTTGGCGTAATATTCAAACGCTTTCTTCACCGGGCTCCGATGACCGTAGTAATTCGCGAGATTGTTCCATGCGGCCGGATTTTTTGGATCCAGCTCGAGCGCCTTCTCCATTTCCTTCGATCCTTCAAATTCCTCCCTGATTTCGGTGAGAAACGCGCCGTATGCCAAATGAGCTTTGGCGTGATTCGGATTGTTCCGGAGAAAAGTGTCGTAAGCTTTTTTTACCTCTGCAAAACGCTGGTCGATGCGAGCATTCAATGTGGTGGTCGGCGATCCGGCTCCCTGTGCCGAGAAGGCGTTTCCTTCCTCAATCCATTTATCCACTTCGGCCCGAGCGGCATCGTCCTCGGCGAGGACTTTGTGGTATTCGACGTCCACAGGGTCATTGGTGTTGACCGTTTCGACCTTCAACGTAAGGCCAGTGGTGTCTTTAACAATATTGCTGACCGCCGCAGGTTGATTGGTTGCAACCAGCGCGCCCAAAAGGCCGACGAGGAGATTACTCACAGCCGCAAAATAGCGCAGGCCTTTCGCGTCGTCGAGGAGCGATTCAAGCGCCGGTCCTGATTCAACCTGGCGGTCAGAAAGGCCAAAAGCTCAGTAAAAGACGTGTTCTCGCTCTCTTCCGCTCAGAACGGAAGAGGGAGCACGCTTGCTTTACTGAGTTTTTGGGCATAAGTGACCGCAGTTCGAATCCTAATTTCAAGTGCTTTCAAGTGCTGAGAACAGGTTGGTTACAGCCTAATTTGGAAAAACAACTAAAGCTCGTTCTGCTGCTGAAGAGCGTTTGGAAGCTTCTACTCCTTCACTTTGATCAACGTTTTCACGGCACGGTTTCCGGCGGTCATGGAGCGCAGCAACTCCGGTAAGCCGCTCAAGGCGCAGTCTCCGTTCACGAAATCATCGGCGCGGATGACGTTGCTTTCGATGAACTCAAGGGCGCGGCGGATCGTGCGAGGGGTATGATGGAAGCTGGCGAGCAAAGTGAGGTTGGAATAATGCACCAACGCGGTATCCAGACTGACCTTGGTTCCGGAGGGGCAGCCGCCAAAGAAATTTACAGTTCCACCTTTGCGGACGAACTGGACAGAAGCTTCCCATACCTCAGGTTTTCCCACGGCTTCAATGACGGCGTCAAATTTTGTTTTGGTCGCCGTATTCACAGCCGCAACCAGATCCTGGTTGGCTACGTCGATGACATGCTTTGCGCCGAGCTTTTTCGCCGTTTGCAATCGCGTTTCGCCACGGCCGGCCACCGTTACTTCGCAGCCAAGATCTTTTGCCAAGGCCACAAACATCAGACCGATTGGCCCCGAGCCGATTATCAATACGGTCTGACCGGCGCGCAGTTTGGTGTCTTCAATGCCTTGAACGACGCAGGCGAGTGGCTCGGTCAACGCGGCATCGCGGAAGGTGGTGCTCGTTTTCAGACGCAACATGTTCTTCTTCACCAATCGTGCGGGAACCACGATCGATTCGGCATAGGCACCGTTGAGAAAGAGAAGGTCATCGCAAAGATTTTCCTGGTTGTTCTTGCAGAAAAAGCAATCGCCGCAGGGCGCGGAATTTGCAACAACAACACGTTCACCGATTTTCCAATCACTGACTTCGGAGGCGACTTCGGCAATGGTTCCGGCGAGTTCGTGTCCGAAGACGGCGGGCGGCACAATCATTTTCGCGTGATAGCCGCGTTTGAAAACCTTCAAGTCAGTTCCACACGTCAGCGCTGCTTCAATGGAGACTCGGACTTCTCCAGATTTAAGGGAGGCGCTTTTGACGTCTTCGATGCGGACATCTTCTTTTCCGTAGAGAACTGCTGCTTTCATTGCGGCGGAGAGTTAAACATCCGGGGCGAAAACCAAAAAGGAATTTCTCAGGTGAGGAGATGTTGCGGCTGGTTTAGCAGTTGTTGATCTAACGATCGGAGTTGCGCTCAACGATTTTGTCTCCCACCGAAATTTTTCCTGAACGAACGACCTGGGCCAGAACGCCTTGTTTTCCATCTTCCATTAACGCACGAAGGCCAACACAGATGCCATCCATTTTCGAACAAGGGGTGCGGGTTTCGTAAAAAAATAAAATCGCGTCACCGATCTGCACCTGTTTGCCCACGAGTGCCACCAGGTTGATCCCGTCAGTTTCAATGTTGGAGCGGACAGTCCCCGGCGGAATAGATTGCAGTCCCAAGGTCGCCGCGTGTTCAGCGATTTGCTCCCGCTCGATCAGGCTGACTTGTCGTTTGCTTAAACCACCGCTGCGACTGCGACGCGCAAAGTGACGTGGATTTCCAACAATGCCTTTGCCCTCGGTCACTTCAATGGACGAGACCGTCTGAAACGGTTCACCCGACATTCTGGGATGCAGATGAAGTGAAGCAATGGTTCCGGTGGTGGGCCGTGCAACGGTCATGAGGCCGAAAAATAAAAGTCGTTGGGTAGCGATGCAAGTTTTACCCGCACACACCCTGACAACGAGTTAATCAATTGTGCCGTTTACCGGGAATAGAGATTGA
>CBHTTJ010000302.1:0-3742 GCA_966095605.1 uncultured bacterium | reverse complement strand
ACAAGGCCGCAACCGAAACCTTCAATCGCATGGCAGAACATCTGGCTGCCAATGGTGTCGACCTAAATAAAACCAAAGCGACGTTGGGCCGTGTGCTGAAAATGAATCCATCCAGGGAAACGTTTTCGGACAAGGACGCCAACGCCCTCCTGAAAGATAAATACCGCGAGCCCTTCGTTGTGCCCGAGAAGGTTTGATGATTTAATGTCGCCGCTGTGAACGAAGTTATTACGCTGCGCGACATTTCCAACGCTGAATTCTTTGCGAAGCACGCTGCGCCCGGACGAATCGGCCTGGTGGGTGGGGCTACTTTGATTGACCGTGCCATTCGCCGCGCCGAGCGACACGTTTGTGATGACGGCAAATGGAGTAACTGGTCACATGCGTTTATCTTCGGTGAACGTCGCAGCGATGGTCACATCTGGGTCATTGAATCGGATTTACAAGCGGCTCATAAGCACATTCGTTTTGGGGTGCAGGAAAACCGCATTACCAAATACTTCGACGAACGGCTTTACGCGGCGGCCGCAATTATTGACCTCGATTTGTCTGAACAGCATAAAACGGCGTTGATTTCTGCCGGGCTCGATATGGTGGCGAACGCAACCCGCTATTCTGTCCGGGAATTGTTCGGTACGTTGATCGCCTTGCGCGCGCAAGGTCTTCGATCTGCTGAGAATAAGCTCTCACGAGAAAAGTCTTTTTACTGTTCCGCCCTGGTCCAGCATTTGTTCTGCGGCATCAAGATTGATTTAACACCTGGTGTTCACGCCAAACACACAACTCCGGAAGATATCTTTCGCACGCCTGTCGCAAAGACGACGTATCTGCTGCACCGCGAACTCGGTGAAAGCAAAATCAAGGCAGCAGCGCAGAAGGTGCGGGCGAAACTGAAGCGGATCAAAGGACGTAACGAGTAATTTGTTTTCCACCCGTCGTTGACAGGACGGGAGTTTGCACGTAAGTCACTTTCCATGTCAGAGCAACCAACGCCTTCGGCTCCGCCGCCATTGCCGAACCTGCGTCTTGACCCTCCGCCACCACCCAAAAAGTCGTGGCTGAAGAGGTTGCTGGCACCCTTTGCTTTTATTCTTATCCTGCTTTCGAAACTAAAAGGGCTGGCAATTCCATTATTTAAGTTTTTCCCGGTCATTCTGAAGAGCGGGGGAACGATGCTTCTGGCAATCTGGGCGTATGCGATGTTTTATGGATGGAAGTTTGCGGTTGGATTCGTGTTGCTGATATTTATCCACGAGTGTGGCCATTTATTGGTGGCGCGTTATTGGGGACTTAATGTGGGGGCTCCAGTGTTTATTCCATTTATGGGCGCATTCATCGCTCTTAAAGAGGCGCCGAAAAACGCCTGGATTGAAGCACAGGTTGGTATTGGCGGACCTTTGCTTGGAACTCTCGGAGCGGCTCTCTGTTTCGCGATGTACCTCGTGACGGACCTTCGCATTTTTGCGGCACTGGCCTATACCGGATTTTTTCTTAACCTTTTCAACCTTGCGCCCACTGGCTTTCTCGACGGCGGAAGGATTGCGACAGCTCTATCGCCATGGTTATGGGTGGCAGGTGCTGGTGTGCTCGCAATCATGTTATTCAGCAGTCCAACAAATATCATTTTGTGGATGATTTTTCTCTTCTCTTTGCCCCGATTGCTTTCCTTGTTTCGAGCCCGAACGGAAGAAGAACGGCGGTATTTCGAAGTGTCACCGGGGCAACGTTGGTTAATGGGCGCGCTCTACTTTGGTCTGATTATTTTCCTGGTGACCGGGATGGTTTTTGCCGAGATGGCGGCAAAAACTCACTAAACCTTTGCTTCCGCGTCAGGTCTGGGTAAGTTAGCCGATTGTTCTGATTAAAGAATTCGCGTCCATGTCCAAAGAATTCATCAAAATCGGCGGTGCACGTGAGCACAATCTGAAGAACCTCACGTTGACTATTCCCCGTGACAAACTGGTGGTGATCACCGGTCCCAGCGGCTCAGGAAAGTCGTCCCTGGCATTTGATACAATTTACGCGGAAGGCCAGCGTAAATACGTTGAGTCTCTCTCTGCCTACGCTCGGCAGTTCCTCGATCAGATGCACAAACCCGACATCGATTTCATCGAAGGTTTGTCGCCATCCATCGCCATAGAACAGCGCATCTCAGGGACGAATCCACGTTCTATCATTGCGACCACGACGGAAATCTACGATTACCTTCGTCTGCTATACGCCAATGTCGGCCAGCCTCACGATCCCAAAACCGGTGACCCGGTGACGCAGCAAACTACCAGCGACATCGTAGACAAGATCATGACCCTTGTCCCAAAAACTCGCGTCATGCTGCTCGCGCCGGTTGTCACCAACCAGAAAGGGGAATTTCGCGATGTCATCGAACGGCTCGCGCGTGAGGGATTTGTTCGCGCTCGTGTGGATGGGGAATTGATGGAATTGACGGCCAACGTCCGAATCAAGTTGGAACCAAAGCAAAAGCATACGATTGAAGCGGTCGTCGACCGTTTGGTGATCGATGACAAAGTTCGCGTACGTTTGAGCGATTCCGTTGAAACGGCGTTACGTTGGGGCGAAGGAAAACTATTGGTATTACATCAGGACCCCACAGCCGATGTGAACAGTTGGGTGGAAACGATCTATTCCAATCGGAATTTCAACCCGGCGACCGGTTTTACCTTTGAGAAACTGACGCCGAAACATTTTTCATTCAATTCCCCTGCGGGAGCTTGCCCGGTTTGCCATGGTCTTGGTCAGAAGTTGGTCTTTGACGAGCACTTAATTGTTCCGGACCCGGAGAAATCTTTGGAAGGGGGAGCAGTTTCGCCATGGCGCCGTGGGGGAAAACGCATGATCGTTTATTACAAGGCGATGCTTCGTGCGGTTGCCAACCATGCAGGGCAAAGTTTGGAAATTCCTTGGAAGGATCTTCCCGAGGATTTCAAAAACACATTGATGCGCGGCACTGGCGAAACGGAGATTGAATTCACGTTTTGGCGCGCTGGCAAGGCGAGTAAGATTACGCGTCCTTTTGAAGGGATTATTCCAAACCTCGAACGTTTGTACGCTGACAGCGAAAGCGAATTTACGCGAAACCGCCTCAAAGGGTTTATGAATCCACAGCCATGCGATGCCTGCGGAGGAAAACGGCTCAAACCAGAAATTCTCGCGGTGACGTTGGAAAATAACGGCAATTTGTCGGGCCCAAAAATTAAACGAGATGGGAATCGCAAAGTTTCCGGCTATTCAATCATGGACGTTTGCAGCTTGTCGGTTGATGCGGCGGAACAATTCTTTTCCGGGCTGAAGCTCTCCGATTTTCAGCAGAAGATTGCCCATGAAGTGATCAAAGAAATTCGGGCGCGCTTGAATTTCCTCCGCAACGTGGGACTAGGCTATCTCACGCTGGACCGGGAAAGCGGAACGTTGAGCGGCGGAGAGGCCCAACGCATTCGTCTCGCTACTCAGATCGGCGCCGGACTCGTTGGTGTTTTATACATCCTCGATGAACCAAGTATCGGCCTGCACCAACGCGACAATGAGCGTTTGCTGAAAACGTTGGAAAACCTCCGTGAGCTGGGAAATTCCGTTCTAGTTGTCGAACACGATGAAGACACGATTAGACGCGCGGACTACATTCTCGACCTTGGACCGGGCGCGGGCGTACGCGGAGGCGAATTGGTGGCGGCTGGAACACTGGATGAGGTGCAAAAGAATCCGCGTTCTGTGACCGGCAAATATC
>CBHTTJ010000301.1:0-3747 GCA_966095605.1 uncultured bacterium | reverse complement strand
CAAAAACCAAAATCCCTCCCGCCATTCCGGAAATTAATTTTGGCAACCGCTCTAAAACTATGCCACGCAAACTGAGTTCAATCGCTCCCGATTGGTGGGATTACACCACGCTCGACACGGACATTATCAAGGAAGTCGCGAAGCTGACGCCGGAAAAATTACAGAAGCTGTCGCGCCCCGGTTTCAAAGTCGTTTTTTACGATACCCTCGAAGATTTTTATTTGGCTGAAGCGCTCGAGTATATCGAAGCCTGGAAGCAGTCGACGGCGGATAATCCCGTCGGCATTTGTGGTCCCATCGGGCCGACCGAACAATTGCCCCTCGTGGCTCGCATCGTGAATGCCATCGGACTGAAACTGCATTCCGCGCATTTCTGGGGAATGGATGAGTGGTTCCTCGACGGCAAGGAAGCACCGGCCACGCATCCACTTTCCTTTGAAAAGGCGGATCGCGAAATGTGTTTCAATCGCATCGACAAAAAATTGGTCATGCCGGATTCGAACCTGCATTTTCCAAAAGCGAACACGGCTGCTTACAGCAAGACTTACGAAGGAGTTCGTTGTGCCGTGATGCAGGGCGGGCAGGGGGATATTAAACACTGGGCCTTTAATGATCCGCCAAAGCGTGAAGGAAAATGGAAAAATAATCCTCCACCGCCGGCGGAATATCGCAAGCTGGCAACGCGCGTGGTCGATTTGCACCCGATTACGATTGCGCAAAACGCCCGGACCAGCGGCGGCGGAAACATTACCATGGTCCCGACAAAAGCCATCACGGTTGGTCCTGTGGAAACGTGGAAGGCGGAGAAAGTTTCCATCTGGCAGGCCGGAACACACGACAATCCGTTCGGTCAACGTCTTACGGCGTTCATGATTTCGAAGCGGATTCCAGACGCTTCCGTGCCAATGTCACTGCTCGCGGATCATCCGAACGTGCAATTTAATTACTATCGCGGCGGCCTGGGTTCGTGCGCGGTGGAAATGCACTGAGCGAGTCAGTATCCCTGATAACGGACTGCGGGTCTATGACCCGCAGCAATGCCCATATTTCGAAGCAGCGCGATTATTTCGGCCGATTCAGCTTAAGAACATTTCTGCGGGTCATAGACCCGCGCTCCGTTGCTATCGCTCGAGAATTGCCATGGCGATGGCGTGCTGGGCGGTGTGGCTGATACTGAGATGAATAATTTGGGCGCCACGCTTTTTCATGAGCGCGGCGCCTTTATCGTGCAGAATGACGTAAGGTTCACCGCTCTCTTTTCTTCGAATTTCCATGTCCTGCCATCCGAGGTCTGCACCGATCCCGGTTCCAAACGCCTTTGAAATGGCTTCTTTTGCCGCAAAACGTGCGGCGAGGAACGGAGCGGGATTTGAATAACTGAGACAGTAGGAAATTTCGTCCGGATGAAGAATGCGGTTGAGCAGGCGTTCCCCGAATTCATGGTACGACGCTTCAATGCGCGACACCTCCACCATGTCGATGCCGGTTCCGACGATCATGATGCCTTGGGATAATTTTTCATCAGTTCCAACATCTCGCCCACCGCGTTCGCCAATCCGACAAAAATGGCGCGGCTGACAATGCTGTGACCGATGTTCAATTCGATCATGTGCGGAACCCGGTGAAGAGTCTTCAGATTCTCATAGTTCAGTCCGTGACCGGCATTGACCTGCAGGCCCAATTGATGCGCCTGTTTCGCGGCGAGGATCAGACGTTGCAATTCGCTTTCACGCTTAATCGGGTCATGAAACTTTTCCGCGAATGCGCCGGTGTGTAATTCGATGAATTGTGTTCCGCTTTTGGCTGAAGCTTCGATCTGGCGGGGATCGGGATCGACGAAAAGGCTGACCTCAATTCCCGCGTCGTTCATTTTCTTCCGCGTATCGGCGAGGCTGTTGAAATTGCCGTGAACATCCAGGCCGCCTTCCGTGGTCACTTCCTGGCGTTTCTCCGGCACGAGGCAGACAATATCGGGTTTCAATTTTAACGCGATCTGCACGATCTCCGGAGAATTTGCCATCTCCAGATTGAGCCGTGTTTTGATCGATTCGCGTAATTTAAAAATATCGCGATCCTGAATGTGGCGGCGATCCTCCCTCAAATGGGCGGTGATTCCATGGGCGCCCGAATGTTCGCAGATTAATGCCGCGGCAATGGGATCTGGCTCACCAATGGAAAGGCCTCGATAACGGGCCTCTCGAAGGGTAGCGACGTGGTCGATGTTTACTCCAAGTTTTAACATGGTGCGAAATTATTTCCTGGCGGCGCTTGTGCCGGGCCATTTATGTCCAAAGAGAGGAAATTCAGAATCGTCGATCAGGCCCGCGAAATAGAACAATTCCATGGCGGTAAAGCCGATGTGGGATTTTCTTTTCAATTTCACTTCCTTCGGCCCGGACACGGTGACTTCCGTGATGGTATTACCCAAATAGGAAGCAATCTTTCGCAGGAAGACATGGGCGGGTAGATGTTCGGAACGACCGAGCCGAAGCTTCCAATTATCTCCGATGGTTTCCGGAGTGAAGACCGGCAGCACGCGCGTCAACATGTCCCAATAAGCAATGCGGCTTTCGGTGATTTCCCAATCGTAATAAATCAATTTAGGGTCATTGGAAATTTTCTCGATGAGATCTTGAGGTTGTGGCGTTTTCTGCGGGGCTATAGGGAAAAAGCCTCCCAAAATATATTGGCCGGTGGAATCAGCGACCGGACGCAAATACGGAGTTACCATTGGCAAATTCGTCCAGACCAGAACTGTATCTGCGGCATCATAATAGAGTCCCCCGGAGTGGCGCATTGCCAAAACAGGATTGGCGGCGCTCCGAATCTTTTCCTGCATGGCTTTGAATCGATTTGTTGCGTCGGCTGTATAAACCGTCCCAAAAGTTTGAAATGGCAGGTCTCGTTGTGCCCAGCACAAGGTTTGGCTCGTGGTTGGATCAAAGCCAATTTGTTTGAAGAACGCCGAAGGTTTGCACAATGGCGAGACATATTGTGCCGCCGTAAAACTCACAAGGGGCTCACGGAGAAATTTGGGAATGTGCCAGGCCTCGTGCTTCAGATCGCAACCTTCCGGGAAATCAGAATGGACGGTGGTATAGAGGTCGTCTGCCTTGCCGGTGATGGAAATCCGGGAGTGCGTTGTCTTGAAAGGAATGGAAATGCCAAAAAGCGCTTCGAGACGAAGCCAGTTTATTTCGCCGTTGGCCCAGGTTTCCTTGGTGAGCGAGAAATCATTTTTGCCCACGCGAACAACAAAGTCCGCTCCAGCACCGGGGTGGCCGATCGTCACACAGGTCCATTTGCCGCTATGATTAAATTCTATTGAGGCAGTTTCGGAAAGTTTGGCTGTCCAATGGTCTTTCTCGGAAGAATTCAGTCCCGCAATAGTCATGAGGTTGCTGGACCAAAGCGCAGAGCGTTGAGTATTCAGTCGGGACGCCACGTTGAGATACAGCTGATGGTTCGTTCCTTCCATCAGTTGAAGAATGCTTTCAGATCGGAGGAGATCGGCCAGCAAAGGCTGGATCAACGCTGGTTTAAGGCCCGGCGTGGAAGGAAATAAATCGTCTGGTGCAGCAGCGAGTTTCTGGAGAAGTTTTTCGCGGGCTTCAACGGTCTCGGGAAGATTCCAGATCTGCGTCAGCTTCGACGCGTTGGTGTCGCCCGAAAGATTATCCATGCCAACGAAATGCAATTCGAGGACAGGAGGAGTAGATGAACCGGCTGCGACCGCATTCGTCAGGC
>CBHTTJ010000300.1:0-3811 GCA_966095605.1 uncultured bacterium | reverse complement strand
CAGAAACCTGTATGGACAGTTTTTCCGCGCGATGAAACAGTTCGCGGGAAATATGAATGGCACCTCACACTTTGCCGAATTCGCCGAGAAAATGCGCCGGGCACGCGTCGCCGACGCCGCGATCCGCGCGTTTGAAAACAGTTACTCCAATTTGATGAGCGGGAAAACCGGGATGATTCCCGAAACGAGCATTCGCCCCGTCACAACGCTTCCGCGCCTTGAGGACATTTCCAAAGGAAGCGCCGAGCATCGCGAGTTGCTCGCACAAACGGTCATTATCAAACTCAACGGCGGTCTTGGAACGAGCATGGGCCTCGAAAAAGCAAAGTCGCTTCTCAAAATCAAAGGCGACTCTACCTTTTTGGATTTTATCGCGCGGCAAATTCTTTATATCCGCGAAAAATATAAAGCTCCCTTGCCTTTTTTGCTGATGAACAGCTTCAGCACGAGCGACGACACCCTGGCGTTTCTCAAAAAATATCCGCAACTCGGAGAAGGGAAGTCTCTTGAATTGATGCAAAACTCCGTGCCGAAAGTGGATGCGAAAACACTGCGTCCTGTTTCCTGGCCGCAAGATCCCGAACTGGAGTGGTGTCCGCCCGGTCACGGAGATTTATATCCATCGCTGCTGGGCTCCGGTTGGCTGGAGCGTTTGCTTTCGCAGAATGTGAAGTTCTGTTTCGTTTCGAACTCCGACAATCTCGGTGCCAGTCTCGACCTGCATTTGCTCAGTTATTTCGCCGAATCAAACCAGGCCTTCCTGATGGAAGTCTGCGAGCGGACCGCTTCCGACAAGAAAGGCGGCCATCTGGCACAACGCGACGGCAAATTGCTTCTGCGCGAATCGGCGCAGTGTCCGCCGGAAGACACCGACGCTTTCCAGAACATCGAACGGCATCGTTTCTTCAACACCAACAATCTTTGGATCCGGTTGGATGAATTGAAAAAATCGCTGGAGAAAAACGGCGGCTTTCTTCCCCTCCCGATGATCAAAAACTCCAAAACCGTCGATCCCCGAGACAAAAAATCGCCGCCTGTGTTCCAACTCGAAACGGCCATGGGCGCCGCCATCGAATGCTTTGAAAACACCGGCGCTATCGTTGTTCCCCGAACGCGCTTCGCCCCGGTGAAAACGACGTCCGATCTGTTGGCACTTCGTTCCGATGCGTACGATGTTACGGAAGACTTTCGTGTGGTGCTTTCGAAAAGCTGCGGCGATTTACCGCCCACGATTGATCTCGATGGCGATCATTACAAACTGGTTGATCAGCTGGATGAGAAAGTGAAAAACGGCGTCCCGTCTTTGAAAGGGTGCAAAGAACTTTCTGTTCGCGGTCCCGTTGCTTTTCAGACGAGCAATGTTTTTAAAGGCAAAGTCGTTTTAAAAAATAGCAAAAGCGATTTGCGCACGCTGCGTCCGGGGACGTACGAAAACGTTTCCGTCGACGTGAGTGAAATGTAAATTCGCCGGCATGTTGAAAGTTTACGCTTACAAAAATTGCGACACGTGCCGCAAAGCCGTGAAGTGGCTGGAGAAAAATAAGGTCCCCCACGAAGTGCTGCCGATTCGCGAACAGCCTCCCGGGGAAACGGAGTTGAAACGCATGTTAAAAATCTACGAAGGAAACATTCGCAAACTCTTCAATACTTCCGGCCAGGATTACAAAGCGCTGAACCTGAAAGAAAAATTGCCGGCCATGAATGAAGCCGAAGCGATTCAGCTTCTCTCCAAAAACGGCAACCTGGTGAAGCGTCCGTTCGTTTTGTCGAAGGACAGCGGGGTGGTGGGATTTGATGAGAGCGAATGGGAGAAGATATTTTCTTAAAACCGGCGATTGAAATGCACGCCATCGTAAAGCCTTTCGCGACGTTTTTGGTTTTCTTGTAGCGCCGACTGGCAGTCGGCTGTATCGCCGGTTGTTAACCGGCGGCGGGTGGTGAGTGTGAGTGAGTCACGAGAACCGATGAACGCGGGTTGAACTGTCGACCGCTAGCGAGTTGCCAACTCGCGATACAGCCGACTGCCAATCGGCGTTACCGTTTCTGGCCGAGGCCGCTCAAATTTCAATGGCGCTGCAACCTGACGGCGATGAATTCAATCGGCATAACGTTCTTGCACCTGAAAGAGGCATTTTTAATAATGACGCCTCATCAATGAGCCAAACTGTTAGCCCTGCTGTTTCCGGGACCACTGCTGCTTCTCCTCGTCCAGTGTCCGATCGTCTGATGTCGATCGATGCATTGCGCGGGTTCGACATGTTCTGGATCATCGGCGCGGATGCTTTGGTGTATGCGCTGAAGCGGATGGCAGATGCCGCGCGGGCGGGGTTGCCGAAGGACGCCCCGGAATCGTTGGGGTATAAAATCATGAAGTTCTTCGCCACTCAACTCGATCACGTCGAGTGGGCGGGGTTTCATTTCTATGACCTGATTTTTCCACTGTTCGTTTTCATCATGGGCGTGTCGTCGGTTTTCTCCCTGACGAAGCAAATCGAAAAAGGGGGACGCCACGATGCGATGAAGCGATTGATGCGTCGGTTTGTGCTGATGTTTGTGGTGGCGATCCTGTATTCCGGTGGATTCCGCAACGGCTGGCCGGATATGAGATTGCTCGGGGTGCTGAATCGGATTGCCCTTTGTTATTTGTTTGGTGGTTTGATTTTTATCTTTTGTCGTCCGAAAGCGATTGTGGGGATCGCCGTGGCGCTATTGGTTGGCTATTGGGGGCTGATGGCCTTCATGCCGATTCGCGATATTCAGCTGAGCACAGGAAACCTGAGAACCCTTGCTGAAAAAAGTGGCGACGAAAAAACCGCGGCTCTGTTCAAAAAGTCTGAAAACTATTCCACGATTCGGAACAGCGAGGCGTGGGCGGCAGCGCAACGGATGTATTTTGCCACCAGCAACACCACGACGGGAATTCAATTGGTTCGCGCTGCCCAGGTGGAACGACAACACGTTCAGGGTGAGCCGGGGGCAGGGGAGTCAGAAATCGGTGTTTATAAACCGGGCTACAACTTCGCGAATCACATGGATTTCGAATATCTTCCGGGCAAGAAGTGGGAAACCTACTGGGATCCTGAGGGAATCGTGAGCACGTTGCCGGCGATTGTCAGTTGTCTGTTCGGCATTTTTGCCGGACTCCTGCTGCGGAGTGTCAATTTCTGTGACAAATGGAAGCTGATCTACCTCTTTTCCTTCGGGGCGGCCGGGGTGTTGCTCGGATTCCTGTGGTCGACACCATGGGTGGGGGCTTTGGAATTCCCCGTAATCAAGAAGATTTGGAGTTCCTCCTTTGTGCTGGTGGCGGGAGGATATAGTGCCATTTTGTTAGGGTTGTTTTACTTCATCGTCGACGTGAAAAAATTTCATGGCTGGTGTCAGCCGTTCGTTTGGATGGGGATGAATTCCATCACGATTTATCTGGCGAGCAATTTGCTTGGAGGCTTTCGGAACGTGGCCCAAAGGTTTGTCGGCGGCGACGTCAAAATCTTCTTCGACGACCATATTATCAAGGGGTTTGGGGACATGGTGGTGGCCGTTTTCGGGTTGTTCCTGGCGTTCCTGTTTGTGAACTTCCTTTATCGCAAAAAAATCTTTCTGCGCCTCTAAACGCACACCCTAAATTTGGGGGAAAGAGCTTTACTTGGAGCTGTGCTTGCGATAAATAATCACTGAAAAATCAGGTAACGTCTTCGTCCCCTCTGTGGTACAGGATGGAACCCACACACACATTATCCGAAATGAAAATACCATCACTCAACATCCGATCACGCTCCCGAATGTTTCAATGGTTAACAGGGGTGTCACT
>CBHTTJ010000299.1:0-3948 GCA_966095605.1 uncultured bacterium | reverse complement strand
CGGCAACCAAAACTGGTGGGGCGAGCGTCCCCGCGAGCCCTGACATTTTCCGCGCGAAAACCATCCGAGGAATGCAAGGTGAACGTATACTTAGCGCGAGATAATGCTTTTCTGACCGCATGCCATTGGGGCAAAGGAATTAGGGCTCGGCAGGAGCCTCTCCCCATCAAATGGATTGCCCTCCGGGGGCCGTTTAACAGTCTCCCCGTTCACCATGAACCGAAACGTTTCGTTCCTTAACCAAACCGAAGTTGGTAACGACCGAAATCGACGCTCAGGAAATAACGCGTCATCGAGCATGCCGACCGAGACCGCTGGCCTGGGCTGAGGAATGACGGTCCTTTGGACCTGCAAGGCACGTGCGAAGTTCGCGTGTCGCATACTCAGGGATTGATCATCGTGACATCGCCTTGCTGGACGAAGAATTCCTGAAATAGAAATGGTAGAGGACGCTAAAGAGAATGAGTTCGAAACAAAAAATGGCGATGGAAGCAACGACGGCCCGTCGAGCCAATGTACTCCAGCTGATAACACGGTAGGGATGGGCGTTCGCAATAATCATTCCGAAAAGAATCGGTGTCCCCATCAACAAACAGCTTCCAAAGAATTTCACCTTGCTGGAAATCACCGGCATCGAAGGCAAATGATGAAGCGAAGTCTTTCGGTAAAATCGAATATAACACGCCGCCAAAAAAATGATCCCTCCCACGGTACTGAGGTGTTGAAGACATTCGTAGATTTCGTAGGCATGGTGACGAACCGTAAAAACGTTCTTCTGAAGAAACGGAAAAGCTTCCACGAACCAACCATGTTCATGCGTGAACTCATCCCAGAACAAATGAGTCAACGCCCCAATGACCAGCGAGACAACGACCAGTCCGCACTGCCTCGCGCCGCGGAAAGGAAACGGATTCAACCAGGGAGCAAATCGCTTTTGGTGAGTGACCGGAAGCAGGAAGAACAACGGCTTCTTGAGCAAGTGCTGAAAAAGAGTGAAAACGATCAGCCCCACGGGGACACAAAACCAAAAAACGCCTGGCAGCGAGTGTCCTAGAGTGACTCCGTGCGCCAGGGAAAAAAACTTCGGAAAATCCGGGGCCATACTCCCGATCACCAGCGCAGACAACACCAACCGACGGCGAATCGGAATCACAGCGGCAGGATGAGCAATAGTCAGCGGCAAAGTGGATTAAAAATACCGAGCCAAACAACGCCGGCACAATGAGAAATTGAACGTTGCTCGATTCGCGCTGACGGAAATATTTTTGGAGACACTTACTATTTGCGATTTAACACGAAGTATTTATCGTCCGCCCGACATGAAGCGTTCCCTGAAAGAACTCAAAGAAATGTTAGCCGCTATGGAGGCAAAAGAGCGCAAAGCTTACGAAGACGCTCTCCAGGACAAGGAGTTCCTGGCCTCGTTGCCCCCGGGCTCGCAAATTCAGCCAGGAGCGTACGGTGGAATAACGATTATGATTCCTCACCCGCAAGGTTTCATACCGGAGATTCCAGACTTCCATGGACCGTGGGCAAAAATTCAGAAGGAGATTTATCGTTTTGGAATTTTGGCAGGTTGCGATGGAAAAACGCCGATGCCTTGCGCCAGAACTGAGCCTAAGGGAGTGGGTGAACGTTGCGATCAATGGATCAAAGACTTTTACAAAGAGAAGAGCAAGGCACGCTGGAACAAACCCGTGCCGAAAGACCTCGCCCCATGGTTCATTGCCCGTGGAATGATGGCCGGAATGCATGTTTCGATGGAAGAGACCCATGGCATGCGTGTGCCCCGCCTGTCGGTCGACACCTATGTATGCATGCTGCTTACGGATGACTGGAACGCCGTGTTTAAAAACCATTGGCACGGCTTTCATCCTGATGCTTCGACGCTGTCCGAATAGATAATCGGAAACCGCCGACGCGGAACCGCCCCATCGTTGCAGCTCTTTTATCGTTAGTTTTAACCGGGCACAAAGCCGCGTTTAAAATCAGGGCAGCTCTTATTTTATCTCATCGTAGGATTCTTTCCCACGCCCGGCAGGGACTTCAGGCAAAGCACGGATGACAGTGGCGGCCACGCGCGGAAAATGACGGGCCTGGAGAATTCAAGTTATGAGACCTTCCAAACCCTATGTCATCTGCTGGTTGTGGATTTTCACCGTCAGTCTTTTTTACTTCAGTCAGACTGCTGACGCGAATACCAATGCCTGGACCAAACCAACCGATGGCTTCTGGCAGGAGCCCTTCTGGTCGCTGGGCGTTTTGCCCGACAGTTCGCAATCCATCGTCATTACCAATCCCGGGACAAGAACGGTGGAAATCAATGCGACGACTGCGCAAAATTTCCCCTCCTCTCTCGTCGTGAATGATTTGCTTATGCGAGGAAGCAATACGCTGGTGTTGAATCAGCTGCCGGCGAATTCCCCGTTTCAAGTTCTGAGCAATGGCGCTTTTTCCGCACTTAATCTGGGCGGCGGCGCAGTGCTGAGGAACTGGGGATCGGCGATGGTGGTGCAACAGGGACGAATTGATCTTGGCGGAGCAATCTATCAGGAGGGCGGCTCGTTTAGAGCCACGAATGCGGGCATGGTCATGGGTTTTAATAGCGCTTATTACTTGAACGATGGAGTGTTTGAGGCCAACCCGTTTTTCACCAGCGGCTCCTCGTTCAAACAATCGGGTGGACAGGCGATCATCCCGAGCCTCTTCATGCTTGCTGGAACGTTCCACCTCGCTGATGGGCGACTAACTGTGCGAGGCACCGTTATGTTGCGAGCTGAAAGTCCGATCACGTTCATCCAGGATTCGGGGACGAATCAAACTGGGCTGTTATGGCTGAGTTCCTCTCAAGCTGTCGGAGGATCCACCACAGATTATTTGTTGAACGGAGGTTTGCAGCGGAGCGATGGGATTCAAGTTCTGGCTCGCGGGACTTTTACGCAAAACGGCGGTCTTTGCATTGTCACGAACGACGTGCTGATCCAGGGAGAGGCCCGGTATTATCCGCCCGTTCCCATTCCCGCAAGAGTCACTGTCGCGACTAACGCAACCTTCATCGCCCGCAATCTCGTCGTCGACAACAGTTATGGATTTTCATTCTTCAGCAGTTTCGGAACGGTCAGTGTTTCGGAAAATATTCGTTTCCCCGGCGTTCCCGATATGGTGAGCAGTTTCGGAGTGGGCGGCGGACTGGTGAGTTGTTCCAACTTACTGAGCGAAGGCGCCGTCATCGACATTTCGCAAACAGGTGGAAACATCATCGTCACGAACTCATTAATCTTTGCGGGATATTATCCAGGTATTTACAGCGGAACGGGAGCGAGACCGGCGCAATATACCTTTGCCGAGGGAACTTTGACCGCGAGCAATATCACGTTGGCGGCGAAAATGATCGTGGGCAGTTCCGCTCAAAGCGGACGCATTACAAACAGCGGTCTTTTCAAAATGGCGGGTATTCTTGAAGCGGGCGATGCTAATGAGCCGTTCCTCGGTCGATTCCAGTTGTTGAGCAATGCCGTCATCAATCTCGGAAGTGGCGCGGCAAAACTGGCCTTTGCAAAAAGTAAGAACGAAACGTGGAACGAAGGTGTCGTGCTGACGATTACGAATTGGAATGGTTCCTTGTTGGGCGGAGGAAGCGATCAACTCCGATTTGGATCCAACGCCTCGGGCCTGAGCCCGGCGCAGGTGGATCAAATTCATTTCGTCAATCCACCCGGACTACCCGCCGGAACCTATCACGCTCGGATTTTAAGCACCGGCGAAATTGTTCCTCGACTCGTTTCCATCGTTCATAATCCACACGCTGTCGTTCTGTCGTGGGACGCAAATCTCTCGTTGGAAACGTCCACGAATGTTACTGGTCCGTATGTGGCCGTTCCTGCCGCAACTTCTCCTTACACGAATAACTTTGGCGACGAACACCGCTACTTTCGCGTGCATCCTTAA
>CBHTTJ010000298.1:0-4088 GCA_966095605.1 uncultured bacterium | reverse complement strand
TCTATTCATATCGGGGACACACGTATTAAACGGGCAGACTCTACCTTACATTACGGCTTCGGTCAAAAAATTTGGTCAACAATGGTTTTGAATGAAATCGCGGACCATTGGCTTGAGTTGTTGCTCCAGATGCACCGGGGTCTTTTCCATCCTTCCAAAACCCTTTGTCAAAATGCAGTTCACCGAATCTTTGGTGTTTTTCTTGTCCATTTTGATGGCGCTGAAGATGTCGTCGAGGTTCACCTTCTTTAATTCATTTTCGTAAGGCGTATGCCACGGACGAAGCTGCGTCTTCAGCTGTTGAAAATGTTCAACAGGAACCAAACCGAGCTGCGATGACACGAAAGTGGCGGTCAACATCCCGAGCGTAACGGCGATGCCATGCGGAATGCCGTAATGCGTCGCCGATTCGTAGGCATGACCAAAGGTGTGCCCGTAATTCAAAATGTTGCGGATGCCTTTATCGAATTCGTCCTGCTCAATGTAGACCTTTTTGATTTCCAGCGAACTGTTCACCCATTTTGGCAACACCGCAGGGTTTTCTTTCACGGTCGCGAGATCGCGCATCAATTCCGTGAACGCCTTTTCGCTGGTAAGCAGATGCAATTTGATTGCTTCGCCCAGACCGGATCGAATTTCGTCCCATGGCAAGGTTTTTAAAACACTCGACGTCATGAGAATCCGATGCGGCGAATAGAAGGTGCCGATCTGATTTTTATATGACTGAATGTTGATGGAACTTTTGCTGCCAATACAGCTGTCGCATTGGGCAAGCAGAGTGGTCGGAATCAGTTCCCATCGAACGCCACGAAACAAAACCGACGCGATAAAACACCCAATGTCCTGCAGCACGCCGCCACCGACCACGAGCAGGCAACCATCACGTTTTAAACCATCCTTCAGCAACCAGACAAACAAGGGCGTGAGCGCTTCAAAAGATTTCTGCGGTTCGGTCGCTTCCACCTGCAAAATTCGTTCGGGAGGCACACTGCCGGCGAAATCTTTTTCGTAGAGCGAATAGACCTGTTTATCGACGAGGCAAAAAACACCCGGCTTGTTGAATAGCGCCAGCGCCGATTTGAGATCCGAAAAATCTTCAACGGTGTAGGGATGACTTTTGCTTTGGATGGTCAGCATAGTTATTTGCAGGTGAACCCGCCATCAGCCACGATCGATTGCCCGGTGATGTAACTGTTTTCTTCGGAGCAAAGGAAAAAAGCAATGCGCGCCAACTCTTCCGCCAGCGCCATGCGACGCGCCGGAATCGACTCGACGATCTTGTCGATGTCCGCGGGCGAATTATTTTTGCGGGTGAGTTCGGTGTCGACGTAACCCGGGCAAAGTGAATTAACCAAAATACCATCAGGTCCCAATTCAACGGCGGCGGTGCGAGTTAGTCCATTGATCGCCGACTTGGTCATCGAATAGGCGGCGCGCTTTTCTTTCGTCACCAAACCAAAAATAGAACTGATATTTAAAATGCGTCCCCACTTCTGCGCCTTCATGTAAGGCGCCACGGCCTGAATCAATTCAAGCGGTGCCGTCAGATTCACCTGCTGCATTTCCGCCCACATGGCTGGATCAATTTCGTCGATCGCTTTGATGATGTTGATCCCGGCGTTGTTGATGAGGACATCCGCCTGAATGGGATTCTTGGCCGCATAGGCTTTGACTGAACCGGGCTTGGACAAATCCAATTCCGCACGGGACGGAGTAATCGTGATAAAACCACGTTCCGCAAAAACTTTTGCCATCGCTGCGCCAATACCGCGGGCGCCGCCGGTAATCAAAACCTTGCGCTGTGTTTTCATTGAGCCAAAGGAACGAGCATGTTCTTCGCGAGCTCTTCGCGATCCAGGAAAGGCGCCATGTCTTCAAGCGAAGCCGTGACGATTTTCCCGTCAGGCAACTGGCGCGACGACAGTTTCGGTTCGAAACCTTGATACGGATCAAGGACCACTTCGCAAAGGGCCGGTCCGTCCTGCGCGAGAAAGGTGTCGAGGTCTTTGCCGAAATCAGCGGCTTCAATCTTCACGGCGGGCAGGCCGTAGGCTTTGGCCAGCTTCGTGTAATCGGGGAACGTCACGCCGCTGCGCGGACCTTCGCCGATGTAGTTGCCTTTGAAGAAGCCGGTTTGCGTCAGGCGAATGGAGAGGTAACCGCCGTTGTTCAACATGATTACTTTGATCGGCAGATTGTGATGCACAATCGTCTGCAACTCCTGGATGTTCATGTGACCACTGCCATCACCTGCAAGGCAGATGACGCGTCGACCGGGCGCGGCAAACGCGGCGCCGATCGATGACGGAATGTCGTAACCCATCGAAGCATCGCCGGAATTACAAAACATCCGCATTCCCTTCTTGATGTGCGCCACCTGGAACGGAACAACACAGGCCGTGCCGTCACCGCAGGCGATGATGTCATCGGACTTCAACTTCTTCACGAGGACATCGATGAAATGATACGGATTGATCGGGGTGCCGGCGTTCCGTTGTTTTTCCGTCACGACCGGATAACGAGCAACGCGTTCCTTGCACCACGCCAGCCATTCGGCGTGTTTCTTCGCGTCGACTTTACGGGCGTCGATCTGGCGATTTAATTCTTCGAGGAAAACCTTCAAATCGGCGCAAACCGGGAGGTCGGGTTTCACTGTCGGTTTGTCGAGTTCCGCTGGATCGATGTCGACCTGGATCTTAAAGGAGTGACGGGCGAAATCTTTCCAGTTGTAGCTCACTTGTCGGATGTTCAAGCGGGAACCGAGGACAAGAAGAACATCAGAGTTCTGCACCGTGAAATTACCCGGGCGATCGCCCAGGCTGCTGGGACGTCCGCAGAACAACGGGCTGTCGGTTTCGATCAGATCGTGTGCGGTCCAGGCCGTGGTGACTGGAATGCCGAGCTTTTTCGTGACCGTTTCAAAAATTTCATTGGCCTTGGCGAGATGAATGCCGGTTCCAGCCATGATTGCTGGACGTTTTGCGTTGGCAATGCGATCGAGGATCTCGGTGCATTTCTTTGCGATGTCGCGATCCGTCTTGGGAGCGTCCTCGGCTGGATCGTAGCCCGGCAATTGCTCGGGATCGATCATCGCCGATTGCACATCCACCGGAATATCGAGCCAGCACGGACCTGGACGCCCGCTTTGCGCGATATATAAAGCCCTTTCAAGGTGGTAACGGATCGTTTTCGGATCGTTCACCAGCACGGCATATTTAGTAATCCCCTTGACCATTCGGATGATATCGACTTCCTGGTCTCCGAGTTGGCGCAGTTCCGGAAGATTATAGGACGAAAGGCAGGTCTCCCGTTTGACCTGGCCCGAGACGATCAGCATCGGAATCGAGTCGACGTGCGCACCGAAGACGCCGTTCAGGGCGTTGATCCCACCCGGACCGGTCGTCACACTCAGAATGCCGACTTTCCCGGAAACGCGCGCATAGGCCTCCGCGGCCATGGCACAGGATTGTTCGTGGTGACAGCAGACGTAATGAATCGGTTTGCAACGACCCAAAGCATCGTTCAGGAACATGGCTCCCCCGCCTGTGACGAGGAAAACGTGAGAAGTCCCGGTTTGGTTGAGATACTCGAAAATGTAATCGGCAACGCGCTTCATCTTAGGAAATAAAGGCGCAATATTGCTCACGGTGCCCCCTAAAAGCAACGGGAGTTTGTAAACGGCATTGGAAGAACGATTTCTGCCCAGGAGGGCGAAAAAGGAGGCAAAAGAGCTGTTTTCAGCTTCCGCCAAAGCCAAAATCTTTCCTTTCGACCCGAAAAAGCGTTTTCTGCGATCGTCGAGACTTTTTTTGAGCCGAAAATGTCGTCATTGGACCGCCGGACGATTTAAATTTTAATCCCCGGTTACCGCAGAAGAGATGATTAGCATTACTGATCAAAAAGAGCCCCCAAGAGCCAAAAATTCCCACTTTTTAATTCGGGAAGGCGTGCTATGGTCTCCTTCGCTCCAATAAGCAGTAGCATTGAAAGCACTTATCTCGACACACAAACGGACTGAACGGGTATTTCTCGTCGGTCTCGAACTTAAATCCGGTTCCACCTGGGAAACCCGTGAATCGCTGGACGAA
>CBHTTJ010000297.1:0-4149 GCA_966095605.1 uncultured bacterium | reverse complement strand
TTGCTGATTGTGCCCGCACCAACGCAACGCGTTCGATCTTCCCTCTCTTCGAACGCCGGACCCAGACCATTTCGCCAGTCAATTGAACGTTCCAATCGGGTTGGATCGTAGTCACTTTGAGATCACCGGTTTTTGGCTGATCCGTGTTCATCGCGATCAACAAATCCTGCCTGCCGTCCGTCAACGTTACTTCGATGGCGACGTGTTCTTCCCCCAACGTCGTATCGTTTTGCAACAAAGGGAGACGACGCATACTGGCAATCGCACTTTTTCCGCTAAACGGCTCCATGACGCTTGCAAACGTCGAAGCAAAACCATTTGTCCCTTGGCGTCGTGAGATGACACAGGGGATCCAATGTTCCTCGCTGGAGGTCGTCGAACCATACAGACCAGCGACGACCCATGCCTCGCCCAACATTGCCTGAGAACGATCGGTAAGATCGGTGTAACGCAATTGCACGGGCTTGCCGCCGGGAACCTTCTTCTTCGGATCTTCGATGTTCCACGTCACATTCCATCCCGGCTTCGCTTCCGGATCGTGTTTGAATTGCCTCGTTTGCGTGCCTCTTCCGTATTCCTGTTGATCTACGAAATTCACCCCCTCCGCCACGGCATTGCCAAAATAACTATGAGTAAACTTGGCGTGATCGCTGCCACCAACGACTCGGAAAATGTCCGCCACGTAAAACTCTTTGTCGGAGACATCGATTAACGCCACGCTGCGTTCAAATTGTTTGGCTCCAACCAAACCGGGTGCGGCCACGCGGATGGCGTGAAACGATTCTCCATCCGCCCAAAGTTTTGTTTGTCCCGCGGATTCTCGATCATCCGCACCGTTCACCACGACGGTGTTGTGTGCCGCAGTCATTTTGTACCACGTGGCTCGCGGCGTGGTCCATCCGCCGAACTGCACGGGCGGGTAACCAAACTCCGGGAGCAAATCGAGTTTGTGCGCAAACATTCCCAAATTCAGCCCGTCCAGATGACCGTGCGCTCCGCCCGCATCGTAATCCAACCAAACAGCCCGGGCGTTTTCCTTTTTTCCGGAACGGAGAATCGCCAGATGCCATTGCTGTTTGTTGATGCTCTTCAGGTGCGGTTCAGGTCCTTCTTTTTGAATGACCTTCTTCATCGCCTTTTGCACCCCTTTGGGGTCGCCTTCGAAAATGTCGTAGGGCAGGTTGGTCACGGAGTGATTGTTCTGCGCATAAAGTGTTTGCACGTAGGACGGATCACCAGTTTCGCGATACAACTGCCAATAGAGCGAATACATCGAGGGCGAGAGCGGTGCACGCAAGGCGGCATTTCTCCCGAAACGGGAGAAAATCATTACCGGATTTTCTTTCATCGGCTGACCAAAACTCCCGGTATCGCCGATCAACGGGTAATACGTTTCAAGACATTGCGTATCGATGTGGAAACGATACGTCTGCTTCAAGCTCGGATTCCGTTTGATAATGGCCGGAAGAAAGGTGGGATCAACCCGAACATACTCGTTCAGGAATCGCGCCATCGCAGCAATGGTGTAAGCGGTGTAACCGGCGAGGCCTTTTTCTCCCGTAACCCCATCAACGGCGGTGGCAGGAACAACAAACGCATCGATCATCTTTTCCACCTCCGCCCTGTTTTCAGGCCAGGCGAGAACGGTATGGATCATCGCCGCGGTACATTCTTTTCGGGGAAAATTGCTATGAATCTTTTCCGGATGGGCCAATGCATCTCGCAGAATGCGATTCTCAATGTTTTGTTGAATCTCGGTGAAACTGCTTTTCGGATTACTGAGCTTGAATTGCTTTGCCTTAGCAGAAAGGAAATCGACGAGGGACTTGTCGTCGCGCATTCCTTCGAAGACCTGATCGTAAGCGATCACCATTTCGTACGTTTCTTCCGAGGTATCATGCCAGACCGAAACGTAACCATGCGCCTGTTTTACCTCGTAAACATAGCCCTGTTGCATGAAGTCGAAGGTAGGATACAGATCGGCGACTCGATCGAGCAGCACTCCGACTTTGTGGGCGTAACGGGCGTCACCGGTCAAAACATACGCCGCAGCCATCGTGTCGATACCGCTGAGAATGCGCTGATGGAACTGTCCAAAAATTAAATACGCCCCGATGAATCGCCAACGATTGTTCCCGTCGACATAACCCTCACCATCGTCGACGCCGAATTTGTGAAGCGGATCCTTGGGGTCAGGATGTTCCGCGTTGAAGAGCAAGGCGCGGTTCGCGAGCTTTGGATCAAATACACCTTGTTCATCAAGACCAGATTTGTAGAAAGCGTGAAAATCATTTTTAGGAAACAATTCCTGGCATTGGGGACAACGCACTTTCCACGGCGTTTTCCACGCGTCCATTTTCCAGTTATACATCTCCACGGATTTCTTACAGGAGGGACAATGGCCATTCGACCAGACCATCCACGAACGGGAAATTCTCGCGCCAAACATGGAATCCCACAGATCGTCGTCGGAGACTTCCATCCATGGCGCAGCGTTGCTGATAATGCTGTTTTTTAAATCCGTGGCCCAATCCGTTTTCCCGACGTTCGCACGAATCTTCGCCAATTGTTCCTTGGTGTAAAACGCGCTGTGTTGTTTTAACGCAACGGGATCAGCCGCGTTCAACAACGAAACAAATCCCAGTAACAGGCACGTCGCAAGAAGATGTCGTTTCAAGAATGGAGTCATTTTAAAAGGTGTTGCAGGTGTTTATCCAAAAAAGCCCAGGCCCGATCGCGCGCTTCTGGAGTAAAAGCGTGCGCGCCATCGAAAGAATAAAGTTCAAATGCATCCCCGGATTTTTGCTTCTGGTAAAAAGAACCAACGTCTTTTCGGATCCAGTTCACGTCGCCGACTCCAGGAAAAATGGCGTCTTTCATGGCGGCGGAGACAAAAAGCGCGCGCGGCGCCATTGCCGCGAAAAGATGATGATAGTCCACGGGGGTCTCATGCATCTTTCCTTCAAATCCACCCAACCGGGGAATCAGCGCTGTTCGGCGATACCAACGATCGGGCGTTGGGTCGCTGCGGAAACAGGTAAACCCACAACTGACCACCCCCACTTTGATCCGCTCATCAAAAGCCATGGCAAACAACGTTCCGTAGCCACCGTGCGAATGCCCAATCGAACCGATCCGCTTTTTGTCCACTTCGGGCAACGTGGACAGATAATCAACCGCTCGCATGGCATCGTCGACCATCTTCGACATAATGCTTCGCCCGGCGTCACCTCTGTAAATGCGCACAGCATCGCCGTAATGACAATAAAAGCTGCCGCCGACCTGGTAACGTTCGCCGAAGCAAATCGCATCCGGACACCACGTGACATACCCGCGCTCTGCCAGCAGCGGACCGTAAGCCAGTTCCGGCGACGTCGTCAGTCCGGCCGCCTGGTCCTTCCCTTCGCGCACTGTTTGATGAAGACAAAGCATCGCCGGCGCTTTGCTTTTTAAATTTTTGGGAATGAACAACCAGGCTCGTACCGGTTCACCGGGGTCGGCTTCATATTCCACTTTCTTGCGCGTGTATTTCGGAAAATCTTTCTCTTCGAGAACATGCGCATGCAGCGGTCCGGTGTTCCGTTTGGAAGGTCCCAACAAATCTCGCCATGCGGTAAGAATTTGTTTTTGCAACGTTCGTTGGTTTTTCGCAGGACGAGCGCCTTCAAGAGTGAATTCCTGAACCGGCTGAAGTTCTGCTTTTCCGGTTTGAGACGAACGAACCCGAGAGACCTGTTCGGGATACGTTTTTCGATAGAGGTCGAAATTCCATTCCGCAGCGGGATTTCCCTGCGCCAATAAAAGCGCGGGCCACAGACCGACAAGCAAAAGAAGTCGTCTCACGAGTTTTTTAATGTTCAGTGCTTGTTAAATCGACGTTTTGGCAGTTCCAGCCTTCAATCTTTTTAACTGCCTAATGCCGCCAGAATCGACCCATTCCATTTGGAAGCGAAAGGACTTTTCAGGAACAAAACGGCTTTCTTTTGGGAAAAAATCCGGATTTTGGTCCAAAAAAGTTGTCCCAATGATCAAAAAACTTTTTTTCAGGAGGCCAACGGTCGTCTTTTGACCAATACAGCCCACTTTGCTTTCCAAAAATTCCCCTTTTGACCAAAAGAACCGAAATCTGGAAGGAAAAGTTCCGGTTTC
>CBHTTJ010000296.1:0-4215 GCA_966095605.1 uncultured bacterium | reverse complement strand
TTGTGGGAGGATGAATCGGGTCGAATCTTTTTCGGCCATGCTTCCTCCGGACTCGGCATTCTCGATCACGGTCGGGCTTCGTATTTCGACAAACGACACGGTCTGGCGGGACAAAATATTCTCTGCCTTCTCCGCGCCCAGGATGGAACAATCTGGATTGGTGCTGAGGGCGGGCTTTCTTCCTGGAAGGACAATAAATTTCAGAAATATCGAAAGGCTGACGGACTTCCCGATGAAACCGTTTATTCCCTCTACGAAGATCGCAATGAAGATTTATGGATCGGCACAGGCAAAGGTTTGTGCCGCCTGAAGAAAACCACCTCCCTTCCGATCAGCACGAACGCCGCGAAGCCAAACTTTATTTGTTACACCAGGGAACACGGCGACATACCGACGCCTAACATGGTGGAAATTATCGAAGACGATGGCGTTCTCTGGCTCGCGTCGGGCAACGGCGTCTTTCGCTCGAAGAAAAAGGACTTCGACGACTTCGACGCTGGCACGACCAAAAGCATTCCGTTCACCCTCTTCGGCAAAGCGGATGGGATGCTGAGTCAGGTCTGCGTCGGCGTAGCAAAACCTTCGGCAATCAAGACTCGCGACGGTCGCCTCTTGTTTGCCACCACCAAAGGTCTCGCCATCACAAATCCCCGCCTGCAAATTCCACCCAATGGCAAAGCGCCTCCTGTCGTCATTCGCGAGGTTCTGTATGATAAAAAACTCATCAGCTGGGCGGGAACCGAACTCACCCCGAAACGACAAACCAGTCTCAAATCCAATGCCTTAACGCTCCTACCGGGTCGCGGCGATCTGGAATTTCATTACGCGGCATTGAGTTTTTCCGCGCCGGAAAAGAACCGTTTCCGTTACAAGCTGGAAGGCTTCGACGCCGATTGGACTGAAGCAGACACGCGTCACACGGCCTTCTACAACAGCGTCCCGCCCGGCGATTACAGTTTCCGCGTTATCGCTTGCAACAGCGACGGTGTCTGGAACGAAGTCGGCGCAAACCTTGGCGTCAGGTTGCAACCGCATTTCTGGCAGACGTTAAGTTTCAAAGTCTTTTTGATTCTCGCGAGCTTTGGTCTCGTTGCGGCCTGGGCTCGTTCCATTACGCGTCGCCGCATTCTGCTCCGCGTGCAACGTTTGGAACAGCAGAACGCCATCGAAAAGGAACGAGCGCGCATCGCCGAGGATATGCACGACGATCTCGGGGCGGGCCTCACCGGCGTTCTATTGCTCACGGAAAAAGTGCAGAAAAGTTCCAGCAAGGAAGAGGCGACGCAAACGGGGTCTGAGATTGCCGAGTCGGTTCGGGAACTCGCGCAGAATCTCGACGCGCTCGTCTGGGCGGAAAATCCTCGTCACGACAAAGTCTCGCGTCTCGTTTCATACGTCACCGAGTACGCGGTGAAATTTCTGGGCAAATCATCCATTCGATGTCGATTGGACTTGCCGGTCGATTTGCCGGACTTCGCGGCTTCGTCGGAACTTCGGCACAATCTTTATCTCGTCTTCAAGGAAGCATTGAACAACATCGTGAAATACGCTGAAGCCAGCGAAGTCTGGATTCGTGTAAAGATCGAAGGCGGACGCCTCTCGTTCCTGATTGAAGATAACGGCAAAGGATTTCAACAAAGTGAAACGCGGGCTCTGGGTAACGGGCTGATTAATATGCGCAGGCGAATTGAAGATGTGGGCGGGCGCTTTTGTATCGACAGTCATCCGGGCAAAGGAACACAAATCCAAATCCACATTCCTACGAAGAAAATTTAGACCCACGCTCCCAATGCGGCGGGGCCACAATCATAGGACCGCGGGTTTATAACCCGCAGCGATGCCCGTATTTCAAAGCAGTTGGATTATATCAATCAGCTCCAGCTTAAGAACATTGCTGCGGGTCGCAGACCCGCGCTCCGTCGCCTTTTGGATTTGCCGCCTTGCTCTGGATTAATTTGTGTCCACCCGTGGTTAAAACTTCTTTAAAAATAAAAACGCGCGGACAGAACGAATCCATCCGCGCGCTTTAAATTACTTTCAGGAATTAACCCAAAAAGGCGCCGTGCACAGCCTTCATCGCCGCTTCACCTTTGGCGAGGTCGACGACGACGGAAATCTTGATTTCGCTCGTGGAAATCATGTCGATGTTCACGTCTGCTTTCGCGAGGGTGTCGAACATCTTCGCGGCGACACCAGGATGACTGCGCATCCCGACACCGACGATCGACAGCTTGCCGATGCCTTCGTTGGCAATGACTTCTTTGTAGCCGATTTCTTTCTTCAAACCTTCGATGACTTTTTTCGCCTTGAGCAATTCCGGTTTGTCGACGGTGAAGGAAAGGTCCGTGGCCGGCACACCGGCGCCATGGCTGATGTTCTGCACAATCATGTCCACGTTGATATTCGCGTCGGCGATCGACTTGAACACGAGCGACGCAACGCCCGGTTTATCGGGGACGGCGACGAGCGTGACTTTCGCCTGGTTTTTGTCGAGCGAGACGCCGCGGATAACGACGCCTTCCATGCTGGGTGTTTCTTCTTTCACAATCGTTCCTGGGTTATCATTCAAACTGCTGCGGACTTCAAAAACTACGCCAAATTTCTTGGCAAATTCTACTGAACGGCTCTGCATGACTTTGGCGCCAAGGCCGGCCAGCTCGAGCATTTCGTCATAGGAAATTTCCGGGAGCTTCTTCGCGGTCGGGACAATGCGCGGATCCGCGGTGTAAACGCCATCGACGTCGGTATAGATCTGGCAGAGATCCGCCTTCAACGCCGCGGCAAGGGCAATCGCCGTGAGGTCGGAACCGCCACGACCGAGCGTGGTGATATTTCCTTCGCTGGTTTGTCCCTGGAACCCGGCGACGATCACAACGTTTCCGGCATCGAGTAATTCGTGCACCGCTTTTGGAGTGATGTTCTGAATCTTTGCCTTCGTATGAACGCCGTCGGTGACGATACCGGCCTGTGCGCCGGTCAACGAAGTGGCCTGGATATCGAGAGCGTGCAACGCGATGGCGGTGAGCGCGATGGTGGTTTGTTCGCCCGTCGCGAGGAGCATGTCCATTTCGCGTTCATTCGGCAAAGGCATGATTTCCTTGGCCATCTTGATCAGATTATCGGTCACGCCGCTCATGGCGGAGACAACGACAACGACCTGGTCGCCTTTATCGCGATATTGTTTTACGCGCTTGGCGACGTTCTTGATGCGATCGGGATTTGCGACCGATGTGCCACCGTATTTTTGAACAATCAACATGTGTTTAGCTGCAACTCTGGTTGAAGGGTTCAGCGACAAAGCGCGACCGTTTCAGGTTCCAAGTTGCCTTTCGGGCCGCAAAACTTAAGGAGTTCCCTCGGGAAATGCAACAATTGCGTAAAGCTGGGGAAATGAACGTTCCCCTGGTCAGTAGCGCAACGAGAGTTGAGGCAGCGGAGGGCGGGTCTATGACCCGCAGAGATGTTGTTACGCCATCGGTTTGAATGAACCGGACCGTTCCGAAACTCGGACGTGGCTGCGGGTCACAGACCCCGCGGTCCGTCACAAATTCGCGCCATTTACACCATTCCTCCTCCCCTAAATTCGTTCTTGCCGAAATCGTCGAGGGCTGAGGACAATCTTCGCATGGGACAGGAAATTCCAGTGCCGGGATCCGCTTTGAAAAAGCGACACTTCAACACCGACAAAATGTTTCGCGTCGTCAACGATCCGTGTCGACGCCACATCATTCGCGCGTTGGCCGTCGGCGGAATGAAGACGGCCTTCGAGATCAACGGTGGCTCGGGAAAAAAACGCCATGCCTACCTGAAACATTTCACCATCCTTTGCAAAGCTGGAGTCATTGTCCGAAAAGAAAATCCCAAAGACGCCCGGAAACCTCTCTTTGCGCTCTCGCCGCATGCGACGGTTTGTAGAGACGAAAAATGCTTCACGGTAGATTTCGGTGGATGCGCATTGCCGTTCGTTTAAAGAGAAGAAATCTCCGCTGAACGGGGCCTAACGAGGAGGACAGACCAGAAAAACCAGTTTTCCTGGAACCGCCTCGATTTCCACCCTAAACACCTCCGTCACTCCGAAACGCCGGGATTTTCCATTCCAGAATCGGGCGAAGTTCGGTGGAGATCCGATTTTCGAGAATAGAAAGTTAACAATCTCGTCGGATTCCCGATTTTCAAGAATGGAAAGTTAACAATCTCGCCGGATTCCCGATTTTC
>CBHTTJ010000295.1:0-4365 GCA_966095605.1 uncultured bacterium | reverse complement strand
CCATTGGCAGCCAGATGTTCTGCCATGCGATTGAAGGTTTCGGTTGCGGCCTTGTCGGCTTTAATTGCCTCGCGAATTTCGTCCGGACTCTTTTGCTGGCCGAGTCGATAGGAAATGTTGGCCGTGTGACAAAGAGCGCTCGAAATGTGCCCTTCGACGATCGGGGCCTTGTTGTCCGATGCCTTCCGGGTGCGAACCAGATTGATGAAGTTGCCGAAGTGACTCTGGAGTCCTTCGAACTTTTTGATCTCTTTTCCTTCTTTATCGTAAATCGTCGCGTGTCCGTAGTTGCTGGTCACGGCCGCGTAGCCATTTTCGCATTCCACAATCACGCCGATGTCCACCCCCTTCAATTTGTCCATTTTGGTGGACCCGGTCTTTTCCGGAAGTCCACGGACTTCAAAGAGCAAAGGAGCTGTTTTATAATCATGCACGACGGTCAACGTATTCGGCGTTTCCCCATCATCTTCATAGCCCAAACGTCCGCCGACACTAAAGACCCGCGGTGACAACTCATGTTCGCCGAGAAACCAACGGGCAATATCCATCTGATGAATTCCCTGGTTACCGAGGTCGCCATTGCCGTAATCCCAAAACCAATGCCACTCGTAATGGACTGTTCCGAACCGTGCGGTATTGCGATGTGGCGGAACGAGTGGAGCCGGTCCGCACCAAAGATCATAATTAATATCGTCAGGAACCTTTTGCGGGCCGCTGGTCTTACCAAGGCTGGCGCGAGGCTTGTAGCAAAGGCCACGAGCTAGAACGATTTTTCCCAGATTCCCTTTTTGGATGTACTCAACCGCCTCCGCAATCGCCGTGCTGGAGCGGCTTTGCGTTCCGGTCTGCACCATCTTTTTATATTTGGTCGCAGCGCGAACTATTTGCCGGCCTTCCCAAACGTTATGGGAAACTGGTTTTTCGAGATAAACGTCCTTGCCAGCCTGCACGCCCCAGATTGCTCCGAGCGCGTGCCAATGATTGGGCGTGGCTATGGAGATGGCATCGATATCTTTGTTTTCCAAAAGTCTTCGAATATCGGCGTAGGCCTGCACTTCAATTCCGCCCTTTTTCAATTTATCCACCCCACGCGCCAGCACGCCCTTGTCCACGTCACAAAGAGCCACCAGGCGGGCTCCCTTAATTTTCTTCAATTCCTCAATGTGGCTTTCACCGCGGCCATGGAACCCGACGACGGCGACGCGAATATCGCTGTTGGCTCCGTTGACCTGTGCCCATGAACGAGCCGACAAGCCGAGTGCAGCCGTAGTGATGACAGTGGATTTAATGAAGCTGCGGCGAGAGAGGTTCTTCATAGCTATGTCTGACGTAATCGGACGTTTAGCTATTGAAGTAAAGGAGAAATCCTCGGGAAATTGTCAGAGATCAAGCCCGAGCGATCCAGCGGCGAGATCAACGACGACGCCGACGCAACGCCAAGCCGATACCGATTCCGAGCGCTCCGGCAATTAACAATGGCCATTTGTTGCTTTCGAAAAAACCAGCCGCGGGCGAAATAGGAATTTCCTGGGGAACTTCCAATTCGTGCTGGGCTACATCCAACTTGTGCGCTTCGACGTCTGGCAGTGGAAAGGTGTGATCTGACGGTTCCATATTCTAAATTAGGCCTGTCCCCATGCTTCTCGCAATTCAGGCATTCCCTAGTTTCATTTTAGTCTTCCAACTTTAGCCTCTCGCCGCATATTCGGGCGCGTGGATATCTTCCATTATCTGATTGTTGTTCTTGTGAGCTACCTGTTGGGCTCTATTCCAACGGGTTATCTCGTCGGCAAAGCGCGGGGGATTGATATTCGAACCGTCGGCAGCGGCAATATGGGGGCCACGAATGTCTTTCGGGTGCTGGGAAAAAAAGCCGGCATTTTTGTTTTAATCGTCGACTTCCTTAAAGGTTTCTTCGCCTGGCCAGTGGCAAAGTTGGTAATGACCGCCATCTATCCCAACCCGCCCGCGGATCTGGAATGGTTCGCCATCGCGTCCGGCGTGTCAGCGATTCTCGGCCACAACTACACCTGTTGGTTGAAGTTCAAAGGCGGCAAAGGAGTGGCGACAACCGCCGGTGTCCTCGCATCTCTCCCCTTCACTCCGACCGCAGTACCGTGGACATTCATTATTGCTCTTTCGGTGTTCCTGCTGGTTTTTTTAATCAGCAAATATGTTTCGCTCTCTTCTATTTCCGCAGCGGCCTCTCTGCCGGTCAGCACGTGGCTGTTGCATGGGAGCCAGCGGATGGTGATTGTCGCTTTTTTTCTTGGCGCCCTGGCTATTTACAAGCACAAGGCGAACATTCAACGGCTGATGAACGGAACCGAGAACCGGTTTGGAAAGAAAAAGCCGCAAAGCTGATCACGGAGAACGTCTTATTTAATCTGCACGGTTGCGCATTATGAAAATTGCCGTCATCGGTGCCGGTGCCTGGGGAACAGCTCTCGCCAATCTGCTGTGCGAGAACAAACACGATGTCATCCTTTGGGGCCACACCCCTTCGCACATCGAAGAACTGCGAAAGAGCTTTCGCAATGAACGTTATCTTCCCGGCATCGACCTTTGCCGCGAGCTGAAATTCGAAACCAACCTTTCCCGCGCGGCAACGGGCTGTGAATGTGCCGTCCTCGCTGTTCCTTCGAAAGGTTTTCGTGAAGTCACTTCACAACTTCCCGAGTTCAACGGCATCGCGGTCAGCGTTACAAAAGGAATTGAGTTCGACACCGGGTTGACGATGACGGGTGTTCTCGGACAAACGATGCCGAAGGCCAAAGCATCTGCTCTCTCCGGTCCCACACTGGCTGCGGAAGTCGCGCGCAATGTGCCGGCTGCGATTGTGGCCGCGAATCCTGACGAGGCGATCGCCCGAACGATCCAAAAACTGTTTCTTTCCCGGAGCCTGCGCGTTTACACCAGCACAGATTTACGCGGCGTGGAACTGGGCGGCGCTTTGAAAAACATCATCGCGATTGCGGCGGGAATCAGCGACGGACTTGGGTTCGGCGACAACTCGAAAGCCGCCTTGATTACCCGCGCGATCGTGGAAATTCGTCGACTCGGCGTCGCTTGCGGAGCGAATGCGGATACTTTTGGCGGACTCAGCGGCCTCGGTGATTTGATTGTGACCTGCTGCTCAAAACTCAGTCGCAATCACGGTTTTGGCGAACGCGTTGGCAAGGGTGAAAACGTTCCCGATATTTTGGCCAGCACCGTTTCCGTGGCGGAAGGTTATCCAACCGCGCGTTCCGCGTATCATCTGGCGAGAAAACTAAAAGTGGAAACGCCGATTATCGACGAAACCTACGCGATGCTTTACGAAGGCAAAAACACCAAGCAAGCCTTGCACGATTTAATGTCGCGCGACTTGAAGCACGAAGATTCGATTTAAGAGAGGCTGCCCCGCTGCTTGGACTTTGCGATTTGAGCTTTGGATTTTAAGTCTTTGCCGCATTGCTCTCCACCCAACGCGCCAAAAGCCAAAGCGCATCTGACAGTCGATTCAGATAGATTCCAATTTCCCCGTTCTCCAATTCGTCGGCATCGCGCAGCGCACATATCGCGCGTTCGGCGCGTCGGCACACCGTGCGGGCGACGTCCAATGTCGCCGAACTGACATTCGCTCCAGGAGTCGCCCAGTCTTTGAAGGAAACATTTTGTGACTCGATCTCCTTTACGAGGCGATCCAGGCGCGCCGTCATTTCGGCGGTGATAAAAGTGAAGCCATCCTTTTTGTAACGTTCCAGGTCCGCCCGCTCGGTGCCAATTTCTCCCATGAGGATCACCAATTCTTTTTGGACCGGGAAGATATTGTCGCGCACAAAGTCGTGTTGAGCCGAAGCTCGCGCCAAACCGAGGGCAGCATTCAGTTCGTCTACGCAACCACACGCCTCCACCCGAGGATGGGTCTTGGAAACACGTCGATTGTACATCAAACCCGTCGTTCCGTTGTCCCCGGTCTTTGTCGCGATGCTCATGAGCGACCGGATACTAGACGTGATTTTCGTGAAAGCATATGCATTTTAAACAGAGGCGATCCGCGACGCTCCCAACGTCTAAAGGTTGGCACGAAAGTTGAATTTACCGATTCCGAAAATGCAATTTTCCACGGCCTAAAATCCAATTTCTTCGCAAGCTCCTGAAAATCAACCTTCGGCAAAAATCCCCTGCGCGTATGACGTCGTTTTTCCGCTCCCGGAAATTCGTCTCATACGAATTTTCCCCAAATTTCCGTCGTAAAAAATGACCTCATACGCTCATGGAGCGATTTCCCGCTCCCCGAAAGTCCCCTCATACGCTCAAGAGGCTCTTTCCGGCTCCAAAAAGTCGTCTCATACGCGTATGAACCCTTTTTCCGCTCCAGAA
>CBHTTJ010000294.1:0-4526 GCA_966095605.1 uncultured bacterium | reverse complement strand
CGCTACCGCAATATTATTTAAATAATCCTGTGCGTCGCTTTGGCTGGCTACCTCCTTATGAAAAATCACTCGGTTTCCAATCCTCGTCAGCACCGAAATTTCGAAAGTTCTAAAAAGAAGTGGAAAGAAAAACTTGGCGTACGGAAAATAAACGGAATCGAAATTGAAATCTGACCCCAGCGATGCTCGAGTGTTAGAGTAACCAACGTTGGTCGATGTTTCGCGATCAACCAGCTGAGTTCCATCAGCTGAAGCTTTTTCCATTTCCAAGTTTAAGAATTTGTCGCACATTGTTTTAGCGACTCTTCCAGCAAGATCGATGTAGATATGACCCTTCTCATATCGGACTTCTAAAACTTGATTTTCCAGCGTCCAGTTCACGGCGGGCTAAAATCCTCTTCGAAGCGAGAAATATCAATCAAAATTATCAAACAGGCGACTGGTCCGGGTATTTCCGTAGCATCGGGTTGGATTCGGAGCTTTCATCGGAATAACTTAAAACGTTGTGAACTTCGCTTAAATGGCAGTTTCGCATCAACCTCCGAATGAATTAATGGGTCAGGCGTTATTTCTGAATCTCGCTTCGCTCGCGCCTTCGGCAAAGTGTTGGATTTGTTTGATTCGTCACCCCGGATTGAAATCCGGGGCTATTGTCGGTCATGCCTACAGCACGGGGGCGTGAAGCGAGAGAGATTAAGTTTCAGCATCCTGCGCTCATTGGTCTGGATAATCCCTCAGGGGAAAATCGAAATGGCCAATTAATTTCCCGGTTGTGGTATTGAGCAGCCAACCGGATGAACTGAGCAGACCCGAACCAGAAAGACAAAAATCCTGAACGATGGACGAACCGAGTGGTAGCTTTGCTTCAGTTTTTCCATCTGGCGTGAAAACGATCAATGTCATCTTTCCACCTTTTTCATATGGCCATTCTACACTGAGAAAGCGCCGTCGTTTGACGTCATAGCCCAATTCCACGGAATGGCTGCCTTCGGGACCTCCGTATCGCCAAAGAAGTTCCCCAGAGCTGGTCTTAAAACATCGAATCGGACCACCCGCTTCAGAAATTGCTACGGTTCCGTGACCGAATACAACGGAAAGAATTGCGAACGATTCCCGTTCCAGGCTGGCAATGGTCGAACCGTCCAACGTTTCGAGCATGGGTTTTCGTTTATCTGCCAACTGAACCGGTTCGTATGGGCTGACCTGGAGACTCTTGCAACCGCGAATCTTTTGCAGTGTCTTACCGTTACGCATGGACAGGATTTGCAATGGGCTTTCCTCGAATCCGCAGGCTATTTCCGTTTGCGAGGGTAAGATTGCTATCTCCTGAACCTTTTTGAGATCCTTTCGATGCCACAGAACCTCTCCAGTCTCCGTATCATAGCATGCGATGCCATGAACAAGGTAGGCGCCGGCGACGCACCGTTTTCCTTCCTCATCAATTGCAAGGCGGGTGCCACCAAAATCAAGGACCGTCTTGAATTCCGATTGCTTTGTTTGCGTTGCGAGATTCCAAATGGAGACAGTTGATTCAAATTCGGCTACAGCGACAAAGTTTCCGCACCTTGATGCTGCAATGTGTCGAATGGCCGAATCTCTCATAACTTGGTCGTAGTTTGATGACGAAGGGACCAGCGAAAACTATTTGTTCCGACCGGTCAATTCTTTGCGAATCCAATTCGGCTCCGGAATTTTAATTTTATCCCCACCGGCCGACCTCTCATTCCTGGTTCCATTTCCTCTTTCCATTTTCCACCGGTGAACGTAAAAAACGCGGCGCAACTTCGGGCTCTTGAGGCGCGAGGGAATTCAACAACAACAAAACAACTTTATGGAAGAAAACCAATCCCCGGAACCACGGGATACGTACCAAAATCGGCGGCGCATGGCGCAGTTGAAACGGTTGCTGAAGAAAAATCCAGAAATGCCGGTCATCAAAATCGCCAAGGCGATGAAGGTCGATCGTCGGTCGGTTTATCGTTACCTGGAGCAAATGAAAACGACGGCCACCGAGGAATCCAAGTATTCGGATGAGGACGGCAATCAGTTTGCGGAGGATTACACCTTTACCGATGTGGATATTACGGAATCGGAGATGGTGGCGATGTTGGTGGCGAAGGAAAGTTTGAAGAGTCGCGGCGCGGCCACCTTCGATCGCGGGATCGCCAGCACGTTCAAGAAAATCATTTCCACGGCGTCGACGAAGATTGTGTCGAAGCTCAAGAACTGGGAGCGCGTGATTTCGTTTCGCTTCAGCGGTCATGCCCGGACCGATCCCAGGGTTTTCAGCGCGATGGTCCGCGCAACGGGCAATTGCCAGGAGGTGTGGATTCGTTATCGCGACCCGGACGGCAAGGAAACGGAGCGCGCGATCCATTTGCTGCATATTGCCAACATTAATGGCGATTGGTACGGCTTCGCCTTCGATGAACTGTGCGGGTGGAAGGAACGCTGTTTTAACCTGTGCCGGATCAAAGAACATTCGCTGACGGGTAAGACGTTCGAGTTTCCGAAGGGTTGGACGCTTGATGGTTTTCTCGGGAAGAGCTTCGGTGTCTTCGCGGGCAAAGGCAAAGAATATAAGGTGGCGATCCGTTTCCGTGGTCGCGTCGCGGATTTGATCCGGGAGAAGGAATGGCGTTGTCAGACGGGATTGGTGGAACTGGGGAATGGCGTGGTGGAATTGCACCTGACGGTGCAGGGGTTGTTTGAAGTGTTTCTCTGGGTGATGGAATGGGGTTCCAACGCGAAGGTCGTTTCCCCGCCGGAACTGCGTGACATGGTGCAAAATGAAGTGAAAGCCATGATGGCCGCCTACGCGGACGACTCGTGGTGAGAGTGGTTTTTAAACAGGCCGCCGCTCCGCTGCATTAGTTAAGGAAACCAAAGCGCCCGGACCGCGGCTCCTGTGAGCCGCAGCGAGGTGATAAGGTAGATAACGCCCAAGCATTTCGAACGGCCGTGGTCGAATCACGTTGCTGCGACTCATAGAGTCGCGCTCCGCTCCCCTTGGCCTCCTTAACTGAATGGTAATGCGGCTATCACATCGCCGGCTTTCAGCCCTGAGGCTTGGGTCCACCGGAAAATTCGTGTTACTTGGTGAAATTCGTGTCTCTCCCCCTTCCTCTCCCTCAAAATAAATTTGCATTTTTACCCACCTTTGGACTTGCCACGTTACGAAGTGGCTGAAAACAGGGGCTGAAACCCTCGAAAACTTTTTTCATTTTTCCAAAACGGTGTGACACGAGATGTCACACTCGTTGTGGCAGAGTCATTCCCGTTGCAATTAACGCGAGTCGTTAAGTGAAACACACGAAGACCGGTTGAACTTAGAAACCTCAACCAGTCGCGGGTCTGACAGACACGCTTTTTGATGTCTGTGGCCGACAGCGGCCTTGCTTCGCGTTGCTCCGCAAGCCAGTTCAAGGTTTGAAGTTTAAAATTCAAAGTTTGTTGGGCCTGCGGCGCGAAGACGGAAGACAGAGGTCTGAAGACGGAAGTCGGAAGTCTGCAGTTAGTCAGTAAACGCGTTGGAGTAATGGATGGACGGAACACTGAAGTGCGACGGTCAGAGACCGCCGCTACAGAGATAGAAAGTCCCGGGCATGTTGCCTGGCTGAAGCGAAGGAGCGGAACTGTTTTTCCGCTGTTTCCTCAGCACTGTGAAACGATGCAAAAGAGAAAGTTAAAGTTATGAAACAAAAACAAATACAATCCATTCCAGCGGCGAAAAATGCCGTGGACTTGATTCTTGGCGGCATTAACGAACTCAGTGCCACCATCGTCTTTCACTACAATGCGAAAGATGAAATCGTCGAAGAGATAACAAACATGATCATGGCCGAAAACGGTTATGAACAGGCAAAACAAGTGAAGGCAACGCGCCGCACGGCGTTTACCGATGCCATGAACCTGTCGGTGAAAAAGATTCGCGTCGTCCGCGATCTCCTCAAACTGGTTCTGGGCTACGATTACAGCGATCTATGGACGTTGCTTGGCTTCAAGAACGGCCTGGCGTTGCCGGATGACATCGAGGACATCAAAGCAGTCCTGCAGGCGATGATCCTCTACTTCACGAATAACCCGGCCATGGAAGCTCCAGCCCTGGGCGCGACAGCAGCTGCGTTGCAACCGTTGCTCGACTCGCTCGTCGCCGCCCAACAGGCGTTGACGTCGCAAGAGGGAACGGTGAAGCAGTTGATGGATGTGCGCGATGGGAAGTATGAAATCGTGCGCAAGCGCATCGGCGCTGTTTACCGCGAACTCGGGAATTACCTCGATCCACTGGATCGTCGTTGGTTGAAGTTCGGCTTCAACATTCCCGGCGCGGACGAAACGCCAGACCAGGTCACAGGTGTGAAAGTCACGTTGATTGGACTCACGGCAGCAGCCGTGAAGTGGGAAGCGTCACAACGTGCATCCTATTACCGCATCTGGATGAAGGTGCATGGTTCGACGGGCGATTATGCATCGGTTGGCTCACCAGCGGATCTTGATTTCACCATCGAGGACCTGCCTGCGAATTC
>CBHTTJ010000293.1:0-4596 GCA_966095605.1 uncultured bacterium | reverse complement strand
AGAAGCGTTCATACTCGCCCGCCGTCTTGTCCCACGAAAAATCAGCAGCCATTCCATTGGATCGGTAATGCGCCACCAGTTCCTCGTCCTGATAAACCACGAGAGCTTTGCGGATGGATTTTGCAAGTGCTCGAATTGAATATTCCGAGAACTTGATCCCGTTAGCGTGCAATTGATCGTCGGAAATATCAATCACAGAATCATCCAATCCACCGGTTCGACGCACAATCGGAATCGTCCCGTAACGCAGGCTGTACATTTGATTTAAACCGCACGGCTCAAATCGTGAAGGCATCAGGAAGAAATCTGCACCAGCTTCAATCCGATGAGACAAACCTTGGTCAAATCCGATTTTGACGGCCGCTTTGCCTGGAAACTGGGCTGCGAGCTTTTTATAGGCCGCTTCATATTCAGGCGAACCGCTGCCGAGCTGCACGAACTGAATATCGCTGGAAAGCATCTCAAATAAGGCGCCGAGTTGAATATCGATTCCTTTTTGATCAGCCAAACGTGAAACATTCGCGAATAAGGGAACTTTTTCGCTCACCGGCAGGTTCAACTCCCGCTGGAGATCTAATTTCGTCAGTTTCTTGCCGGCTAAATCGTTTAGCGAAAACGAATGTTTCAGATGTGGATTTCCATCCGTCTTCCATTCCTCGTAATCAACGCCGTTCAGAATACCGGATAACGCGCCCTGGCGAGCGCGCAGAATTCCATCCAAACCACAGCCAAATTGTTCCGTAGTAATCTCGCGAGCATATCTGGGGCTGACGGTAGTGATAGCGTCGCTATAGATAATTCCCGTCTTCAAACAATTCACGCCACCGAAAAATTCCACGCCGTGCGGGTGGAAATAATCGAAAGGCAGATTGGTCAACGAATACTGTTCGCGCCCGAACCAGCCCTGATAAGCCAGATTATGAATCGTCAGAAACACCCGTGGAGAATTCCACCATCCATCGTGAATTTTCTGATGTTGAACGAACAACGGTACAAATCCTGTCTGCCAATCGTGCACGTGAATGACCTCAGGCGGATTGGGCAGGTAACGGGCGAGGTGGACCACGCATTTTGAGAAAAAGAGGAACCGTTCCGGGTTGTCACTAAAGGAGATATTCCGTTCCTCATAGATCCCTGCTCGATCAAAATATTCGGGCCGGTTGACAAACAAAACGCGAAGATTCGGCGCCGCCTCGTGGACTAAAATGTCTCCAGAAACCCAGCGATCCCCCATGGGTAAATTGAGATTCCAGTCAAACTTTTGCAGGGCGGGAAATTTTTGTGCAACGCCTCGATAAAGAGGCGTTACAACAGTCACTTCGTTCCCTGCCCTCGCCAGGAACTTAGCAAGCGCGCCGACCATGTCAGCGAGGCCGCCTGTTTTTGAATATGGATGCAGCTCGCTGGTTGCCAGCAAAATTCTCATGCGCCTCCTGTGCGGGGAAAATTACGCATGAATTCGGTCAGTTTTCAAATAGGGTTGCAACGGAGCTGGTATCAGAATGCTGCCGTCGGCCTGCTGATACGTTTCCACTAAGGCGACAAAGAGACGCGCCAGGGCCGTGCCGCTGCCGTTCAAGATATGGGGGAATTTATTTTCTCCGCCTTCCACCTTAAAACGCATGCTCATGCGACGCGCCTGAAAATCTTCACAATTGGAGCAACTCGAAACTTCCAGGTAACTCCCCTGCCCTGGCGCCCAAACTTCAATGTCGTAGGTTTTTGCGCTCGCAAATCCCATATCGCCAGTGCAGAGCAGAACTACGCGGTAGTGTAGTCCGAGCAACTGAAGAACCTTCTCAGCGTTCGCCACCATTTGCTCAAGTTCGTCATAACCATTTTCCGGCTTAACGATTTTGATTAATTCGACTTTATCGAATTGATGCACGCGGATCATTCCACGAGTGCCGACGCCAGCGGCTCCGGCTTCGCCGCGGAAACAAGGCGTGTAAGCACAGTATTTAATCGGCAATTGTTTCTCCGCCAAAATCTCTTCGCGATGAATATTGGCAAGTGGTGTTTCAGCGGTGGGAATCAGATAAAGCTTTCCCATTTCCTCCTGCTTGTCGCCCTCGACGACGCCATAGTATTGATCTTTGAATTTCGGGAACTGGCCAACACCTTCAAGGCAATGCGGTCCCACGACGAATGGTGGATAAACTTCAGTGTAGCCATGTTGCGTCGAGTGAAGATCGAGGAGGAACTGAATCAAAGCGCGTTCAAGTTTCGCGCCCCAATTCGTGTAGAGAACGAAACCGCTGCCGGACAATTTGGTGGCCCGCGCAAAATCAACCAGCTTTAAACTCTCGCAAAGCTCAATATGCGTTTTTGATTTGAATGCATGCGCGGGCTTTTCGCCATGCACACGGACAACCGGATTGTCTTCGGAAGTTTTTCCTAAAGCGACGCTTTCGTGGGGAAGATTCGGCAGTCGCAGTAAAATGGTATCCCGCTTGGTTTCGATGTCCGCGACCTGTTTGTCCAGCGCGGTGATTTTGTCACCGATGTCTCGAGTTTCTTTCTTCTTCGCTTCGGCCTCTTCGAGCTTCTTCTGGCCCATCAAGGCTCCAATTTCTTTGGAGACTTTGTTGCGATTCGCCTTGAGCTGCTCGACTTCAGAAAGAATTTTGCGGCGCTGTTCGTCCAACTGCAACACTTCGTCGATGGATTTCTCGTCCCCTGCCCCGCGAGTTGCCAGACGTTGACGAACGAAATCCGGATTTTCACGAATGAGTTTTATATCGAGCATCGGCGCATTATAGAAATGCGCCTTTCGAGGGCAAGGGGAACTTGCTTGATTGCTACCCCGAAAAATGCCCGCTATTTCGGGCCGGCCACACGCCACGACCGGTTGATCGGCTGGCCTCCTCGCAGGGCTTCCGCACCTACTACGAAGACCCCGTACGGGTACCAGATAATCAAACGGCCATCATCCTTTTGGAACACAATGTCTTGAAACCCGTCAAAATTAAAATCCGCAATGGAGGCCGCTTTCCACTCAGGTCCAGGGGAAACGCGTTGAGGAAGATCATTCGTCCCGACATAGGCGTTAAAAACTCCGAATCCAAGTTTGCAATCAGTAGAATACAAGGTGCCCGGAGCCAGTTCAATTGTAGTGTAATTTGTAACGAAGTACAATTCGCTGTTTAACACGATCAGCTCTCCATTGGTTTCAAGAACCTGGACTGTAAAATTGGTTTTGTTCATTAACCAGGCAGCAAGTTCTCCAACTTCGTTCTGCCCGATCAAATCAACGCCCGACTCCAACACGTTCCCGTGAAAATTTCCTATTCCACTGAGTTTCCAGGGAGTGCATACCGGAGTGAAAATCGCGTATCGTTCATCAAGGGTAATGAGAATGACTGGCTGATTATAGATGGAGTTTGTTCCCTGCATCAAAAACACCGCTACGACGCCGTTTGTTCGGTTTTGCGCCACCAGATCAAGGTCTCCATTATGATCAAAGTCCCCCAACGTCACGACCTTCCAATCTGGTGTCACAATCCCAGCGGTATTAAGAACATTTGTACCAACGAAATTTGTGCCGTTCATTCGCCACACCATCACAGAACCCGTATTTGTATTCTGTAGAAAAAGATCTTTGTTCCCATCATGATCAAAATCGCCGATCCCCGCAGTATCCAACGCTGTATCAATTGGCTTTCCGCGATTTAACGTGACGTTTTTAAGAAACGATGTTCCTGACAGGAACCAAGTTATTAATTTTCCGTCGGTGGATTTGATCAGCAAATCGGTTTGCCCATCTTTATTAGGATCAAACCGTGAAGAGGTGACATAAACCACCGTTGAATAATTCGTCAAGGAAACGGAGTTTGTGATCACAATCGTATAAGAGCCTGCATTCGTATCTGTCAGTCCATTTATGATATACTGAGGCTTGGTTGCCCCGGGGATATTTACCCCGTTCAACTGCCATTGATAATGCAACGGCGCACTTCCGGTCGCCGTCACCGCAAGCAAAACTTTCGCATTCGTATTGGCAAGGTATGCTCGTGGAAAGCCAGTAATTTGCACCGGAGTCAAAATCTTGACGCGCACCAACTTGCTGGAAGTGGTCCCCGCCACGTTCTTGATTAGAACTCTGTAAGAACCCGAATTTGAAAGTTTCGCGTTAGTAATGCTCAAAGAAGAATTTGTTTTTCCGGCTAAATTAATCCCGTTAAATTGCCATTGGTATCTCAATGGTTCCGTTCCTGTTGCGACGACGGAAAGGGCAATTGTCGAACCCACCGGGTTTGTCTGTCCGACCGGTTGCGTAACAACTGCCGGAGGAAATAAAACATCAATGGTGAAAGTGCTAGTGGTTGCTGCGCCGCCATCGTTTGTGACGACCACATAATAACTTCCTGCGTTGGTGCCTTTGATGCTTGCGATGGGGAGAATCGAGTTCGTAGCCTTTGCTATCGGGTTGCCTTCAAAAAACCACTGATATTTCAGTGGGCCCTCTCCTGTTACTTTAACCGTTAATGAAATTGGCTTGTTTAAAATGATTGACGTGCTCGTCGGGGATTGGGTGATGGTCGGCGGCAAGACTTCATGAAACTTACCTGTTTGGAATCCCGTTTCATTAGCGAA
>CBHTTJ010000292.1:0-4618 GCA_966095605.1 uncultured bacterium | reverse complement strand
CACGGTTGTCGGAATTTTCCGCGACGGAATTTTAAGGCGGAAGACGGTTGGAAAAGTTTCCTGACGAAGGGAATTTGATCTATCCCGCGCGATACCTTTTTGGCGGAGCCTGATTCTCAGCGAGTTGCGCAAAATGTTCCAAGTGTAAGGTTCGAAGTTCACAATTTTCGGCGGGAGAAAGTTTCAAGATCCATGCCAAATTTTCGTCAATGATCGCTTGGCGGTCCGTGACGGACAGAGTAGGTGCGTCAATCGTAAATCGTAAATCGAAAATTCATTTGAGGCCTGACATGTTGCGCCAAATATCCGATACTCCGCTTATGCCCATCAAAGTCGCCCTGATTGAAGATGACTCGCGATTGCGTGAAAGCCTCGCAGTGCTGATCAACGGCGCCGACGACCTTCGTTGCATTGGCGAATATCCCAATGCCGAGACTGCCCTGAAAGAAATTCCGCAAAACTGGCCGGATGTTCTGGTCACCGATATTAACCTGCCACGATTGTCCGGCATCGAATGCGTGTCGCAACTGAAGGAACGCCGCCCCGAACTTCAAGTTATCATGCTCACCATTTGCGCTGACGACGAACAGATCTTCGAGTCTTTGAAGGCTGGCGCGAGTGGTTATCTCATTAAAAAAACTTCCCCGGCTAAAATCCTGGAAGCAATTGTAGACGTTCATTCCGGGGGTTCTCCGATGACCAGCGCCATTGCGAGAAAAGTCGTGAAATGCTTTCAACAGAAGAAGGCTTCAAAACCCGAACTCGACCTCACCAAACGCGAGACGGAGATACTTTCGTTGATGGCGGAAGGGCAGCAATACAAGGAAATCGCCGATGCGCTGGGAATCAGTCCGCTCACTGTGCGAACACACATTCAACATATTTACGAAAAGCTTCATGTTCGGTCGCGCACGGAGGCGGTGGTGAAATTTTTGAAGGCCGAGGCGGGGGTGTGAAGGTGAAACGTGAAGCGTGAAAACGTAAATAGCACATCGGGGACCTGGAGGTTCTTCACGTTTCACGAGTGACGCATCACGTTGCCGTCTCATCCTACAAATGCAGTATATTTCTCGTCCGTCTGATCCTTCTTTTTGCAAAAATGCTGACTACATCGGATAGGCGGAACTCCCGGTGATTTCCTAAATTCTTTTCTCATCAGCCCATGGAAGCGGTCTTAGAGGACGAGCTTTCTTTGCGCTTACGAACCTCCTCACGAGAAAAGAACATGAAAACTAAAATCCACACAGTCTTGAAAACCTCGACGTTTGTCGCCGGAACGATGACTGCCGCATCCCTTGCCCATGCGAGCAGCGACTATGGTCCCGCCATCTGGCGTCCGACCTGCAACGCCAATTGGTACACCTCTGGTTACGGCCACAAATTCCACGTCTGTCACGACATGGAAGGCTATTATGCCAGTGTTATCTCCTTTTTTAGAAGCTGCAGTTACACTGCCGCGAGCGTGCACTACGCGATTAACGGCAAGCAGGATGCATCGAGCGATTATCCTGCCGGGGAAATTACGCAGATGGTTTCGGAATCCTATTACGCCTGGCACGCGCGTTGTTGGAACCAACATTCCACCGGAACGGAGCATGAAGGCTTTGTCAGCAATCCCGCCTGGTACACCGAAGCCATGTATCAGGCCTCGGCGCCGCTCAGCCGCCACGTAGCGGAGAAGTTCGGCTATGCGAAAGATCGCAATCACATCATCGGACATAACGAAGGGCAGAACTCGGCGTGGCGTGCCTACGCGAGTTCAGCTTTAGGAATCGATCCGAGTTGCAACAGTCACACCGATCCGGGCCCTTACTGGGATTGGAATCACTACATGGCGCTGGTGAATCCAGCGGCACCGCCACCGGGAGTTGCGGATCCTCTCGTTTCCATCGGAACGCAACCCAATGGGGCGATGGATGTCTTCTTCCGTGGTAGCGATAATGCGTTGTGGCACACCGTCCAGGGCACTCCAGGAAACAGCACGTCATGGTCGGGCCATATTCGGTTGGGCAGTTCTGGATTATATATGGATAGCGCGCCCGTGGTCGGACGAAACGCAAACGGGGCTTTGGACGTATTCTTCCGAGGCGGCGACAATGGGCTCTGGCACATTTACCAGACCTCGCCGGGAGGTGCCTGGTCGAGCGAACAGCGACTCGGCGGCTCCGGATTGTATCTCGCCAGCGCTCCGGTGTGGGGACACCAGGCGGACGGGCGTCAGGAAGTCTTTTTCCTCGGAGGAGACAATGCGCTTTGGCACATCTTTCAAACGGCTCCGAACGGCAGTTGGTCGTATGAACAGCGCATGGGTGCGACGTTTTACACGAAACCGGCGGTCGGCTACGATGCCGATGGACGAATCGAAGTCTTCTTCCAGGGTGGTGATCACGCGCTGTGGCACTTTTACCAAACGGCGGTCAACGGCGGTTGGTCTTACGAGACACGCATGGGCGCGTGGTTTAACAGCATTCCTGTGACTGCCGCCAACGCCGATGGACGCATGGAAGTGTTCTTCTGGGGCGGCGACAACGCCCTCTGGCATTTTTCCCAGACCGCTCCTAACGGCGGTTGGTCGAGCGAAACACGCATCGGCAGTGGTCTGACCAGTGTTCCCTGCGCCAATAACAATCTGGACGGACGCCTGGAAGTTTCATTCCGTGGTAACGACTATGGCATGTGGGACCGTTACCAGACTGCGGCCAATGGCGGTTGGTCGAATGAAATTACGTTTGGCGGTTACATGACCTCGGCCGCAACGATGGGACGGAATTCCGATGGACGCCTCGAAACGTTCTGCCGCGGAAGCGACGGTGCGCTTTGGCACACTTACCAAACCGCGCCCAATAGCGTCTGGACGGGATGGGCCAGCTTGCACGGAAATCTTTCGCTGCCGAACTATCATTAAAGGAAACGCTCCCGTCTAAAGAGCAGTCCTTTGCAGAGAATCAACGCGCCGATCCTGTGAGCTTTCCCCAGGATCGGCGCTCTCCAGTTGAAAGCCATCGTCCGGGGGTGCGCATGGTAATCGAGAAAATTAAAAGATGGTTTCGTCTGAGACGCCTCGAACGTGAGTTTCGAAGCAGTGAACAATTTCAAAAGCTTTGTGAAAAGCTGAGGTGCTTGCGTCTCGCTGAATTCGAGCAACGCCATCGTTCAGAAATTGCCGAAAAAATTAAACAATTTAAAAGAGAGAGCCGTCTAGACTGATTACGAAATCAGACCACATGAAATACTTCTGCCTTTATATCTCTGTCATCTTGTCCTTTTTTCTTTCGCCATTGCGTCTCGCTGCGAGCCCGACATTTTGTTGTGACGCTCGAAACGATCTCTATGTGACCTTAAAGAAAAGTGGTCAGTCTTTTCCTCGTTTTGACGATCCATTAAAGGCCGTCAAGCACGCCCGGGAACATTCAGGCGTCCTGATCCTCGCGGATAAATATCCGGAGACAACCACTCAGATCGATTCCGCGGTGTTGGAATTGGCAACGAAGAAAGACCTGACGTTGTATATCGAATTCCCGGGCGCTCTCCCTGGTCTCGAATTCGGCAAAGTGCGTGGAATCGTTTGGGAACGGGGAATCGTGACGTCGGACGAGTTTGGGCCCGCCCTTCCGAAAGGAAGAATTCTGGCGGTGCACGATTGCCATTTCACTCCGGTCACCAACACCAATCCATTATTGTCGATTGGTCGCGTGGCGGGATTTGATACGGCGGTTTTCGGTGTGCCGAAACAAAGTTTTCCTCTGCTCTTCCAGTTGCCTGAACGCAAGCTGATTGTCGCAACCACAAAATTGAGTCATTTCGCAACGGCTCGTTATGCTCCCGCAAAAGATTGGCAGACCATTTGGCAGTTCATTCTGCACAAGGTAGATCCAGAGTTGGCTGTCACGAAGATGGAATGGAAGTCGGTGGTCAGGCCAGCTTTTGCCGCTGATGAAAAATTGCCGCGCCGTTTCGAACAGACGGCCTTCAATGCTTCCGCGAACTGGATTTTTCAGTCTCGTTTGTTGCTGACGAGTTCCAACTACGAGCACGTTGCAGAAACCTTGGCCGCCAACAAAGAAGCGGCTGTTTTGCCCGGTCCAAATGATCTCTCCGCAGACGGTTCCCTCGGTATTCTTGAAGGATACTCGTCAGGCGTTCGCTACGACGGAACCCAGCGCCATTGTTTGCCGTTGCGCGCGGACTGTAATTCGGAGTCGGCCATGGTCCTTTCATTGAATGCGGCCATCAATCACGATCGTCGTAGCGCTAAAGTGGCTGAAAACCTTCTCGATTTTGTCTATTTCAAATCGGGGATGTGCGGCGGTGTTCGTGCAGACCCGAAGCATCCGGCATTTGGCCTGATCGCCTGGGGGGACATTTCTCCAAACTGGATCAAGGCGACGTACGGGGACGACGAGGCGCGCGTTCTGCAGGCAACAATGCTTGCGGCTCATTGCCTCAAATCCGAGAAGTGGAATGACCTTCTCATGAAGGGTATTCTTGCCAACTTTCGCACCACCGGAAAATTCGGATATCGCGGCGATCGCATCGATATTCCCGACCTGGAAAAAAACGGATGGAAATTCTATCGCGATGCCGAGACCGTCAATTATTCGCCACATTTCGAATCCTA
>CBHTTJ010000291.1:0-4630 GCA_966095605.1 uncultured bacterium | reverse complement strand
ATATTTACGGAAATATCCGAAAAAACCTTCCTCTTTTGGAAATATTTCCGGAGATATTGGGAAAAGACTTCCCCTTTTAAGGATATCTCTGGGGGCGACCTCCGTTCTCACCAAACGAATAAAACCACCTTCCGAAGCTACGATTTAAAATCCCGAATCTGAAAAGCCGTCGCGCCGGCGATGAAACAGGTGAGGTTAAATCCGGCCAGGACACAAATCGATTCGAAGATTCGCGACCATTGGATGGGATTTCCATAAACGACCACCCACGCTCGGAAATGATGGAGCAGGAGAAACTCCCGGTAATCGGCAAAGAACGGGATATTCTCCACCACAAGATTCAACAGAAGGAATGATACACCCAGGACAGTCGCCGCCGCTGGTTTTACATTGAGACAACCAAACGCAAAGGCCAAAGACATCATCGTCGATGCGTTCAAGGCGAGAAGAAGGTGAGAAGCGATATACAGTTTTAAACCTTCACCCGCGGTCAGGACGTTGAAGATACGTTCGGGATCGGGAATGAAAACGAACATCCCTTTCCACGGGAACCAAAACCTCGCAAAGATCACCGCCATGGCGCCCAGGGCGAGAACCAGCACAATGGAGAAAATAATTCCCGCGCACCATTTAAGAAATAACAGGCGCACCCGGGACACCGGACGCGAAAGAATCATTCGCAACGTTCCGTCCTCGGCTTCTTTAGCCACCATGTCACCACCGACAAGACAGGCGTAGAGCGGCATGAGCAGGAGAATCTGTGGAAACAACATGATCAACGCCACGGACATCGCGGAGATGTAATCGATGGCGAGATAACCGTTGCCTTCAAGGACTCGTTCAAAATGTTTGTGCCAATTGGTAAAATGAAAACCGATCAGCATCGCGTTCTGCGCGAGCAAAAAAGTCGCGAAACCGAGGTAAGTCCGCTTCTTGCCAAACAATTTCCAAAGTTCGTTTTTTAGTTGGAGGTAGAACATGACGGTTAAAACGCCGAATGAAGATAGACGAGGCTGCAATTAAAGGACCGCGGGTCTATGACCCGCAGAGATGTGCTTAAACAAATCATGCTGAAATAATCAAAGCGTTTCGAAATGTGGACATTGCTGCGGGTCACAGACCCGCGGTCCGTTCGCCACGAAATTCTCCTCCGTCGAACAGAAATTTTCGACGTCGGAGCACGAATGACTCTTCTTTAATTCGTGTGCATTAGTGTTCATTCGTGCCTTCTCATTTCTTCATCAGCGCGAGATAAAAATGTTCCAGCGTCTGTTCTTCTTCGGTGATTTCAAACACCGGCATGCCAATCTCCACGAGACGTTTCACGATCTGGTCGGTACCAACACCTTCCGACGGCGCAATCAGTTTTCCTTCGCGTGATTCGGAAATCAGTTTCTTTTCACACAAATCACCCACCGCTCGCGCAAAGTCTCCCACACGCAAACGGACCCAGGCCTTCTGTTGTTTCGTCTCGGCAACCGTACCTTCAAAAACTTTGTTTCCTTTGTTCAGCACCGCGATGCGCGTGCAGAGCTGTTCGACTTCGTTGAGCAGGTGCGACGACAACAAAATCGTCAGGCCCAACTCGCGTTGCAGGCGAAGGATCGTCAAACGCATCTCATGAATTCCTTCGGGATCCAGGCCATCGCTCGGTTCATCGAGAATCAGCAGCTCTGGTTTCGGCAACAACGCCTGAGCCAAAGCCAAACGAGCTCGCATCCCGTGCGAGTAGGTGCGCACTGCGGATTTTTCGCGTCCAGTCAAACCGACCCACTCAACCACTTCGGCAATACGCGACGATGGGGTTGCAGCCGTGTAGTGCGCGAGGATTTCCAGATTTCTCCAGCCGCTTAAATAATCGTAAAAAGCTGGCGCTTCAAAAATCGCCCCGACGTTATGCAACGCCTTCGCGCGCGACTGGGTGACGTCGTGACCACAAATTTTCGCCTCGCCGCTGGTTGGCCACACCTGACCCAACATCATGCCGATGGCGGTGCTCTTCCCCGCTCCGTTATGTCCGAGCAAACCGAAAATTTCCCCGCGCTTCACTTGAAGATCCAGGCCTTCGAGCGCCGGACGTTCACCGAAAACTTTCCGTAGTTTCGTAAGCTGAATCATGGGTGTTTGGGATTCGACTGAGGACATCATCGTGTTCCTGCCATTTCCAGGAGGTTCTTCAAATGACCGTCCGCATAGAGAAAATTCATTTCTTTTCCCGCGCCGCGTCCGACATGGTACTGCGTTTTATCAAAAAAGACCGGAATACTATGCGCGTCGGTAATCAGGAAAACATTTAAATGATCCGCATCTTGTCCGTTCAACAACGCATTCCAGCTGTAACTGGAACCGGAACCGAGAAAATCATTTTTGTCGGACGGACAACGCCAGACGTTGCTGGAGGCGGTTTGCGTTTTTAATACGAGATTCGGAATAGCATTCGAAGAGACGGTATTGGTTGGGACCGGATAATCGTACATGACTGGCATTTTGTTTTCGCTTTCGCCAACGTAAATCTGCAAGGCCAGTCCGATCTGGTGCAGATTGCTCAGGCAGGCGGAGCCGCGCCCCGCTTCTTTGCCTTTGCTGAGGGCAGGCAACAACAAGCCCGCGAGGATCGCAATGATCGCCAGCACGACCAGTAATTCTATTAAAGTGAAAGCGGCCGATGATCGAGAGGAAGAATACGTTCGGGCTGGATTTGCCAAATCGGCTGTTGAAGAGAAGGAAAATATCCGACTGCTGTCCCCTCTCCTTGGAAGGAGAAGGTTAGGGTGAGGTTCTTCGCATTTTTCCACACGAACTCTCGAAATCGCATTGCATCCGGGGTTGCTGGCGCGGCTGGCTTTCATGATCAACGACGATCGCCGCGGAAGAGACGTCCGCTCTCCATGTTCTTTTGGATTTCCTCCAACAGCGGGGCGACTTCGGCTTTCACCTGCGCGGAACTTTCTTTGTAGAACGTTTTCAAACCAATTTCTGCCATGCGTTTTTGCAGTTCCGGGCTCATCGCCGGGCCGTTGGTGCCACGCGGACCGCCGCCCGGATCACCGCTTTCACGAGCTTCACGCATGCGCTTGATGGAATCATCGATTGCCTTCTTGCGTTTGTCCTCGGGCAACTTTTCGAACGCATCGATCATCTGTTTGAATCCTGTCGGCATTGTCGCCTCGATAAACTCGCCCTTTTCTTCCTCAGTCATTTGCTCGAACAAATGGTTCCACAAACGTTCGGCACGGGCGCGTCGGCGTTCTTCGGGGGAGAGGGAATTTAATTTATCTGCGAGATCGTGAAGCGCTTTGGAGCGTTTGTCGCCGGAGAGTTTGCTGAGGTCTGTTTTCTCCACGTAAGCGCGGAGTTTTTCGGCCGTTATCTTGGAATTGCGCGCAATGGTAAATCCGGTCCATGCAAGCAACCAGACGCCAACAATGGAAGCGAGGGCAAAGAGAAGGGTTCGCTGGTGCGACTTCACGGGGAGAACAGTAGACCGAGGCGAATAGTTTCGCAGCAAAAAGAATTCAAACTAACGGAGCGCACCTGTGTAGGACGTCAGGGGATCAGGCGCAGCGGCCACGGAGCCTTGGCGGTCTTAGACTTCACCACTATCAGTGTTTTCTACCTGCTGCGGCTGATAGCCCCACCCCTCATACAGCGGCGGTTCGCCGTTACCGGTTAATCCTGTTTCACCGCGTCTTCCACGGCTTTGCGGAAGTCGCTCTTGTATCGCTTCACCAAATCCGTGGGACCATAAAACCGTCCAACGACGTTACCACCATCATCTTCGATAACCACTCCATAGAGACGGTAATTCGGAGAGGTGCGCGCTTTTTTATTTGAAGTAGGCCCACGATACGCACCGGTATATTCGACGAAGGTGACCTGATGTTCGCCGATCTTTATTTTTTCAGAGGGCAGTTCCTCCACGCCTTCAAACCAGGTTTTCCAACGCCTGGCGACATTGGCCGGAAGAGCATGATCTTCACCCGCCGCGAACAGGTTGAAAAGAACTGTGGCATGGCGTTCGGCGCCTGGCGATTCGGTCACGTGAAAGGTGATTTCGGTCTGGGCGCGCTGACCTTTTTCGGTATGCATCCATTGCCAATTGGCCGGGCGATGCAGACTGAAATGGCCGATTAAAATCGTCTCGGGATTAAAATCCTTATCATCCTTAGGCTTCTTCTCCGCCCCGTGAAGCATGGCCATCATGCTTAAGAACAGCGCCAGGAAAAAGAGCCTCGGAGTTAGCATGATTGACTGAAAAAGAGTATCGGCGAGCCTGAGACATGGAAAGCGGAAAACGGGCGGGACTTTGGACTGACGAGGTTTCCCGCGGTTTTTGGCGGGTTTGTTCCCGGAGGTCCATTCAACGAGAGCGCCTCTTGTTAGTTGAACACTTCTCCCTCACCCTAACCCTTTCCCTCTGGGAGAGGGAATAATGCCGGTCGTTTTTTGAAAAAATCGGTCGTCCTCAGCTGATCGTTCATCGAGGGTTTCAGTTTTAAGAAGAGGCGGCGATCAACGGCTCCTCTTCCAGCGGCAGAGGATTGAAATGAGGGAGAGTTGTCCACCCGAACAAGCGCTTAGCCGGAACGATGCAGAAGGTGAGACACGAATTTCACGAATTAACACGAAT
>CBHTTJ010000290.1:0-4690 GCA_966095605.1 uncultured bacterium | reverse complement strand
GCGCGGCAAATGCACATCGGTCGGCGACGGGTTTGCCTGGGTTTACGCGGATGACTTGCCGCCGAAGGGTGTTTCCAAGGTTGGAGACTTCACGTTGCTCGGCATCGAGTCTTTACTCTGTCTGCGTGAAACTTGCGTGGCCGAGCGGGTCAGCGAAGCCGGGCGGCGAGCCATTTTCAGAGAGAACGCTCTTCGACTGTTCTCCTCCTGAAGGATTTTTGATCCATGTCATCAGGACCGGATTTGGAGGAGTGCTCTTTTTGGCCGGTCAATAGGCGGGACGTGTGATTACGGCCTAATGCCTGGCCACGGGATGTTCGGGTGTGCGCGGAAGGTTGGTTTGGAAGACCCGTTTTTAGTCAACAGGCTCTCTCCTCAGGCAATCAATTTTCGTAACTTTCAGAGCTTCGGACTCACCGCGATGTCTTGAACAACATGAAAGGTGACGTCAAACGCTTAGCCGACGATTTCGCGATTCCACCGTCCAGCGCGCGCAGGCAACGCCCTTTTCAACAACCACCGCCTCCGAGTGCAAGGCGACGGTTGGACACACGTGAAACGGGATACCGTAAAGAACTGTGCCGACGGGAATCCCGGCCGCTTCAGGAGTTTCGAGAACGAGATGTTCTTCGCTGTGACTGACCGCTTTCGCATCGGGAAGGTTAAGGAAAATCACGCGTGGGTGAGGATTCTCCGCCGCGATCGCCTTGTGGCCAAGGTCGAGACAGATACGTCCTTCGGACGGTTTGCTGATGACGCGCGTGAGGACCACGGCGGCATGAAGGAATGGCATATCCAGACAGCGCGCCCCATAGCCGTGATCCCAGAGAACGGTTGTGCCCGGACTGCACTCAACGTTGGCGCGTTTTGCATGGATGGGAAAAGTCGGCGAACCTCCAGCGATGACTCTCGGAACCGACAAGCTGAGTTTCAAGATGTCTTCGCGCAATTTCGCCGCGGGAGCAAAGGCGGCTTCGCAACGAGTTTCGCGTTCCTTCGGATCGCTGTCGGCAATGTGACCGTCGTAAACATGGAGACCATTGGCTTCGATTCCCGGAAGAGAACTCATCAATTGATAGAGACGAAGCGCTTCAGGTCCAGCTGGAACACCCGTGCGATTCATGCCGCAATTGATGTCGAGGAAAAGAGGAATTTTAATCTTTGCAGCAATGCCAACAGCGGAGATTTCCTTCAGCGACGCTTCGTTGTCGACGAGGGCGGAAAATTTAGTCTTGGGAAACTCCTTCGTGAGTTGAATAAAACGCTTGAGTTTCGGGCCGACGGGTTGATAGGCGAGGAGAACGTTGGTGGCGCCGGCTTTCGCGCACATTTCAGCTTCAGCGATGGTAGCGCACTTAAATTTAGTGATTCCCATTTCCAGTTGCATCCGCGTGATCTCCGCGAGCTTGTGTGTTTTTACATGCGGACACAGACGGTTTGCACCGCCAGCGGTGATGATCATCCGTTGCACGTTTTCGCGGACGCGCTCCGGGTAAATTAACAGGGCAGGGGAATCGATCTCGTTGACGTTCGAAACTTGATACCAGGGTGTTCCATTCATGGCGCGCCCATATGTTGCGAAACAAAGCGCATGGTGAACAAGGTTTTTTCGGAAGGAGAATATATGACATATAGGGACGAAGCGGGTTGTTGAGGAAACAACGATTTGTTAGCTTCGAGGCAATGAACGATCCGCTGCCATACAAAGACACCAAGCCAGTTGGTGCGGCGGATTTTTACTTCGCGATTAATGCGACGTTCCGATTTATCCACGACCGCTTTGGAATGGAAGGATTGCGTCGGTACTGGACCGAAATGGGCGCAAACTATTTCGCACCGGTTTCGGCGTCATGGAAAGCAAATGGCCTTGATGGAGTGATGGAGTATTGGAAGGCCTTTTTCGCCGCGGAACCGAAGGCGGAAGTTGACATTAGTCGACAGGGAGAATCAGTGGTGTTCGAGGTGAAGACTTGTCCGGCGATCAAGCATCTGCGCGATCATCAACGGCAGGTCCTTCCCTCTTTTTGTCAGCATTGTTATTTCGTGAGCGAGGCAATGGCTTACCCAGGGGGAATGACAGTTCGAATCGATGGTGGAAACGGGAGTTGCCGGCAAACGTTTCTGCGGGCGACGGCGAATCTTCCACCTCAAGACCTCGGCAAGATCAAGGAGGCACGATGATTGGCGTTTATGATTTTTGCGGTCATTACGAGTGGACTTTTTCGTGGCTGGAAAAGAGCGGCGGCGAACCATTGCTGCGCGAATATTGGGACCACGCGATCCATCGCGATTCGCAGCGACACGCGAGTGAGCTGATCCTGCAAAAAGGTTTCGAAGGGATGAAGGAATATTGGGGACACACGTTGGCGTATGAAGGTGCGGGCTACACAACGGCGGCAGGGGACAACGTCTTTCGCATCGATATTCAGGATTGTCCTTCGAAAGGGTTCCTGTTGCGGAACAAACTTCAACAACATCGAGATTACTGTGATCACTGCATGGGTTGGATCGGGCCGATGATGCAACGTGCAGGTTTTACGATCGATCATCAGCACAATCACTGCGGCCAATGTTGGTGGGAGATTCGGAAACGTGGTGAAGGGTGTGCACCCAGCGGCGCTGGCGAATTGGCTCAGCAAAATGATGTGCGTGTCATGGGAAATTGGGACTCGTCAGGACAGATCGTTGACACTTATATTCGCGCCAATGCACCGGGCGATAAACAGCGTGACGGCAATTCGAAATAGGTTTCGATCTCTTGTCGATGCTGGAACCAAACCGGGCTTCATTTCGGTTCTTCTCATTTTCTTTATGACTCAAGCGATCGTTGCTGCAGAGTGGAAACAATTGGCCTCTTTACCGATGGGGATGGGGAACTTTGTCGCCGGGACAGACGGGGACGACATTTTCCTCGCGGGCGGAATTTCGTGGAAGAACGACACGAAAATCTGGATGGACCAGGCATGGCGTTTTGATGCGAAAAAGGGTGCGTGGACAGAGGCTGGCAAATTGGCTCACCCGATTGCTTACGCCGCATTTGTTCAACACGGCGGACAACTCTTTTTCTCGGGCGGTAGTGATGGAAAGGTGACGTTAAATGAATTTAACCAGCTGAGTTCAAAGCTCGAGGTCAAGAAAATCGGCAAGATTGAGAAGCCGACGGTTTATTCTGCCACCGCGATCGTTGATGGAAAACTATTCGTCATCGCTGGCGGTGCGGATGCCGTTGACCTGAAAACGTTGACGAATCGGGTTTACTCAATTGATCTGGCGACTGGAAAGACCGAATCGCTGCCGGATTACCCCGGCGGTAACTTGATTGTTCCGACGGCCTCGGCTATTGGCGATCAGATATTTGTTTTCACGGGTGGCTACATCGACGCGAGCAATCAAGCGGTGAACGTTGATTTGTCTTTCGTCTATCACACCAAGGAGCGGAATTGGAAAAAGATCAGCCCGTATCCATTGGCAGTTCGTGGTTTGGGAAGCTGTGCCTTGGACGATCGGCACATTTTATTGGGTGGCGGTTACACCAACAATTTCACCGACGCCGCGTTCATCTACGACACGAAGACAGATAAGTATTCCAAAGTAAAAGCTCTTCCATATCCCGCGATGGCGGTGTTCTTGAAGTCGGGAGAGAACCTGTTTTGGCTCGGTGGCGAAGATAAAATGCGCCACCGCTCGGATTTGGTTTATGTGACCAAGTGGAGGGGATTGTTGGAGTAATTTGCCAGAATAGTTTTCGAGTCGACAGTACTCAAGAAAGCGACATCACCCCGGCCCTCTTTCTCCCAGGAGAGGGAGAATCGTATCCAGCCTTTTTCAAATCGAGCGCTGTCTTCGGTCGAACGGTCCAGGATTTTATACAGAAATGTAATTCTGCTGTTCCCTCTCCTGGGAAGGAGAGAGCCGGGGTGAGGTCGCTTTAGTTCTGGCTAAATCCATGCTCATTGCTTCTTCACCACCGCAACGCATTCAATTTCATACCGCAAAGTCGCTGGCAAACAATTCGTGATCGTTGTGCGCGCAGGAAACGGCGCTTTGAAATATTCACGATAGAGTTGGTTGTAGAGCGGCACATCTTCAGCGTCCCGTACGTAGTTGCGGGTTTGCACGACATGTTCGAGGTCGCTCCCGGCGGATTCGAGAACGGCCCGCAGATTTTCTACGGAACGACGAAACTCCCCTTCAAAAGAATCGCCGACGATCTTGCCTGATTTGTCGACGGATGCTTGTCCCGACACATACAAGACATCGCCGACCTTCACGACGGGGCTGAATGGCAGATGTGATGTCGGTGTATTGGCATCTTTGGGATAACTGACGAGTGGATGATTCATAGTTTTAAAGCGGATCGAGCGGGTAGATCGGTCGTTTAATTTTTTTGTAAGGTAAACTCTTCAGATTGCTACTGCAGGGGCCGGGCGTATCCACCCAGAACATTTGTTTGGCGATGGGATTGTACGCGCGTCGATGGGCGACCGCCGCTTTGACGCCGATGACGGATAGGCTTTTTGGTTCGATCCCCTGACTGCGCCATTGGCCGAGGTCGAATGGAGGCGTTTTGATCGATGTGAGCAAAATCAAAGTGCCTTCGTGACGCACTACAGCGGTTGGTCCCATGTCGAAGTAGTTTCCAGACATCGATGCGAGATGGCTTTTCTTGTCTTCGAGTTCGAAACGTCCG
>CBHTTJ010000289.1:0-4767 GCA_966095605.1 uncultured bacterium | reverse complement strand
CACGGTTGTCGGAATTTTCCGCGACGGAATTTTAAGGCGGAAGACGGTTGGAAAAATTTCCCGGCGACGAAAATTGGACCTATCCCGAGGGATACCTTTTTGCAGGAGTCTCGAATTCAGCGATTTGCGCTGATCGGATGGAACTTGCGATTTGGAATTTGAAATTTCAGATGTCGGCTGATTTCAAATCTCGTGCCAAGTTATCCGCCTGCCATAGCCCCGATGACGAGGAGAGGTTCCGATCCATTGGCGACCGCCGTGGGCAGAGCTTTATCAACCGGGTCGTTGGACAAGTCTTCTTTGCAGGCGAAGAAACGGATGAAGGGACGACGTTGTAACGTCGTATGGTCCCGAATCGTTCCGCGAAGGGTGGGATAATGTTTTTCCAGTTCGTCGAGAACGTTGCGGATCGTTACGTCGCCGGAAATTTCAAGCTGCACCTCGCCGGGGACGCGGGCGAGATTACGCAGGTGATAAGGTAGAACAACTCGGATCATGGATCAGTCCTCTGTTAATTCAATGCGTTAATCGAGGCGACGCCGAAGCGGGCTGAAGCCCGCGCTTCGGAGCGCGGCGTTTACGCCGCTTCAACGTTCGACCTTTCAGTATCGTCGATCAGCGCAAGGTTTGCACCTCGACGGATAGCACCGCGGGCAAATCCCGTACGATTGGTTCCCACGAGTCACCGCCGTTGGGAGAGCAGTAAACTTGTCCGCCGGTTGTGCCGAAATAAATTCCGCACGGATCCAATAAATCAACCGCCATCGCGTCACGCAGCACGTTCACGTAACAATCCTTTTGCGGCAGACCTTTCGTCATGGCTTCCCATTCGTTGCCGCCCGTTTTGCTGCGATACACGCGCAGCTTGCCGTCCGGCGGGTAATGTTCCGAATCGCTTTTGATCGGCACGACAAAAATCGTTTCCGGTTCGTGCGCATGAACATCAATCGGAAATCCGAAGTCGCTGGGCAAATTGCCGCTGACTTCCGACCAAAGATCACCGGAATTATCACTGCGCATGATGTCCCAGTGCTTCTGCATGTAGAGAACGTCCGGCCGTGACGGATGAAGCGCAATGCGATGAACACAATGGCCGACCTCCGCATCCGGATCGGGTAATTCGTAATTCGATTTCAGGCCGCGATTGATCGGTTTCCACGTGGCTCCGCCGTCGTCGGTTCGAAACGCACCCGCCGCAGAGATGGCGACGTACATTCGTTTCGGATTTTTGGGATCGAGAATGATGGTGTGCACCGCCATGCCTCCCGCGCCGGGTTGCCAGAGTGCGCCTTTGGTGTTACGCAACCCAGGGAGTTCCTGCCACGTTTTCCCGCCATTGGTCGTCTTGAAAATCGCGGCATCTTCCACGCCGGCGTAGATCGTATCCGGGTCGTTCAAGGAAGGTTCGAGATGCCAGACGCGTTTGAATTCCCAGGGATGCTGGGTGCCATCGTACCATTTGTGGGTGCCGACCTGTCCTTCGTAAACGAACTTGTTGCTTTCGCCTTTGGGAAAGCCTTCGGGGCCTTTGAGATCTTCCGGATTGCTGCCCGGTGGATTCCACGTTTTTCCGCCGTCGTCGGAACGCTGGATAATCTGGCCGAACCAACCGCTGCTTTGGGAAGCGTAGATGCGATTCGGATCAACAGGCGAACCTTTCACATGATAAATTTCCCACCCGGCAAAATGCGGGCCGCTGACTTCCCAATTCTTGCGGGTGCCATCCGCGCTCAGAATGAACGCGCCTTTTTTCGTGCCGACCAGAACTCTGACTTTGCTCATAGTTTTGTAGTGTGGATTGGTTACAGGTGACGAATTTCCGCGGGGGCAGACTGAAAGTTATCGTGAAAACCATCGAAATATTTCACCGGGGCTTTCATCAGGACGTCGACATCGAGGTCATCGAGAGCGGCGACACGTACTGCGTAAAATTTACCGCCCAGTTTATCCGAAACACCCCAGCCGAAACCGCGAGCACCGCATTTCCTGCAGAAAGGATGGTGATTATAGCCGGGATGATACTCGATCAGATCGGCTTCACCGGAAAGAAGCCGGAAATCTTTCGCGGGAACAATCGCGCCCCACATGCGGGTCTTCGTGCAAATCTCGCAATTGCACTTAAACGTGCCGTTGTTCCAATCAATGTCGGCTTCGAAACGAACTGCGCCGCAGTGGCAGCTGCCTTTGTGCGTCTTTTTCATATGATTTCTGCATCGTGCGGGCCGTTGGGACCCGCTTCTACAAAAACGACGAACGAACCCATCGGTTCAGGACAAATAAAAATAACTTTTTTCCGTTCACGCCGAATGTTTCAAAAGATAACGCCGCAACAGATCCATCGCCTGTTGAGACGTCATGAACTTAAAGGTCTCGCGGTCGTAACGATTCACGAAATGTTCCACGAGCGTTCCGGTCGGCGTCGCCAACCCGATGTAAACCGTCCCAACGGGTTTCTCATCTGTCCCGCCGGTCGGGCCAGCGATGCCAGTAACTGAAATCGCGTAGTCCACTCCGTTTCGAGTGCGGGCGCCTTCCGCCATTTCCTTCGCGGTCGCTTTGCTCACGGCGCCAGAATCCTTCAGGGTCTGTTCGGAGACGCCGAGCAGCCGCTGCTTCGCGTCGTTGCTGTAAGTAATCAGTCCCGCCATGAAGATTGCTGAGGCGCCTGAGACGTTGGTAATTCGGTTCGAAATATGACCGCCCGTGCAGGATTCGGCGAGGGCGAGAGTCTGTTTCCGTTCGCTCAGCATCTGAACAATCGTTTGTTCCAGCGATTGATCGCTCGTGCCGAAAATAATTCCGCCGAGAAGTTCGCGAACGCGGGCTTCGGCCTGGTCGGCGAGGGCTCGGGCTTCCTTGCCGCGAGTGACGATCCGGACATCCACTTCGCCGACGCGCGCGCAATAGCCGAGTTCGAGCCCGGCCTTCACCAGATCTTCCAAGGGCTTTTCCAGCTTTTCTTCGACGAACGATTCTCCGAGCCCGGTCGTTTTAAACGTGCGACAAACAAAGTCTTCGTCGCGCGGGAAAAAACGGTGGAGCAGGGGAACCACCTGGTCGCGAAACATGGGACGCAATTCCCGTGGTGGCCCGGGGAGCATGACGATAACGACTCTGTGGTTCGCGCGAAAGGGATTGGAGGCAAGCTCCATCACCAGCCCCGGAGCCGTGCCGAACGCATTCTGCAAAACAATGGCGCCTTCCGGAACGAGCGCTTGCACCATGGTTTTTTCCGGGGCACAACGTTTTCGTTGCGCGAAGAATTGTTCGATGTGCGTGACGACGCTGTGGTCGGTGAAAAGTTTTTTGCCGAGGAGTTGCGCAATGAACTCCCGCGTGAGGTCATCGGACGTCGGGCCCAGACCGCCGGTGGTGATAATTAAATCGCTGCGGGTGAGCGAATCCTGAAGCGCTTCTTTAATCGCGGGACCTGTGTCAGGAACGGCGATCTGGCGTGTCACGGAGTAGCCGAGATCGGCGAATTGTGCGCAAAGCCATTGTTGATGCGTGTTAAGAACGCGGCCGAGCATCAGCTCGCTACCGGTATTGATAAGTTCGATATTCACGACAGCGCATGCCGAACGTATGCGAGGTCATATCGAGTGACAAGGGGGAAGCGGAGAGTAAGGCGATGCGGAACAAAGTTTTGACACTGCCGCCAAACTTTCCAGAATCCCGAGGATGAAACTTCCCTTGGTATTGGCCCTTGGTTTGGCACTTTCTGTCGCTGGCTGCTGTACAAAAGTCAAAAAGCCCGTCACGTTGCCTGCGCCGGCCCCCGTTGCTTCTTCTGCGGCCAAGGAACGAATTCCCGATGATTACACTCTCGGTCCCGATTCGCTCTACAATCCCAAAGTTCCACACGGCACGGTAACGAAACATCGTTGGGAGACGAGCAAAGTATTTCCCGGCACGGTCCGCGATTATTGGGTCTACGTGCCGAAACAATACGACGCGACGAAGCCCGCTGCCGTGATGGTCTTTCAGGACGGCTCCGGTTATATCGGCACCAATGGCCAATGGCGTATTCCAAATGTTTTCGACAACCTCATTTCTCGGAAGGAACTGCCGGTCATCATCGGCGTCTTCATCAACCCGGGCGAAATCCCCGCGACCGAACCCGGCCAGCCGCCGCGAAAAAATCGTAGCTTTGAATATGATTCTCTTGGCGATGCCTATGTGCGGTTCCTCCTGGAGGAAATTCTTCCCGAAGTCGGCAAGTCTTACAACCTGACGACCAATGGGGCGGGCCGTGCGATTTGCGGTGGAAGTTCCGGAGGCATTTGCGCCTTCACGGCGGCATGGGAACGTCCAAACGAATTCAGCAAAGTCTTCAGCACGATCGGCAGCTTCACCGACATCCGCGGTGGTTATGTGTATCCGTTCTGGATTCGCAAACAGGAGAAGAGACCGATCCGAGTGTTTCTCCAGGATGGTTCCAACGATCTGGACAATCCATTTGGCAACTGGCCATTGGCGAACCAAAGCATGGCCGCCGCGTTGAAGTTTGCTGGTTACGACTACGACTTCGTTTTCGGCGACGGCAAGCATAGCGCGAAGCATGGCGGTTCCATTTTCCCCGAAAAAGTGAAGTGGCTCTGGCGCGACTATCCAAAATAGTCTTTTTGATTCTTTTTTCGTTCCTTGGGCTAAAAAGTCGTCAAAAACCGCTTTTTAGGTCAAAAGTCACCCTCCGTCGTCGTGCAAACGGCGATTTTTGATCCGTGAAGGGTGGATGTCGCTCTGCAAATGGCGTCCACGGAAGTT
>CBHTTJ010000288.1:0-4782 GCA_966095605.1 uncultured bacterium | reverse complement strand
AGCGCCGACTGTTAGTCGGCTGTATCGCCGGTTGTTAACCGGCGTGGGGTGATTACGCCAGCCCGCACCGAAGAAACTATAAACGCCCCCTTCCGAAGCCGACCGCTGGCGAGTTGCCAACTCGCGATACAGCCGACTGCCAGTCGGCGCTACTTTTTTCAAATTCTGCGAAAAAAAATCTTTTTTAACGTCGTTTTAGACTTGTCAGTTCATCAATCGGTTGAAAACAGGGCCTGAAACCCACGAAAACTTTTTTCATTTTTCCAAAAAGCACTGACGCGAGATGTCAGTGGGGGTGTGTCATTGTCATTCCCGTTCGATAGAGCGCTCTTCCTCCCTGAGCTCAAAGTTGAAGTTTAAAGTTCAAAGTTTGGGCGAAAAAAGAGCACGGCCGAGAGAAAAGAGTCCAGGGAGCAAAAATGGGGACGTTGGTTTTGACCAATAAAAACGGGGCTGAAAAAGCCGGACACCAATGCGCGCATTGGTGTCCTTATCAAAAGGAACAATTTATGTGACAACATAGCGAGTTCGGCCGAATGCGAGTCATTCGGTTGAAAACACGAAGACGGGTTGAACTTAGAAACCTCAACCAGTCGCGGGTCTGACAAACATGTCGTTTGTGGCCGACAGCGACCTTGCTTCGTGTCGGCTGTTCAAAATGGAGCAGCCAAAAGTTCGAGGACGGACGGCAGACGCCGGATGTCCCCGGACTGTCAGCAGTCAGTGAAAATGCAAAGCGATCAGAATGGTTGGTAATCGAATGGCGGCGGTCAAAGACGCGCCGCAAGAAGATTGGAACCGGCGGGCATGTTGTCCGCGTGGAAAGGGAAGTCAGAACTGTTTTTTGGCTTTTCGATTCGCTCCGGTCGCGATGCAACGTGAGAAAGAAAGGAATAAAACATATGCAAAAAACAATACCTGCAACGAATACAGATCTGCTGGCGATGGCAACAGACATGTCCATCGGCGCAGAAGAACACGAGGCCACCGTGCCGGTGGTGATCAACACGAAGGTAAACATCGACGCTGATATTCAAGCGTTGGTAAATGCGATCATGGCTCATGGCCAGGGTCGCAATGACCTGAAGGAACGCCGTGAAACGACGCGCGAGAAAGTCTATTCGAGCCGTGCGTTGCTCATGTTCGGCCGCGACAGCCTCAAGCTGGACTTCGGCAATGAGTTCAACGAGTTCTGGATGGAATTGGGCCACAACGGCTCGTTGGAGATCGTGCCGAATGAAGCGCAAGTGCTGCAATTCCTCCGCTTGTATAAGGATTACCTCGACCGTAATCCGGCCGCGGAGATTCCAGCCAAGAACTTCACGGCGGCGCACCTGGAGTTATTGCGCACGCAACTGACGGAAGCTCGTGGCGCCGTGAATCTCCAGGAGACGGTAGTGAGCGCCCTCATGGCTACGCGGGACAACCAAGCGGTGAAGCTCCGCAAGCGCGTTCGCGATGTGATCATCGAGTTGGACATGCGCCTCGATCCACTCGACGACCGCTGGTTGGCGTTTGGTTTAAATAAACCGGGTGCAGCAGAAACTCCGGATGTGCCGGAAGGCGTGAAGGTCACGTTGATCGGACCGACGGCGGCCGCGGTGAAGTGGGATCAGGCGCCGCGCGCGGAGTATTATCGCGTTTGGATCAAAATTCATGGATCAAACACGGATTATGCCCCGGTGGGTTCTCCTGCGGATCTCGATTTCACGATCGAAAATCTGCCTGCGAACTCAAGCATCGATATCGTGGTGACAGCTGTGAACAGCGGCGGCGAATCGGCGGTGTCAGAGCCGATTACGATCACAACGTCGGCATAAGAAAGGAACGGAAATCGACAAGCCGCCCGCGAGAAATCGCGGGCGGCTTTTTTCGTTTCTGGTAAGGACGTGTTCCATCCGCGTCCATTTATAAGTTGATCCTCGGAAGGACGAGTTCCACGCAGTTCCACGAGTCCCTGGCTAATCGCGGAAAAAGTGGGACTCGCAGGAGCTCGTCCTTCCGAAAAAAACTTATGAAACCAGTTCTAATCTCCTTTTAAACGATCCCCCAAACTTGGGGAGTCGACCATTACCGCGGCGAACAGTAACCTGCTGCCAACTATTACAGTCCAATACAGCACTTTTATGATTTCTATCCGTTCGGTTGCGGCGGCGATGTTGTTGGCGGGGCCTTCGTTATTCGCTGCGCCTGATTCGCCAGCGACCAAACCTTATTTGCTGACACCCAAGACGACTTACGACACCCAGCCAACGATTTGCCAGACGGCAGATCAGAGCACGTGGGCAGGGTGGGTGGCCTATACGCATCCAAAAGGCGACGCGGTGATGGCGGCGCACTTGGAAAAAGGTGTCTGGTCGGCGCCCGAACAAATTAACGCCACGCGCGCACAAATCATTCGTCCAACCTTTTGTGCCGTTGGAAATACGGTCTGGGCTTTTTGGACGGAAACAGGGGATGCGCTGGCCAAAGTAATGTGTTCGACGCGTGTCGACGGGAAGTGGTCGACGCCGGCGCAAATCAGCGCGGCGAAAAGCGCGGCGCAAAACCAGGAAGTGGCCGTGGATAAGAACGGAAAACTCTTCGTGACCTGGCAGGAATTTAACGATGGGCAATATGATATTTTGTTGCGGACCTTTTCCGACGGAAAATGGAGCGACGCTTCCCCCGTGACGGATGACAAATACGACGATTGGGATCCGACGATTGCCTGTGATTTTAATGGAGCGACCTGGATCGCATGGAGCACCTATCGTGACGGCGACTACGATCTCTATTTGAAACGCGTCGACACCAAAGACGCAAAGGAGCTGCGGCTCAGCACGCGCGGCGAATATGACCTGCATCCTTCCTTGACCGCCGACAAAGAAGGCCGTCTCTGGGCGGCATGGGACGCGATTAAAATTCCGCGACACGGCGAGTCGGGAAACATGACGATCACCGGCGCGAATTTAAAAAAGCGCGCTGAAGAAAAAGAAAATGATCCCGAGAATCCAGACCAGGAACCGCTCGTGGCGCAGATTCGTCTGGTCTGCCTGGACAATGGGAAGATTTTAACCATTCCCAAATCGTCCAAAGCGTTGACCCCACCGGCTGGATATCGACTCGCGCACACAGGCGTTCCGAAGATTTCTGTCGATAACAACGGGACCTTGTGGGTGGCTTACCGCGCATTGACCAAAGTGGTGTCTGGAGACGGAGCCAATGCCGAAAAACAAGGCGGGAAGAAAAAGAAACGACAGGAAGGGCAGCCGGCCAAAAAGAAAAGACAACGGGGACCGTATTGGTGGGATGTGTTCGTTCAATCCTTTTCCGGCAATACGTGGAGTGCGCCGACAAAACTTCCGGAGAGCGACGGAAATCTTGAGGAAGTCGCGTTGATTTCAAACAGCGCCGGATTGCAGGTTGCTTACGAGATGGAACATCGCAAGAAATTGTCGGCTTCATTTGCGACTGCTCCTGAACCCGCGCACACCGAGGACGACGAGAGCGACCATCACGGCGACTTTGGAAAAGCATTTGGTTACAACGGCGATATTTATTTTGCGGCATTGAAAGGAACGAAAGGTGTTCCAGCGGCGAACAGCCTGATAGCCCGCAAAACGCCGACGGACAAAAAAACGTATCCCCGCGTAGCGCGAGATACGGCGCATCGCGACATCGAGCTGAACGGGAAGAAATACACGTTGCTCTGGGGCGATCTTCATAAGCATTCGAACATCTCCCGTTGCAGCACCGGCAACGAACCCACGCCGGACGATCATTACAAATACGCGCACGACATTTGTCAGTATGACTTCCTCGCGATGAGCGACCACGCCGAGCACACGACAGAATATAATTGGTGGCGCATCCAGAAATTGGCGGACCTTTACAATATTCCGGGATCGTTCTCGGTTCTTTATGGCTACGAATGGACGGCGACGTGGCCGATTGGACATCACAACATCATCTGGCCGGAACGTCCGGCGGCATTGTTGCGTTCCAATGTGGAAGGAACAAAGACCACGGCGGATTTGTGGGCGACTCTGGCGAAGTTTGGCAAACCGGCTTTAACCATCCCGCACACCAGCGCCGATCCGCGCATGGGAACGCGTTGGGACGATCACGATGAACGTTTCGAACGCATTTGCGAAGTGTTCCAGGCGTGTCGCGGTTCCTACGAGTATGATGGCTGTCCGCGTCAGCACACGGGAGCGACCGCAAAGAATTGCTTCGTGCAGGACGGACTCGGCAAAGATTATCGCATGGGAATGATTGGCAGCAGCGACCATGGTTGGGGAACGGCGTATGCTGTTGTTTACGCGACCGAAAACACCCGCAAGGCTGCATGGCAAGGGTTATACGATCGGCGTTGTTACGGTTCGACCACATACGGGCTGGTCGTTGATTTCCGAATGGGGCAACACATCATGGGAGAGGAATACACCACCACGAAACCTGAAGAGATCACGGTGTTCGCTCGGGGCACCGCGCCGGTTCGACAAATTGATATCTTCAGCGACAGGAAGCTTGTGCACAGCGTCGGCAGCGTGGAGAAGCCGATTGGCAAAGGTGAAGTGACCATTTCGTGGACGCCGGATTCGCTGCCGAAAGGAACCGGTTACTTCTACGCTCGCATCATTCAAGGCGATGATGAAATGGCGTGGACCAGTCCAATCTGGGTAACAAACGGTGAGACCATCGCGAAGAAAGCGGACGCGAAATAATTTTGATTGTGCGCATCTCAGGCCCTCGCCCGATTGCAAAACGGACGAGGGCCTTTTTATTGGCATAAAGGAG
>CBHTTJ010000287.1:0-4845 GCA_966095605.1 uncultured bacterium | reverse complement strand
GGAATTCCATCGGTGGTTCTCGGTTTTTTCGCGCTGATCGTGATGGCGAGTTTCCTTCAGGGAATTTTTCACTATCCATCGCGCCTGAATGCCTTCAATGCCGGAATCGCTCTGGGTTTGGCAATCATTCCAGTGGTGTTTTCGATTGCGGAGGATGCGCTGACGAGTGTGCCGCGCAGTTATATGCAAGCGGCGCTCGCAGTGGGATCAACCAAATGGCAAGCGGCGTGGAAAGTCATTTTGCCGGCGGCAATGCCAGGGGTTTTTGCGGCGGTGGTTCTTGGCTTTGGACGAGCGGTGGGAGAAACGATGGTTGTTTTGATGGCGAGCGGGAATGCCAGTATCATGTCATGGGACATTTTTGATTCCACCCGCAGTATCACGGCGACCATTGCGGCTGAACTTGCAGAAACCGTTTTTGGAGGTCCGCATTACCGCATGCTCTTCATGATCGGTGTGTTGTTATTCGTGGTAACGTTTGTCTCAAATCTCGCGGGGGAAATCATCATGCACCGGGTGAAAGGGAAACTGGAGGGCAAACGATGAACAGCACGGTTCAATCGCCTTCTTTTGATGTGCGTCGCAAGAATGTTGACCTCGTTTCCTTCTGTTGCACCGGATTGACGGGCGCGGCGACGTTTCTGATCCTGGCGATTCTGGCAATTATCCTCGGAAATATTATTTACAACGGCTGGGGCTTTTTTTCGTGGCGCTTTGTGACCGGTGGAACAGAACGCGATATGTTCAGCGTCGAGAATGCCGGGGTGCTTCCGATGATCGTGGGGACCACCATGCGCGTGTTCCTCATGACGATCTTTGTCGTGCCGGCAGGAGTGATCACGGCGATTTATCTGACCGAATACGCGCACACGACTTCCTGGTTTACCCGTGTCATTCGTGGCGCGGTGAGCAATCTCGCTGGCGTTCCGTCGATTGTCTTTGGTCTGTTTGGCCTTGGATTTTTCATTAACTTCCTCGGACACAACATGGATGCGCTCCTGCATCCCAACGACGCTAATCCTGTCTGGGGAAAACCCGCCATTCTCTGGGCGTCGTTGACGCTGGCCGTGATGACGCTGCCGGTGGTGATCGTCGCCACGGAAGAATCATTAAAAGCCATTCCACAGGGATTGCGTGAAGCGAGCCTTGCACTCGGCGCAACGAAGTTGGAAACGATCCTGAAAATCGTCCTTCCGCAGGCGCTCCCGGGAATTATGACCGGCGCTATCCTTGCCATCGGACGCGCAGCGGGGGAGGTGGCACCGATTCTCTTTACCGGGGCTGCGTACTACATGGCGTCGTTGCCGCATTCGGTGACGGACCAGTTCATGGATCTCGGCTACCACACCTTCGTCCTCTCCACCCAATCGCCGAACATTGAACAGACTCGCCCGATTCTTTACGCGACGGTGCTGACTCTTTTGATTCTTACGTTCTCGTTGAACATAGTGGCCGTTTTCGTTCGTGCCCGGATGCGAAAGAAGATGCGGCAACTCCATTGATATGACTCTCGATATGTCCGAACCACCTACCCAGGATATTTTTTCGAAGCTGACGGTTGGCCCGCGTAATAGTGCCGGCGAACCATTGATCCAAACCGAGGGCGTTTCGTTGTATTACGGTCACTCGCGCGCTTTGAAGAACATTTCCGTGACGCTCGGTGAAAAAATTGTCACCGCATTCATCGGTCCGTCGGGTTGCGGTAAATCGACGTTCCTTCGCTGCTTCAATCGCATGAACGATTTGATCGACAACGTTCGTATTGAAGGAACGGTCAAGATTGGCGGACAAAATATTTACGACCGCGACGTGGACGTCATCGAACTCCGCAAACGCGTGGGCATGGTGTTTCAACGATCGAATCCGTTTCCCAAATCCATTTACGAAAACATCGCTTACGGCATGCGGTTGCAGGGGATCAAAGCCAGGAGCGAACTCGACGATCGCGTCGAACGCAGCCTGAGGGACGCCGCGCTTTGGGATGAGGTGAAAGACCGCTTGCACGGGAGTGCCCTCGGCTTGTCCGGCGGACAACAGCAACGCCTTTGTATTGCTCGTGCGATCGCCATTCGACCGGAGGTGATCCTGATGGATGAACCGGCGTCGGCGCTGGATCCCATCGCCACTTCCAAGATCGAAGAACTCATTCTCGAGCTGAAAAAGGATTTCACCATTGTGATCGTGACGCACAACATGCAACAGGCCGCGCGTATCTCCGATTACACGGCGTTCTTTTACCTTGGCGAACTGGTTGAGTTCGATCGCACCGATAAAATTTTTACCAACCCCGCGAAACGACAAACCGAAGACTATGTTACGGGCCGATTTGGCTGATGTTTAAATTATGAATCGACACCTCGATCTCGAAATCACCGAGCTGAAGGAAAAGTTGCTCATGATGGGCGGACACGCGGAACATGCGTTGAGCGATGCGGTGCGTTCGCTGGTTGAACGCAAGGACGACCTCGCGCGCAAGGTAAAGGAAAACGACAACATCATCGACAAGTTCGAACTCGAGATCGATGAAATGGCGATTCATCTCCTGTCGAAAGCGCCGTTGGCCACCGACCTTCGTTTCATCACCGTGGCCATGAAGATTTCCCAGAACCTCGAACGCATCGGCGACGAAGCCACGAAGATTGCGCGACGCGCATTGGATTTAAACCAGGAGCCGCAGCTCAAGGCTTACGTCGATGTTCCTCGCATGGGCAACATCGCCGGCGAAATGCTGAAGGCGTGCCTGGACGCGTTTGTCAACAAGCAGCCCGAAAAAGCGCTCGAGGTGATCACGCGCGACAAGCAGGTCGACGAGATCAACAAACAGTTTCATCGTGAACTCTCCAGTTTCATGATCGAAAACCCGGCGACGATCACGCGTTGCCTGAATCTGATGGTTGTCTCCAAAGCGCTTGAGCGCATCGCCGACCACGCGACGAACATCGCCGAAGAGGTTGTGTATCTCTACGAAGCGCGGGATATTCGCCACGGAGGCATCGGAAAATGAACCTGTACTTTTTGCGTCACGCCAAGGCCGGTCCGCATCGGAGACGGTTTAAACCGGACAGCAAACGTCCGTTGACGCAGGACGGGGAAAAACAGGCGCGGAAAGTGGCGTGCGGAATACGCGAGCTGGACCTGAAACTGGAAATGATTCTTTCGAGTCCTTACGTGCGCGCATTCCAAACGGCGCAGATTGCCGCGGATGTGTTGGGAACCACGTTGCACACGACAGAGAACCTGGGTGCGGACGTCTCACCGGAAAAATTGGGTGAACATCTGAACGCGCGTTACAGCGAAACTAAAAACATTCTCCTCGTTGGCCATGAACCGTACCTGTCGAAATTGATGTCGGTATTGCTCAGTGGCAAAGCCGACATGCGAATTGATTTTAAAAAAGCGGGGCTGGCAAAACTGTCCGTCGATCACGGATTTCATTTCGGGAAGTGCGCCTGTTTGCAGTGGATTCTCACACCAAAACAGGTGGCGAAGTTTGGGAAGTAGGGATTTTGGGGGGCGGAAATTTGTGACGGAATTCGCGAGGGCAGGGTAGGGCGTCGCACTCCGTGCGCGCCGCTGTCACGACAAACCGGACGTGGTAGAAATTTTTGCTTTGTGCCCTTAAAGAATCTGGTTGACGTCCGATTAAGCCTAACAACGGCGCACACAGGAGTGCGACGCCCTACCGCCTGCACGGATATGAGGAATTGCCGTCGATTTTTAATGATGCCCGCCGCAGCAACCGCCGCCATCGGATCCGCCGTGTGAACCGCAGTCGGCTCCGTGGGAATGGGAACCATGCGAACCGCAATCACCGGAATCGTGATGATGATGCGAATGAGCGTGGTGATGACCGGTATCGGCGGCCGCCGTGTCGGTGGCGCAAAAGGCGCACGACGTGGAGTCATTGGATTCCGAGTGCTCACCTTTCGCCCCGCGTCTCCGCGACGCCACCGCAAAAATGATGGCTACGATCAGGACGACGATAAAGATTTCCATAGAGATGCTTTAAATCGATCTTCGCACGATCCTGGAAAAATTAAAGGCGGCATTTTCCTGCTCGAAAATCTCAGCGGCGTACGAAAAAACGTATTTTTCCGCGCTGGAAAATCCCGCAGAACTATTTCTTCGACAATTTCCACGCCGGAAACGGCCGGAGAACTGGTTCTGCGACTGTTTCCAGCGTGAAAAACTCTCCAGAACCGGTTCTCCAGGATTTTCCAGCGTGGAAAGGTGCCTTCCTCTATTTCTCTAGCATTTTCCAGCCTGGAAAAAGTCAAAGAACTGGTTCTCCGACCATTTCCAGCGTGGAAAAGGCCGCAGAAATAGTTCTGTAAGGTTTTCCAGCGTGGAAAATGATGCTTTTTTTCTGCTTTTGGTGTTTTCAGGAAAACAAAACTGACCACATAGCGACCGGAGTTTTTTCGTGGAAAATCCAGTTTGAGACTATTCCTTTTGCAAGATTCTAAAGAGAATTGTTTAAGGGTCTCTTTTTCAGGGTCTTACGCTGCCAAAAAATATTTTTCGAAAAAAAACCACCCGGAAGTCTTTTTTCCGGGTGCCTCCCTCATACTTGGTTCCGTTCAAATCAATTGGTTTGAATGACGAAGACAAGTTTCGGGTGCGAGAGACTCAAGGAAGTCTGCGGCATTGACCGGGGCCCTTCGTGTGCAGTGAGAAAGGTAACTATATGAAACAAATCATACTAAAAACATACAACGGCGTCCTGGCTCTAGCGACCAGCTTGATCAAAGGCGTAAACAAACATGGCGTCACCGCCAAAATTAAACAAAACACCGAAGAAGCCATTACCGCGGATCGCTCCGCGGCGGTGGCAGCAGCCGACAC
>CBHTTJ010000286.1:0-4867 GCA_966095605.1 uncultured bacterium | reverse complement strand
AAAATCAAGCCAACCGCCGGGTTGCCCTCTTTTTCGGGACAGAAAATCGAGCCAACCTGCGGTTTCCCTGGCCGGCACCGCCCCGCGCGTGGTGCAATATCCGGCGGAGTGGAATGCGAAAAGCCATGAAAACGGATTCCGCGGAATTTTAAGGGTTCTGAGGAAGAATCGATCACCCCATTATTTGAATCCGGAGCCTCTCATAAACGACCGTTGAGACGGTTGAATCTGGCAAAAACACGGCCGACAACTTCCCTCTCTCAGCGGGAAAGGCACGCGTCCGTCCAACCCGATTGTCCCATTCTTTATAACGCTCCTGTCATTCCATCGAAAACAGCGAGGAACCGGCGCAGCTGGCCGCGGGAGGTTCTGTACTTTAAAAAAGTGTCCGTCGGCAGCTGCGGGGAAATTCTGAAAGTACTTTTGGAGGAGTTTTTTTCTGGTCGCCCCCCAGAAATACCGAATTCTGAACTTTTTTAGCGAATTTTATACAAATTCCGCCGGGCGGGTGTCTATCCCATGAATGCAAGACGGCGAAAGTCGCCAAAACCAGCGTTGGTGTGAACCGCTTTACGATGCGAAAGCGGCGGAGCTCGTCCTGTATGGACGCGCGTTGGGACTTTCTCACGCCGAGGCCGAAGATGTTTTGCAGGAGACATTTATAGCGCTTCTGAAGCTCGATAAAGAGCCGGAAGACCCGGAACATTATTGCATTCGCAGCTTCCGGAACCGGGTTTTGAATTATCGCCGCAGTATGTGGCGACGATTGACCCGGGAATTGGAATCCGTCCGCTGGTTTGAAAAGCCGACCGCCGAGACTGTCGCCGAACGCAAAGCGGTCCGATGCCTGCGGGATCTTCCCCCCGAACAACGCGAAGTCATTGTCCTGAAGATCTGGCATCAATACACCTTCGAGAAAATTGGCGAATTGTTGGAGACGTCGCCGAATACCGTGGCGGGTCGATACCGCTACGGCATGCAAAAACTAAAAGCCTGTTTAAAAGGAGAACATTATGAGCCACTGGAATCAATTGGAGACGCAACTCCAATCCTGGACGCCCCGTCGCCCGTCACCTAAGCTCAAGCAAGCCATCTTTGCCTCCGCGCCAGCGCCAGCGCCAGAGCGGGAACGACATCCTCGAGTCCCGGCGTTTGCCTGGTTGGCACCTGTCGCGGCCTGTTGTCTGACCGTCGTCACCCTTTTCAGCGCCAATACGAATTTACGGTTTCACCAGAGCGACGGTCGGGAAAACCATGCTGTTTTTACCGTGGCGATGAGTTCGTTGACAGGCTCCACCCCAACATCGACCTTGCCAACCAAGTGGTTGGGGCTGACCGCAACAGACGAAAACCTCGAATGGAACGTATGGTCGAGGGCAAGTTTTGATTGGACAAACGAAGGCCAGTTCCTATCAACTAACCGTTCCTTGCAGTTGGCCCGAACGAACCTAATGCAATAATCGATGAATCAGGACCCGAATTCTCAAAAGGGAAAGAAAGTGTCTACTCCCGCTGCTGCCTCAGCACCAACGCAACCGCCTTCGAAACCAACTGCAGCTGAAACGACGCAGCGACCGCCGCTTTTCCGGCCGATCGATTGGCTGACGCTCCTGGCGACGACTTTTTTCGTTTTTCTCGGTTACTATTTGACCATCGCTCCTGACCTGACGCTGGAAGACTCCGGCGAGTTGGCTGTGGGTTCATTCTATGCCGGTGTGCCTCATCCTCCGGGTTATCCGGTCTGGACGATGTATACCTGGGTTTTCACAAAGATTCTTCCCTGGGGAAATATTGCCTGGCGCGTGGCGATTGCTTCGTCATTTGCCGGTGCGTTGGGTTGCGGTCTGCTCGCGATGATGGTGTCCCGCGGCAGCAGCATGATCATCGAAGGCATCGAGGTGCTGAAGTCGATCGAACGTCGTGCGGAAAACATGATCTGCATCGTGTCGGGTGTGGTAGCCGGCATGTTGATGGGTTTCAACGGTTACATGTGGAGCCAATCCGTCATTGTCGAAGTGTATTCCTTGAGCGTGCTCTCACTGATGGGCATGTGTTGTCTGCTCCTGCGTTGGGTTTATGAGCCGGCCAAGACGCGTTACGTTTACTTCGCTCTATTCCTGTTCGGGATCACTATTACGAACCACATGTCATTGCTGGTCGGAGCAATGGGCATCGAAATTCTCATTTGTGCCGCCAACCCGCGGTTGGGTCGCGATTGCTTTATCGTCAACAGCGTTATTTATCTGGCGGGACTCGTCGTAAAAGCCAAAGGAGTGCCGACGCCCTTTGATGGCAACCCGCCGCTGTTCTTTCTCTATAACGTGATTGGCGTGGCGTCGATCATTGCCGCGGGCGTGCTGTTTATCAAAACGATCACGGCAAACGCCAACTTCGGCGGTTGGGTTCTCAATATGTGCCGCGTGCTGGTGTTGGCGATTATGTTCGGAGCCGGCGCTGCGTTTTATCTCTTCATGCCAGTGGCTTCGATGAGCAATCCGCCGATGAACTGGGGCTACCCGCGTACGGCGGAAGGATTCATGCACGCGGTGAAACGTGGACAATATGAATCCGTTAAACCGACCAGCAACGCGACCGATTATATCCGCCAGGTGGGGATGTACATCGAAGGCGCGGAACAGGAGCTCGGTGCGCCTTTCCTTCTGCTGACGATTGTCCCTTGGATTTTCTTCCGCAAAATGCAGAAGCGCGAGCAGGCGTGGATGATCGGGTTGCTTGGGATATTCCTATGCCTCTCACTTGTCCTGCTCTACCTCCTGAATCCTGGGCCCGATCGGCAAAGTCGAGAGTTGAACCGCGTCTTTATGACGGCGTCGCATACGATGCTGTCGATCTGGGTTGGGTATGGCCTGACGATCATTGCCGCGTTTTTCGTGACTCAATATGAACGCGCTCGCATCTGGGCGCTCGGTGGTGCAGCGGTTGCGGTGGCGGCGGCACTTTACTCGTTGGCGGTAGTCGTTGAACGCACCTACAGCGATCAACTCGAAACGATGAATCGGTTTTCGTTGTTCTTCCACGGGATTAAACAGTCACTGACCCAGGGCCAAAACGTTTTGGAAATTGTTTCCTACGTTTTCCTCCTGGCATTGGTGGTGGCGTTTCTCTTTGCGGTGTTGATTTTCCGCAAACGCATCAGCCTGGCGATGGTGCTGGTGTTATTTGCTCTGATGCCGGGTTTCTCCATCCTGTCGCACTGGTTTGAAAATGAACAAGCCAATCACATGTTCGGTTATTGGTTTGGTCACGATATGTTCACGCCGCCGTTCATGAACCGCGAAGGAAAGCTTTCCTACGATGCCAAAGAGCGTGCGGAACTGATGAAAGATCCGACCAAGGCGCGCTTGATCTATCCGGAAATGGCGCGTGACGCAGTGGTGTTCGGCGGTACTGATCCTGGTCGTTTCGCTCCGACCTACATGATCTTCTGCGAAAGCTTTATCCCGGCACGTTGCAAGCCGACCGATCCTGTCTTCGATCGACGCGATGCTTATTTGATTACGCAGAACGCCCTCGCGGACGGTACTTATCTGAATTACATCCGCGCTCATTACATGCGGAGCGCGGAAAATGATCCGCCGTTCTTCCAAAACTTTTTCCGCATTCCGGATGAGTGGCGTTCGGTCCGTTGGCTGAACAGCTTAACGCGTCCATTCCTCGCTTTCCTTGACGACACGTTCCTGGGTCTCGGCGACGACATTGAGAAGAGCCGTCGCGCAGGTTCGTCTTATTTCAAGAACGACGACTTTGTTGATCTGGCGGGTTTTGCCGGGAAGTTGAACAAGCATGACGACGCTGTTTCAAAGTTCATCTTTGAAAATCTTTCCAAGGAAACCCAGGCCATGCTCGGAAACCCGAATGACAGTTTGCGTCGCGCCCTTGCCAAAGACTTAAACAAATTCCTCGAACGGGAATTGAACTTGAAGAAGCAGATTGCCGAAGAAACGGCTGAAAAAGATAAGCTCGAAGCCCGCGGCAAAAGTCCGGAAAAAGTGGAGGAACTCAAGAAGAAGATTGAGGAACTTTCGAAATTTGAGTGGTTCTATACACCGGCTCGTTTTGAAGGTGTAAAGTTGTCGGATCACGTCACCCGCTTCGTCCAGGAGAATCCGCAAAGCCATACGCGTATTCGCCTGAATCGCGAGCTGATTGAAGAAGCGTATCCGAAGGAAATTGCGGTCAGCAAAGGCGGCGTTTATCCCGATCTCGAAATCCACACGCCTTCGCCTGAGGAATCCCAAAATTGTTTCCAGGAATATTTGCAGGATGCGGCACGTCGCCAGGTCGCAAACCAATTAAAGCCGGGTGAAGATGTTCGCAACGAAAACGGCCGGGTGCAGGTGAGCGGACAGGTCGCGGTGATGTCGATCAATGGACTTTTGACCAAGGTAATCTTCGACAAGACGCCGAAGCACGAATTCTACGTGGAAGAAAGCTTCCCGCTCGACTGGATGTATCCGTATCAAGAGCCATTCGGCATCATCATGAAGATCAATCGCGAGCCGTTGAAAGAAATGACGCAGGACGTCTGCGATCGCGATCATAAGTTCTGGAGCGATTATTCAACACGGTTTATCGGCGATTGGATTACCGATAGCACGAGCATCGAAGAACTGTGCAAGTTTGGCGAAAAAATGTATCTGCGTCATGATTTCAGCGGATTCAAAGGCGACCCGAAATTTGTCCGTGACGACAATGCGCAAAAAGCGTTTTCGAAACTGCGCAGCTCCATCGGTGGTGTTTACATGTGGCGTTATAATAATCCGCAGACTCCTCCGGCGGAAAAAGCCCGTATGTTCAAGGAAGCCGAATTTGCCTTCAAACAGGCATTTGCTTTCTGTCCTTACAG
>CBHTTJ010000285.1:0-4904 GCA_966095605.1 uncultured bacterium | reverse complement strand
CCGTTTTCTGGCTTCAAATAATTATTGGAAGACAAAAAAAGTCGTTTTCTGAGTTTAAATTATTATTTGAAGTCAAAAAACGGCGTTTTCGACCTTCCATTTCTACGAAAAAAGTCCGGATTCCAGAAGAAAGAGCCCGTTAAAAAGAAGATGACCGCTCCCAAGTGCAACCAATCACTCGAGAGCGGCCGGTCTTATCCCCCCAAACAACGTAACGAATTTAGCTAGACCGTTTTAAAACAACAATTGGGACAACCGATGTTTCGCTCCTAGGCGATTCCCTTAACAATCTCAGAAACCTTGGAAAAGGCCGATTTGTTGCCATCAGTTCCGTGCGATATAAACGTAGTACGCTCCACAAATTTCCCGACCGACACTATCCAAAAACCAGGTTTGAAGAGTGGTTTCACCTTGGGGGAGGCGAAGATGAAAAAGAAACTCCTTTGATCCGATGTCGATAGGTTGAGCCTTTTCTAGAGCCCCAATCTTTACCCGCGCAGATTTGATCGGCAACGCTTCGCCTGTTTTATAAATACCATCGACCCCGCGAAACTCCGGCGCCACTTCCGTGATCGCAAGATTTGATTCCCTGGGCCACCGGCGCAACGCGATCCGATATTCGCCAGCCTTCTCAACGTAAATTGTCCAGGCGCCATTTTTTTTATCTTTTCTAATCTGCGCCTGTTGATCGAGGAAAACGTCCCGCCAATCACACGGTGTGAGGATTGTTTCTTTCTCTGCTTTAGCACCCACATGAATGGGACTGAATTCATTTACGCGGGGTGAAATCTTTGCCCACCATTCCTCGTAATGTGCGCGCATTTTGGCGGCAATCCGGGGAAACTCTCCGATAAGGTTTTTCTGCTGAGCCGGATCTTTGGCGATGTCGTAAAGCTCGTTGTTGGACACTAACCGCCAGTTATTCCAGAGCACGGCGGCATCTCCTTTTGCGGGTTCGGGCCGGTCCATGCGGCTGAATTGAGTGACCAACATTCGGTCGGGCAATGTGTTTTTGTTTCCGCGAAGCAATGGCGAAAGGCTGATTCCATCGAAGCGGGCGTCGTGGGGTTGTTTCAAACCGCAGAGGTCGATTAAAGTCGGAAGAACGTCCTGACACTCGGCAAGGCAGGGGAGATCCTTAGCCGGTTGTAAATGTCCTGCTGGCCAACGGAGGAAAAAGGGAACGCGGTGTCCGCCGTCATAAAGCGAAATCTTTTTTCCACGCATGCCTGCGTTGAAAACCGGATCTCCTGTGGCGGTGCCGTTGTCTGTCATGAAAATGACGATGGTGTTATCGCGCAAGCCGGTCTCTTTAAGGAACGTTTCCAGTTTGCCAACGTTCTCATCAATATTGGCAATCATCCCAAAGAAGCTGGCGATTTGTTTTTTCTCTTTCCGATAAGGCTCACGGTATTGATCCGGGACAAACAAGGGACCATGCGGTGCATTCAGCGGCAAATAGCAGAAGAAAGGTTCTTTTCGCTTGGCACATCGCTGCATCCATTGTTTGGCTTCACGGAAAAAGACGTCGGTGCAATAGCCCTTGAACGATTCGCGAGAACCGTTGTGCCAATAAACGTCGTCGAAGTAATCGTTGTTCCAATAACCCGAGGCTGACGGAATATGAGATGAGCCAAACCAGATCGTTTCCTGAAAACCGCGATCCTGTGGTCGATAAGGATAATTATCGCCAAGGTGCCATTTTCCAAAAATCGCGGTGCGATAGCGGTTCGCTGCGAATATTTCCGCCATCGTTGGGAAGTCACGCCTCAATAATGTCCGGCCGCTGCTGACATTCATGGCTCCATTTCGCAGGGCGTCGACGCCGGTCATCAGTTGTCCACGCGTGGGTGTGCACATCGGAGCGACGTGAAAATCCGTCAGCCGGATGCTTTCATCATGCAGGCGATCCAGATGAGGAGTCTTGAGGATTGGATTCCCATGACACGATAAATCTCCGTAGCCCTGGTCGTCGGTGAGAACAATGAGAACATTTGGTCGAGATGCACTCTCTACTCGTAGCGTTCCGAGCAAAACCCAAAAGAGGAGCAACAAGGTGAATCGAGGAAAACGCATGCGACTGTGGTTAGCATGTTTTCGCTTCCGCAGCTATCGAAAGCGCAAATCAAGGCGCGAGCTTCGTCAGCTTTACCGGTTCCGTCCAGTTCTTCAACCCGGATGCAGAGCGGGCGAGGTAAATATTCCTCAACCATTTGGCGTTATCCGTCTGGGGGAAGTCTTCGCGATAATGCGCGCCTCGACTATCTTCCCGCAGAAGCGCACTCTGGGCGATGAGATCGGCGGCAGTTAACATGTTGCGCATGTCGAGCGCCTGTTGCCACGTCAGATTGAATGCGCGTCCACCCGGAGCAGCCATACGCAAGGCCCGTTGTTGCAGATTACAAATGTCCGTGATCGCCGCCTTCAATTTGTCCGCGTGTCGAACGATCCCGACCTTTTCCCACGTGACACGGCCTAATTCCTCGCGAAGTGTCCATGGGTTTTCACCCTGCGAACGCCCGACAAATTGGTTGGCGATCGTTTGTGCTTCGGTAATTTGATCCTGGCGCGGTTCCGTGTGTTTCGCGTTCTTAACCCAACCGGCGACGTAATCGCCGACGCGCGCGCCGTAAACAGTGGATTCGGCGACGCCATTGCCCCCCAGGCGATTGGCACCGTGCACGCCGCTGGAATCTTCCCCGGCAGCAAAAAGTCCTTCGAGGTTCGTATGACCATTTTTGTCGATGCGAATGCCTCCCATGTTGAAATGAGCGGTGGGGCAGACCTCAACTTTTTCCCGGGCGAGATCGTATCCAATACGAAGACAGCGATCGCGCATGCCGACGAAATTTTTCTCCACGAACGCGGCCCCAAGATGGGAAACGTCAATGTACACGCCGCCGTTATCAGTGCCGCGCCCCGCCATGACCTCCATGTAACTGGCGCGCGAAACGCGATCGCGCGTGGATCGTTCCATCTTTTCGGGATCATAGCGTTCCATGTAACGCTCGCCTTTCCCGTTGAAAAGATGTGCTCCTGCGCCGCGCAAACCTTCTTCCAACAAAGCTCCGTTCAAACGAGAGCCCGGGACAACCAGGCCTGTCGGATGAAACTGCACCATCTCCATATCCATGAGATAAGCGCCGGCACGAAACGCCATCGCCGGCCCGTCGCTCGACTTTTCCTGTGCGCAGGCGGAACGCTGAAACATCAGAGGGCCAGCGCCCGTGCAAAGAATCACGGCTTTGCTTTTAACGATGATGTAATCGCCGGTCTGGATATCGAGCAGTAATGCGCCGACACAACGCGTTCCATCCGCTGAAGTAAGGAGTTCGAGGCCGCGGGTGTTTTGCAGGCAACGAATCCCGTGGGCAAAAATCTGGTCCCGCAACCGCGACATAATTTCGATGCCAGTCAGGTCACCGACATGGACCGTGCGATCAAAGCTTTGGCCGGCAAAAGGCTTTTGGTGAATCGTGCCGTCGGGAGAGCGGTCGAACATGCAACCGATGCGGTTCTCCAACTCCTTGACTACCTTGGGAGCATCTTCGACCAAATGCCACGCCAGTTCCTGGTCATTGAGGAAAGCACCACCACGAACCGTGTCTTCAAAATGAGCCTGAAGAGAATCCTTTGTGTTCAGGACTACGTTGTATCCGCCTTGAACCATCCGGGTGCAACCGCTTTTGCCCAGCATTCCCTTGGAAACGAGAAGAATATTTTGCGATGGATCACGCCAATGCGCATGCAGGGCGGCCATCAGCCCAGCGCCACCCGTCCCGAGAATAAGAATATCGGTCGTTATTTGGTCGGACATTGAATGAGTTTAGAAAATACGAGTGACCGTTTCGCAGGGTCAAATTCATTCTTGAGAGGGGTGTGTGAATCGTAACCATTCGATGCGGCATTTTAAACCCAGTGACTAGTTCAACCTGGTGGGTGATGGTGGAGGAAGGACGTTTTTTTGAGAAAACTTTTTAATGGAGTCATCGGAGTTTACACGCTTGCCAGTGGTTGTAGAACCATCGCCATTTTTTACGGAGCTGATTCCTCTAACTACCGTGGTCAAATCGAGACTGGAAATTTGGGCCGGACGCGCGCTCAGCGTCGTAGTATGGGGCGTCAAATAATCCAGCGCAAAAGCTATTTCCCGCCGTGGATTTTTTTCAGGACTGCTGCGTTATAACTGCGGGTAACTTCCTCTTGCGAACGAACTTTTAATGATCCGTTGACGATTTCGACGACTACACCAGTGTAGCCGTTGATCTCGATATGCTCGCCAAAAGTGCACTGGGGAAAATCAGCGCGTTGAATAAATTCGGCCAACGGCTTCACAGGTGCGGAGAAATTTGGTTCCGCAATGATGTTCCGTTTGACCTCAGGTTTAGTTGGTTCGGCAGGGGTGGTGATGGGCGGCGGAGGTGGTGCGACTTCGATGCGGGGACCGTATAATTTTTTTAATGTGTGAAAATTAAAACTCTTCGTTGTCTGCTCTGGTGAGCGGACTTTCAATGAGTTGTGAACAATATCCACCACCGTTCCGGCGTAACCGCCGATATCTACCAGTTGGTTCAGTGCACATTGGGGAAAATCGGCACGGGCGGCAAATTCAGCAATTGGCTTGGGTTGATTTGATTCCGGGATCTCGGACGAATTCTCAATATTGTTTGCGGAAACGGACTCCATATACAGAGACATTTTCGTGGCAGGAATTGAAATGCGCCAACAAATTTTTGCGATTTTTTTATCGATGGTTGCTATCGGGAGTTGCTGGCCGTCGACGCCGAAACTGAGAAGCCATAATTTCTCTCCAGGGCGAGCGCGCTGAAATGACGAAGGGGTTCTTGACGATTTTTGGTGAGATTTCCAGATTGAAAAAGAGGTCCCGACGCTTCCGGACGAGC
>CBHTTJ010000284.1:0-4914 GCA_966095605.1 uncultured bacterium | reverse complement strand
GCTGATCCACACGAGCGCCCAGCTTAACTTGTAGATTATCCCTTAAAGATAATCATCAGACCGAAATCGCTCAGGACCTGCCGCGTTGTCACGTCGAAATGGCTGTAGGAAATGGGATGCACACCGACGATGTTTTCGTTGCCAATCTTCTGGAGAAAATCGGTGACGGTTTCATCGAACCTGTCTTTGCCGACTTCCTGGCATTCGCTGTGGCGAATCGTCTTCAAGCGAATCTTGCGATCCGATTCCTTCGCCGCAACTTCAAGAGAGGGCGCGGACTTCTTGATCAGGATTTCGCCGGGACCGGTATGGACAGGCACTGAAAAGCTCTTTTCTTTCTTTTGCGGGACAATGATTTTGCTGGAAGCGCCCTTTGCCGGAGCGGCTGGAGGCGGCGGTGATTTAGCAGCCGGGCCCGCGGCGGGAGCGGACGCAGGGGCTTGAGGTTTCGCCGGAACTTCGGCGGCTGGCGTCACCTCTTCGACGGTATTTTCGGGAGTTGCTGCAGGAACAACGAGCAATTCGCCGCACGTCGGACATTCAATTTCTGATCCGGCGCCGGATTCATCCACCGCAAGTTCCTGACCGCAGTTTTTGTTGGTGCAGTAAAAGACAATGTCCATAAACAGCTCTTTCGCAGAGTTTGTGCGAGCTTAGAACCCATCTCATAAATAGGCAAGGGGCGCGTTGTGAGAGATTTGGTGCTGGAGCAACGCCAGAAGAAATGGTTTTTAATATTTTCGGTGAAATGCAAATTCGACCTATCGCACTTGTTGCGAAGCGACATCGGAAGGTAGCCAGGGACAACGTCCCTGGTTAACGACTTGAAATGAATTTGTCCTGAAGGGACAACGGAATCGTTTTACTTTTGTTTACCAAATTCCGGCATCCCTTCAGGACGAAATTGATCTCCATCCTCAACCAGACGTTGTCCCTGGCTACCTTCCGATGTCGCTTCGCGGCGGGTCTACAGCGGAGAAACCCAAGAAAAACAGCTAAATCACTCGTAGGTCTTCTCGAGTTGTTTCATCCGATCATAGACGGGAGAACTCGGAGCGAGGCGATTCTTAACGCGGGCGAAAACAGTGCGGGCTTCCGCAATATTATCGTGCGTCACCAGAACCACGTAATCCAACTCGATGGAGGCGAGACGCGGGTCCTGGATGGCTTTTCCGTAGCGAGTCAAAAAATTCTTCAAGCCAATCGCCCCCTGCCCTTTCGCAATATTATAGGCCGCTTCCATTCCTGAAGGCATTCCGGGCAACGTCGCAGGATCCGCCGGTGGCTTGGCGGTTTCGGTTTTATTTTCCTTCACCTCTTTCCATTGCAAATAAAGTTCCCAGCCACCAAAGGCCAATGCTGCGACAACAACGATCGTGATGAGTAGTTTAAGCATGACAAAAATTCTTTAGCGATGGGCGATTAAGATTCGTTCGCGCTGACTGTAATCGCGCTCAATCTTTTCAACAACCCAGTTTTGCGCCACAAAAAGATCGCGCAAGGAGGCGGCTTGTCCATCGCCAAACTCCACCATCAAAGATCCTCCTGCGTTCAGGAACCGATGCGCTTCAGCAGCGATTCGGCGATAGAAATCGAGTCCATCGGCACCACCATCGAGAGCAAGGCGCGGATCAAAGTCGCGAACTTCCGGGTCCAACGTCGCAATTTCCTCGGAAGGAATGTAGGGAGGATTGGAGACGATCAAATCGAAGGTCGTTGACGGAGGAATCGGACTGAGGCCATCCCCTTCCAGAAAAGTAACCCGCTCGGCGACATTGTTTTTGGCGGCGTTTTCACGCGCGCAGTTCAGCGCTTCCCGGGAAAGATCGGTGGCGTGAAATCGACCGTTCGCTGAATGCGCCGCGATAGCAATGACAAGGCAACCGCTACCTGTGCAAAGATCCAGGGCCGTTGGATGCTCTGTGCCAAGGGTTCCCAGAAATTTCCACGCGAATTCAGCCAGGAGTTCTGTTTCCGGACGTGGCACCAGCACGTGTTTGTTCACCGCGATCTCGTACCCGCAAAAACTGGTGGAGCCGACGATATGTTGCAGCGGCTCGCGATTTCCCCGGCGAACGACCATGGCGCGCAGAAAATCCGTTTCTTCTGGCGTCAGGTTGCATTCGAAATTCAAATACAACTTCATCCGCGGCATTTTGAGGACATGCGCGAGAAGCAGCTCGACCTGGAGACGCGGCGAGTCGACGCCTTTTTTGGCGAGAAAGTCCGTGCTGCGCTGGATCGATTCGAGAACGGTCACGTGCCTAAACTAGGTACAAAGTTTGAAGTTTAAAGCGCAAATTCGCGTCCACCTTGAAAGTTCCGTGTCGAAGTCATAGAGTCGCCGTCCATGAAACGATTTTTCTTTCCGATCCTTTCCGCTGTAATGTGCAGCGGATTTCTTGCTATCGCCCAAACGCCCCCGCCGAGCACGCAGGAACTCCAGGAAAAAGTGGAGCGCCTCAGCGGTGACGTCGAACGACTGACGCAGGATAATCTCTCGCTCAAAAACAAAATTTCCACGCTCGCCGAAGAAATGGCGAAGATGCGCGAAGAAGTTGCCCGGGCGAACGCCAATGCCAATACCGGCGTGCAGGACGACATCAAGCGCCTGGCCGAAAAGATCAAGGACGTGGACGAAGCTCGCGTCAAAGGTAACCGCGACATCTCGAATCAGATCCAAAAGCTCGGAGATGATCTGGAAACGATGATTAAAAAAGAGTTAAGCAAGAAACCGTCGCGCCCCACGCATCCGATCGACGAACCGAAGGATACTTCAGACTCCACACCGCAAAAGGGATACGAATATGTCATCCAGTCCGGCGATACGCTTTCCACTGTGCTTCAGGCTTACAACAAGGAATTCAAAAGCAAGGGCATGAAGACCGTCACGATGCAACAGGTGATCGACGCCAATCCAAAAGTGAATTGGAACAGCCTGCAGGTCGGCAAAAAGATTTTCATCCCTGCGCCGAAATAAACCTTCGCTGGATTTGACGTATGAACAAGCTCCGTCGGCTGCATCTGTATCTCGGGTGTTTTTTCGCCCCGATGCTGATCTTTTTCATCGCGACGGGCTGGTATCAGACGGTCAATCCCGACCGACGGAAAGGGGTCAGTGATTCCGACACCATCATCAGCCGGATGAACCGCGTTCACGTCGAGCAATATTTGCCGTCCGATGCGGCACAAGGTTACTCGACGAAATGGTTTACCTGGCTGGTGGTGGTAATGTCCGTGGCGTTGATCGTCACGACATTGCTGGGACTTGTCCTCGCGTTTCGTTTCAGTCGGAACAAGCTGCCGGTATGGCTTTCGTTGATCTTCGGCTTTGTGGTGCCGATCGCTATTCTTTTCCTTAGCCAAAAGAAATAGGCGTCAGGCTTCGGGCACGATCATTTCGAAACGCGGGATGCGCGTTAGGACTTTCCTTCCCTTCGCATCGATACCGATGTAGCTGCCTTCAGCATGGGCTGAATTGGTATCGAGCAAATGGTAAGAGTTGTAGCTGAACTTTTCTCCGGGAGCGATGGTTGGGTGTTCGCCGACCACGCCGTCCCCTTCCACTGCGGTTATCTCGCCACGCTCATTCGTCACCACCCATTTGCGCGCCTTGATGGTAACATGAATCTCGGTGTCGTTATGGATGCTGATGTGATAGGCAAAACAATGCGGACGATCCGGTGGGGTCGAAACATCGGGATGATAAATGACCTCGTCGACCGTAACGCGAAGATTCGGGAGTTCTAAGAACTGGTTGCTCACGTGTGTGGTACGAACTTAGGAGCAATCAGCCAAATGGTCAACTGATGGCTCCTGACTAACGGAACTTTGTCCAGAACTTAAATCTCGACCGTACCTTCGAAAACGAAATCGGCCGGCCCATTCAGTTTCACGTTGGAAAACTCGCCGTCTTTTTCGTCGAAGCTGACTTCAAGAATGTCCCCACCCTGCACCTGAATCTTGATCGGGGAAGTAAACTTGTGAATGCGCGCCGTCACCAGAGCCGACGCCGACACACCCGTGCCGCAAGCCAATGTTTCCCCTTCCACGCCGCGTTCGTAAGTACGAACACGAATGGAATTAGGGCCGAGAATCTGGACGAAATTGGCGTTCGTGCCGCGCGGAGCAAAATGCTGGTGGTAACGAATTTCGGAACCGACAGATTGGACCATGCATTGATCGGCGTCTTTGACAAAAAGGACAGCATGTTCAACCCCGGTATTGCAAAAATGAACTTCCGCCGTGCCGCCTTTCAAAGCGACTTTGTCACCGAGACGCAAATCCTTCGGCTTCGTTAAATTGACGGTGACACGATCGCCGTAAAAGCGACCGGTAATCACGCCGGCGAGGGTTTCGAAAGTGATTTCTTCCTTTTTCGTGCCGGTGACCTTTTGGATGTAACGCGCGAAACAGCGGGAACCGTTGCCGCACATCGCCGCCACGCTGCCGTCGGCATTATAAAAATCCCACGCCCAATCCGCTTTCTTCGAAGCGCAGGGAATCAAAAGCATGACGCCATCCGCACCAATCCCGCGCTGGCGATGTGCGAGCTTTGCGACCTGTTCTGGTGTCAGTTTGATTTTTTGTTCCCGGTTATCGATGACGATAAAGTCGTTCCCGGCCCCGTTCATTTTGGTGAAATGCAGCAACATGGCGGAGAAAAATAGGAGGAAACCGCGGAAGATCAAGAAATTCTGCATTTGGCGGAGATAAATCGGCTTTTCCAGCCTTTCGAACCTTCGCCGAAATCTCCCTGCCATGGGAATATGCTTTCCCAGCCACCGGCAACTTCCGGCGCCAGAAAAACGAGGCTCTTCGACCGAGCAAAAGCTCCCTTCCAGAAAAATCCAGGAAACCTCCTTTCCCGGGTTTCCGGCACCCGAAAAACGAAAGTTTTTTGCCTTCCAGAAA
>CBHTTJ010000283.1:0-4920 GCA_966095605.1 uncultured bacterium | reverse complement strand
ATGCAGGCGCCTTGAAACGGAAAGTCCTGGTCAAGTTCCCCCTGCGGTTTCCAGCGTTTGCGTTGCTGCGCTTTTTTTGTTTTCTCGGTGTTCTTGCTCTCCGCATTAACCAGTCCGACGGAAACACAACAGGAAAGGGTGACGAGCAGGGCCTTGTTGAGAACACTGGCGTGAAAACGAGACAAAAGGTTTCCACGGCGATAGAACGCAGTTTGCATTGTAATGATATATCAGATGAGACGAGCCAGCGTCGAGTGAACAAGCGCGACCACCATATTGATTAACAGCCAACCCTCCGATAAGCCAGCCCTCCGATAACCAGAAAGGGCAAATTCTTCGATCCGGCTTCAGCTTGTAATGTCTGAAGAATGGTCATCGGGAATTTATTACAGCGACCGATGGTGCATTTCCGCGTGAGCCGCGGCGATAAAGCCTTTGAACAGCGGATGCGGATGATTCGGCTTGCTTTGAAATTCCGGATGGAACTGCGACGCCAGGAAAAACGGGTGGTCGGGAATTTCGATCACCTCTGCGAGCTTGCCATCAGGGGTGTTGCCGCAAATGTTAAATCCAGCTTTTTCAAAACGGTCGCGATAGGCGTTGTTGAATTCGTAGCGATGACGATGGCGTTCGTGAATGAAGAAGGCGCCGTAAAGACTTCCGGCTTTGGAGCCGACGGCCAGGTGGCAAACCTGGGACCCGAGTCGCATCGTTCCGCCTTTTTTGGAAACTTTCTTTTGTTCCTCCTGTAACGCGATGACCGGATGGGGAGTATTCGGGTCGAACTCCGTCGAATGGGCTTTATCGAGATGCAGCACATTGCGCGCAAACTCAATCGTCGCGATTTGCATGCCAAGACACAGCCCCAAGTAAGGCACCTTGTTTTCACGAGCGTACTTCGCCGCGAGAATCTTCCCTTCGATGCCACGTTCCCCGAATCCACCGGGAACCAAAATGCCGCCGAGTCCTTTCAAAACCTTCTCTGCTCCGACGCGCTCAATTTCCTCGGCGTCCACCTTGACGATCTCGACGCCGCAATCGTTTGCAATGCCCCCGTGAATGACTGCTTCGTAAACAGATTTATACGCGTCCTGCAGATCAATGTATTTACCGACGACACCGATTCGCACGCGATGCTGTGGGGCAATGAGTTTGCGAATGATGTCCTGCCAATGGGACATTTGCGCAGGTTGGGTATTTAAATTGAGATATTTGCAAACGAGATCGTCGAGGCGCTCGCGTTGCAACATCAGCGGCACTTCGTAAATGCTGTGATCCACGTCCTTTTCTTCAATGACGGCCTCATAAGGAACATTGCAGAACAGAGAGATCTTTTGGCGCAAATCTTTGTCGAGCGGTTTTTCGCACCGGCAAATCAAAATGTGCGGGGCGATACCGATTTCACGCAGCTTTGCGACCGACTGCTGGGTTGGCTTGGTCTTCAGTTCGCCCGCAGCTTTGATGAAAGGAACGTAGGTGACGTGCATGAACACGACGTTGCCAACGCCCACGTTCAGCGCAAATTCACGAATTGCTTCCAGGAAGGGGAGTCCTTCGATGTCGCCGGTGGTTCCACCAATTTCGGTGATGACCACGTCCACCTTGGATTGTTCGGCAAGCTGATTGATTCGGTTTTGGATTTCATCCGTGACGTGCGGAATCACCTGCACCGTTTTTCCGAGATAATCGCCACGACGCTCTTTGTCCAAAACCTTTTGGTAAACCTGGCCGCTGGTGAGGTTGTTGAGGCGTGTCAATTTCACCTCGGTGAAGCGTTCATAATGGCCCAGATCGAGATCTGTTTCCGCGCCGTCATCCAGGACATACACTTCGCCGTGTTGAAACGGGCTCATCGTACCGGGATCGACGTTGAGGTAAGGGTCGAACTTTTGGATGGTGACCTTGAGTCCGCGATTCTCGAGCAGCGTGCCGAGTGCGGCGGCCGTGAGGCCTTTGCCGAGTGAACTGACTACACCGCCGGTGACGAAAATGTACTTCATATTTACTTTTCTTTTAACAACGCTTCTACCCGCGCCACGTCCGCGGGCACATCCACCCCCACGCTATCGTAATTCACTTTGACGACTGCAATCTGGATGCCGTTTTCCAGAGCCCGTAACTGTTCCAGTTTCTCCGCTGTTTCGAGCGGTGACACCGGGAACTTTACCAGGCGCAATAACGTCTCGCGCCGGAATCCGTAAATGCCGAGATGTTTCAAAAAAGGAAACGCCGCCAACTGTTCGGTATTCGAACGACTGGCGGCATCACGCAAATACGGTATTGTGCGCCGGGAGAAATATAGGGCGTGATTGGAAGAATTGACAACGACTTTTACCACGTTCGGATTGTCATATTCCGCAACCTCCTTGATTGGGGTCGCCGCCGTGGACATAGCGTTCGTTTCCAAAGCCTTTGCCACTGCGTCCACCACCGTCGGATCAATCAGCGGTTCGTCTCCCTGGATATTAACAATCGCATCGCAACCCACACGCTGCGCCACCTCCGCAATCCGGTCGCTGCCGCTCGGATGATCAGGCGACGTCATTTCGACGCGGCAAAAATTTTGGGCAACCTCCCAGATGCGTGTATCATCGGTCGCCACGATCACTTCACTGAGGGATTTTGCTTTTTCGCACTGTTCCACCACACGTTGGATCAAGAGTTTTCCGGCGATGGAGGCGAGAGGTTTTCCCGGGAACCGGGTCGAAGCGAACCGCGCAGGGATAACGCCAATAATCTTCATGACGACGCGCGAACGTAAGAAGTCTTGCAAAGATAATCCAGAGGAATTCCCAGCCCCTCAGTCAACGCCTACGGAATAGAAATAAGCCACACCGGAATCTTTATCATAGAACAAATAGGCGGTGTTCGATGAAAACGTGCCCTTCCATTCGGAATTCTGAAAACATACGTCCGATGTCTTATTAGTTTGAATCCACCAGGAAGGTGCGTCTTTCCCGGTTGTTGCTAAAAAGTCGCTCGCAGGAATTTCGCTAAATCCAACCGCCCTTAACTTCTCGAAGGTTGCTGGCGAAACGCGAAATGTGAAGTGCATGGTCCCATAATCACCCAATCCGTAGATCCTTTGGTGTAGCGGGACAAAGTCACGTTCCGGCGGCATTTTGAAAAGCGCGGCATACGTCCGGGTCATCTCCTTTGAATCGGTCGATTCTGAAGAGGGGTGAGTATAGAAATAAATCAGAACGAAAAAGGCGGTGATTGAAGCCGAAAGAATAACACCGGTTGAAACACCGCCCAGCCATGTCAGCCAGGTGTTGCGCTTGCGAAGACCGATAAAGAACATGACTGCAAACGGAATCGATAGAGCCGCGAAGAGTGCTATCAGGAAAACAAAAAAGATAAAGCTCAGCGCAATTGCCATCGGTTGCGCGACCTTACCAGACTCTATCGCACCGTCCAACTTCTCCTCTGACGATTTTCGGGAACTTCTCCTCGCAAAAGGTGTATAATCCTCCCATGACCCTGGACGCTCTTATCGGGTCCGCTCGAACAGCGGGTGCCAGCGATTTGCATCTCGAAGCCGGACTTCCTGCCGCCTTGCGAGTGCGCGGAAACTTGCGCATTGCCGGTGAACCCATCTCCGCCAAGGCCATCCTTGAAGCGGCGCGCGAACTGATTGGACACGATCAATGGCAGGTCTTTCTGGAACGGCGCTCCTATGATCTTTCGAAAACCATCCAGGGAACGCGTTGCCGAATTAATATTCTCCAAACTTCACGCGGCGTTGGTATGGCGATCCGCTTGCTCGCCTCGTTTGAAGCGACGGTGGAGACATTAAATCTGAATCCGGAGGTTAAACGTTTTATCAATCCGACCAACGGTCTTGTTCTGATCAGCGGGCCGACTGGCAGTGGTAAATCCTCGACGCTTGCTGCTTTGATCCAGGAGATTAATCTCACCGACTCGCGTCACATCGTCACCATTGAGAGTCCAATTGAATATTCGTTTCGTCCGCGCCGCGCTTACATTCGTCAACGCGAAGTCGGACGCGATACGCCGAGCTTCGAACAGGCATTGCTGGATGCCTTGCGCGAAGATCCAGATGTCCTGATGGTCGGCGAAATGCGGGAGCCAGAAACAATTCGCCTGACGCTCAACGCTGCCGAAACCGGCCATTTGGTTTTGGCAACGGTTCATTCCTCGAATTGCGCTGAAGCATTGCAACGGGTCGTCTCCGCGTTTCCTTCGGAGATTCAAAACAGTGTTGCTGCACAGTTGGCCGATTGCCTGGTGGGCGTTATCGCGCAACGACTTCATTTTCGAAACGACCTGAATATTCGTGTGCCCGAATGCGAAGTGTTGACGACTTCCAATGCCGTAAAAAATTTCATTCGCAACCGGGAATTTTTCAAAATGCCGTCAACCATCGAGACGGGTGCGGAGCATGGCATGTGGAGCTTTGCGCGTTATCGCAGTTGGCTGGAGAAAAAGACAAACTTTCACATCCCGGGAAATGCGTCCGCTCCGGCGGATGAGGATGAATCCACAGCCTCTTCGGTTTTGCCACCAATGCCGGCACCCGTTGCGAGCCCAACCCGTCGACCTGTAGAATCCAAAGTGCCGGAGCCAACTTCTACACCAAAGTCTACCGGCGGCCGGATCGAGATCGAACCGGATGAGGTTTTCGACAAGATTTTGAAAAAGCCGTGAATCAAGGCAGGGAGCCAGACGGTGTTTCATATCTCACTGCTCCTCCGAGAGTAATTCCTGGTTCGGAACCATTCTCCGTTGAATAACCAGATGGAGAAAGCCTCGGAAACGTTTCCGGGTGCCGAAACGAAGCTGCAAGGGGTGTCGGAAACGTTTCCGGATGCCAAAACGAAGCTGCGAGGGGTGTCGGAAATGTTTCCGGGTGTCGGAACGAAGCTGCGAGGGGTGTCGGAAATGTTTCCGGGTGTC
>CBHTTJ010000282.1:0-4923 GCA_966095605.1 uncultured bacterium | reverse complement strand
TCCGCGGGGCGAAAACCGAGGTAAGGGAGAATGCCCGAAAGTTATCATAGGTCATCGCCTCAACTTAACGGCAGCGTCTTGTATTGCTCCTGCCAAATGGGCACGAAGTGATACCATTGATCCGGATGCTGACGTATCACCGGCTCAAACGCACGCATGATTTCCTGGGTCAATTTCTGACGCGCCTCGGGCTGACGCAAACTCGCGCGGTCGTAGGAAATGGCGGGTAAAATATGTGCCGCATATTTTTTCTCTAAACGCGGCAGATAAACCGGGATCAGGTTGCAACCGGTCGCGCGAGCCAGCTCCGCCGCGGAAACCGATGCCGAAAACGGTTTTCCGAATAACTCAACCGTCACCGCTGTTTTCGTGGGAGGCCGATCCATCAGCAACGCCACCGTCGCACCGCTCTCGAGTCGACGAATAATTTCCAAAAAAGCGAACGGATCTCGACCGATCACAAGCGTTTCAATCCCCCAACGTTCCCGAGAAACGCGACGCATCTCGGTGAGCTGGCTGTCCGGTTCCTCCAGGGTCACCACCAGCAACTTCACGCCATGTTTCGCGAGCAACGGCGCGCCGAATTCCCAGTTACCCAAATGCGGCGTCAGCAAAAGAATGCCACGTTTGGACTCGACCGCTTTTTGAAAATGTTCCCAGCCTGCCCATTCGCCGAAGAGATTATCCATCTTCGCACCGCTTTCATAACGCCAGAGATCGGCGAGCTTCAGGGCAAATTGCTGAAACAACTGGCGCGTCGTCTTTTCCGCCTGTGCCCGATCACCATTAAAAACCGGAAGAAGGTTCTTCACCACGATTTCGCGCCGATCCCGACTCGCCATATAATACAGACGCGAAAACACACGACAAAGCAGCCGGGCCAGTCCGACCGGACATCGTCGTCCGAGGACAAGCCCCCACTGCCAGAACTTCGCCGAGTAAAACGACGGCGGTCTGGCATTGACGACAACAGGCTGATCGTTCGAATTCAATTGCGCTGAGAGCTACCTTACCGGGCCGTAATCCCCGACACAAATGTAGTCTCCACCACAAATTTGTTAAAACCCCCTGATAGACGCCATCGGTAAATTCCCCGAAAGGAGGGCGAAGAATTGGGCAAACCTGCGCCTAAATCGCTACACAGGAAAAAAGCTTTGACGAATAGGATAATGCCTGATGTTCTTTGCCGAAGAACTCCCTAGATAACTGCCGGGCCTTTGCAGGTTAGGGGCCGGGAATTGGGAAATGGATTGGATTGGATATGGAACAACAGATGATTGGATTGGCGCCGGTTTTTCGAGCGAAACAACCGCCAGTAAACCAGGGCCTCAACCTCGTTTGGTTACTGTGCATTTTTCTTCTAGCTCTGCTCTTTCCGTCTACGTCAACGGCTGAGTCAAGCGTGTTACATGCGCAATTGGGTCTTCGCAATGGGCGCTTCTGTATTGATCCCCGGCAAACAACGTTTTCTCCAAGCCCGACTTTCACCCAGGCTTTTAAAGGTTCCCATGAGAAAGCAAAGCAGGCGCTGTTGAAAGCACTGGACGATGCACTAGCTCAAGAAGCCAGTGCGGTCTTGACGCTGGCCACGGCAGAACTTCTAGCGGACTACCCTACCAATAAAGCGGTGTTCTTTCCGGTGCTTGAACTGACGGCGGACTGGACCAACGCTGCCGCCATTTTTTCAACGTGGGGCGAGACCAATAACATTTCAGAAGGCGAAGGTTACTTGCCCCTCTTGCTTTCGGAATTCGTGTCGGATCCTGACCTGATGCACCGGATGCTTGCCAAGACACCCTTCGTCGGTGGAGAAATTGATACGATGGACCAGGATGTTGGGGATGCTTTGTGTCAGGGGAGGGTCGATTTTTTGGTGGCGGATCCTGTTTCGAGTTCCGACTTCGACGGACACGCTTTCAGTTTCGGAGATAACCAGGGGATGTTTGCAAAAGCCAAGGTCACGACAGCTCAATTGGGTAGACTCCTCAGGCCTTTAAAGGGCGAACTGTGGAATCCTTATCGGATTCAGGGACAACTTAAGGATTTCTTCGGCGACATGGGATTCCAGTCCTCCCTGACGAATATCGCGGCGTTCTCTTTTGACGCCATTAAGATTTATCGGCCTTCCACGGGCCGGGAAGTCATGCTTGAGGGCACACCTCGGTTAGCGGGAATCCAAATTGTTGCACCTCACGCAAATCAACGTCTCGTGCATGAGTTGCTCTACTTAATTTTGCCCCAGGAGGATTATAAAAAGGTCCATGCCGCTCCGGCTAATTATCTTATCAATTCAACCATTGGCGTCGGAACACCCGTCGAGATTGTCATGTTGGACTACGCTTCTGCTGCGGGCCGGATTCTGCCTCATGCGGCGCCGTACCTCAATCAGCAGGAGTTTCGAGAAAAGCTCGCGGGTCTTCAGAGCCTTGGATTTCAGGCGCGAATGTCAGAGCACCCGGCTCCTCTTCCAGCGTTCCCGTCGGATAAATTATGGGCTGATCTGGTGCTTTTTCCTGTCGAAGGTCCAGCCACTAACGTCGTTACTCAAAATCTTACGTTAGGACCTCCGATTCAGGGTAAAGAGCGGAACCATCTACAGGTCGCCGCAGGAATTGAATCGAAACAACCGTTCACTGTTCTTGCCGAGTACACGAGAGAAAGTTTGATTACCAACGATACTTTCAATGTGCGGGCAGGGTGGCGAAACGAGCCGCTTTTTGGCGGGAGCTATCAACGGGACTTCGCCGGTTTCGATGGGTTAAATCGTCGTTTCTCTTTTTCGCTGGCTGGTAACTCTGATTTCCATGTCGATCGTGTCATGAACTTTCGTCGATTTGACGAACGGCGAGACAGTGGAACGGCCAGTGCCCAACTCGAATTGTTCAGGGACCGGAACGGGCAATGGTTACGACTGGAAACGGATGTCAGCCATGCGCAGGTGGAAACGATTCAAGGCTCCTCCAAGTCAACCGATGACATCTCACGTGCAAATATCGGGATGAGCTATTCCTGTCTTCGAAATGGGATTATCCACGCGGGCGGTCTTGAAATCACACCCCGTCTTTCCATCGCTCGCTCCGATCGTCATTCAACCGTCTTTGTTCAACCTTCCCTTCGCACAGCCTATCATCGCAATCTTTGGCAATTCTATGAGGTGGATTCGCGTGCCAGTATCGACTGGGCCAGCGCAGGAACGCCAACGACAGAATTACCTCGGTTCGGCGGCGAAGACTCGGTGCGAGGTTTCAGGTTGGAAGCAGGTGCCGGACGGCTTTCCTGGGCTGTGCAAAATGAATTTTGGATACCTCTGCGATTTACAGATCATTTTGGTAAAATAATCGGCCCGATATTGCGCCCGAACCTCAAATTGGGCGCCTTTGTGGACATTGGCGGATTGGACAAAGCGCAACAAAACATTTCGTCTTTTGAAAGCGGGGCAGGGCTGGGACTCCGGTATATTTTTCAACGACAAGCGGCCCTGCGGCTCGATTGGGCACACCCTCTCACAGGCTTTTCCAGCGACCAGGGCGGGCACAGCGTTTATTTCTCTGTCGCGGTGATGCCCACACATTTTTGATAACGGTACCTCAATAATAAAACCTACTCACATATAGTTATGGCTAAATTCAACATCGTATCGAATAACAAAACCTACACCATCAATACCGATGGAACGGTTTCGACCGTCGAAGGAAAGTTCGGAACATGGAACACCAATGCTGACAACCAGCTGGTTATTAAAAAGGACGGCGTAAACAGTTCCATCAAAGTTGATGTCGATTGGAAGTTTAATGGCAGCAACCAATTGGTGCTGCAACAGGGCGGCCAGGACCTTTATAACTTCCATAGTGGCGGAGCCCGTCCACGGATGCGGTTGTCGGAAAACGTTCTGCAAATTCGTCCCAGCAGCGATTTCAGTTTTGAATTTGCGCTGCATAGCCAATGGGAACTCGATGCCAAAGTAAATCTCAAGGTCACCATCGGCAAAGCGTCCTCAGTTCTCGACGGATGGGCAGATGATAAGAAGAGTCGCTTCATCTACTGGTTCCGGGACAAACAGGCCGGGACAGTCGCCCCCTACGCCCTCGAATTTTCTGGCTCATGGGAACGCGACACCTCTGCAAAGAACGAAATCCGGATGCTTTTCAAATACACCGCAGAAGGCACTCGAGGCCAGTTCTCCCTGCCCGCAACGGCTGCGGTCGACACGACCAGAAATCATTTATACCTCGAATACGAGAAAAACGGCCTGGCGCGCCGCATTGAAATGCGCGGAAGCCTGGAAATCACCAAAGATTTTGATCTCATTTTCACCATCAGCCGCCAAACCAATTCCACCGGCGGCGTCGTTACGCAGGAAACCCAGATCAAGGTCGAAACGACATTCCAGATTAATAATCTGTCTGGTGACCTGACGCTTTACGTTGGGAAGACAGTTACGGGCAATACCCAGAAGCTGACGATTGGCGGCGCCTTCAAGATGAATTTCGGCAGCACCGGCCTGGATCTCACCTTCAGCTATTCCAAATCGAGCGGACCCGGCCAAATTGCGGTAGTTGGCATTGCGTTTGGAGGCAAATTCACCTGGGACTCGCAGAACAGTTCCCTGGTATTCAATTACGAGCTAAACGGAAAACAACAGTCCCTGTCCGTCAGCTCAAATTTCCTCCTGGGAAATGTTCGCACGGAAATTGGACTGAAAATTACCAAGGACGGAAGAGATTACGGCGTTTATGGCTTCCTTGGCCTGAGTTGGTAATCTGGCATTCAACAATCTTTGCATACTTCGTAAGCCTGGCAGCGATGCCAGGCTTTCTTATTTTGGAAAAGCGAATTTCACCTGCTCCCGTTCCATGTTTTCCGGTGCTACAAAAACAAAAGTTTTCTGCTTCCCGGAAAAAAGATTTCTGCGTTGCCGGAACT
>CBHTTJ010000281.1:0-4929 GCA_966095605.1 uncultured bacterium | reverse complement strand
GCTTCACAGCAAAGTTTTTTAACAAAAGCGCGGGCACGCAAATCTGCTTCCGAAAAAAGAACACGAGTAACAACGGGAGCAGGATTTTCGGAAATAAGCGAAAGGTCTTCGATCTCTCGTTGAAGGCGGGCGATGTCTATCGAGATGTTCATGGTCGGTTTAAAATGTTATGCCTTCAAAAATTCTCTTCAAAACGACCTCACCCTAGCCCTCTCCTTCCCAGGAGAGGGGGACAGCAGATTCACCCCCACATTTATTTAAGCACTTTACGGCCGACCGCAGCATTCGATCTTTTCCTGCGACGGAGTTCAATTCTCCTTCTCCTGGGAGGGAGAGGGCCGGGGTGAGATTCGGCTCTTCCTCACGTCAACGGCGCACGATTCACATCTTTATAATAAATGTAGGCCGCTGGGGTTTTCCCCATTGCAACAAACCATTGCGGACAATAGGGCGCCATCCAAATGACATCCCCGGCCTGCACTGGATGATAATCAGCATCCAAACGATAGACGCCCTGCCCTTTTGTCATGACCAAACCGTGCTCCATGATGTGTGTTTCAACAAATGGAAGCGTTGCCCCGGATTGATACGTGAAAATATTCACCGCCATATCAAAGGCAGGTTCGTTTGGAAGCAACACCTGCAAACGGGCATCGTCGTTACCAAGGAAGGGATTTCCGGGAATATCTTTTTCATGACCAACTATGGGCGAGGGAACTTTAATTCCGGCCAATGGTTCAAAGTGTTTTTGGAATATTAGCAGCTGTGCCCCTTTGCTCGATCCGTTGAAAAGAAAATCGGTCTTTGGCGGAATGAAAACGAAACTGCCCGTTGTCAGCGCATGTTTCTTCGCGCCAATTTTTACGGAGCATTTCCCCTGCATGACGTAAACGAGATATTCGGTGTCGCCGGATTTTCCTTTTCCTTCGCCGCTTTCTTCCAGAGTGATCAGGAACTGACAAAAATTCGCTCCCATTGCCTGGGAAATCTGGATAATGACCACGCAGTTGCTCCAGCCGGGCAGGTAACTGGGAACAAAACCGCTGGGGGTGCGAAGGGCGTAACGCTCTTTAACGACGTCGCGAGTGGATCCGAAAAGCTCGTTCATCGCGTTGGTTTTACCAGATTCCCAGTCCCTTTGGCGACGTTTTTACCGTTCAGAAAAATCGTTTGCCCGCGAAGAATCGTGCGTTGAACTTTCCCATGAAGTTTTCGTTCAGCATAAGGCGTTTGTTTGTGGCGGTAAAAAAGGTCCTCCGAACTGACGACAAATTCTTCGTCCAGTTTAACGAAGGCAAAATCTGCGTCACATCCGATGTCGATGTCCCCTTTCGCACAGGGAAGCCTAAAGCGCTTCGCTACGTTGAACGACAGAAGGTGTCCCACGAGTTGTAAATATTTCAATTCGCTCCGATGTGAACAGGAAAGAAGCAGCGGCAACGTGTGTTGGACTCCGGAGATTCCGCCCCAGACTTTAAAAAAGTTTAGATCTCGTTTCATGTCGGGCGGCGAAGGAGAATGATCGGACCCAACGGTCTCGACCTCCTGGGCGAGCAGACAGTCCCATAACTTCTTTTGTTCGCTTGACGAGCGCAGCGGCGGCGCGCACTTGGCCAAAGCGCCGATGCGCTCCATGTCTTCGTCGGTAATCGTCAGATAATGCGGACAGGTTTCACACGAAACATTAACGTTTTTCCGCTTTGCTTCCGAAATCAATTCAATGCCCGCCGCGGAACTCACGTGCACTACGTGCAAGGCGCATCCCGTCTCGCCCGCCATGTCAATCGCGCGACGAATCGCTTCCAGTTCCGCTTCGATCGGACGCGAGTCGAGATAGTCGCGAATGGAATTTTTTCCTTGCGCCATTTTTTCTGCCGACAGCTTGCTCGTAAGCGTTTCACTTTCTGCATGAACTGCGACCGGTAAATTCAATCGAGCCGCCCGATGCATCCCTTCCTTTAACGTCTTTTCATCTGCCCGATGAAAGTCGTCGATTCCGCTATTCGACATGAAAGCTTTGAAACCGATGACTCCTCGATTCGCAAGTTCCTCGAGCCTGTCCAAATTCTCTGGGACCAATCCGCCCCAGAACGCGAAATCAGTCACCGAACTTTTCTCGGCGACGGCCAATTTCAAATCGAAACTCTCTCCGTCCACCGTGGGTGGATGCGCATTCAGGGGCATATCGACAAAAAGTGTCCCGCCACCTGCGGCAAATGCGGCCGATCCTGTTTTAATCCCTTCCCAATGCGCACGCCCCGGATCGTTGAAATGAACGTGGGCATCAATCACACCGGGAAAAAGGTGCAAAGTGCTCACATCGACTTCGTCACTCGTCGTCCCCGGAAGATTTGCCTGCAATGCCGCGATTTTTCCGTCGGCGATACCAACATCCAAAGCTTCCACCGAGTCGCGTCTCACGACTTTGCCTCCGCGCAAAATGAGATCGAAATCAGCCATGATGTTCAGCGAGAAGATCGAGGAAATCGTTCATCACGTCCAATGCGACTCCGATGTCCGCCGTCTTCGCAGATTCATCCGGATGATGGCTCACTCCTGCTTTGCAACGGACGAAAAGCATTCCCATGGGAGCGACCTTGGCCATAACGGCAGCGTCGTGTCCTGCGCCACTCGGCAGATCGATGACCTGACGTTGATGACGACTTGCCGCCGTCCGCAACATTTTGGAAACGATGAGAGAACACGGCACAGAATCGGTCTGTTGAACGTTTTGCCAAATCACTTTCAGACTCCGGGCCCTGGCGATACTTTTTAACTCCATTCCCAATTTCTTCACCGCTGTGCGACGAATCGCATCGCGTTGATGCCTAACGTCGAGACTGAAAATTACTTCGCCGGGGATAACGTTGCTCGCGTTCGGCGCATTTTGAATCTGGCCCACAGTCGCGACAAGTCCTGCGGTTCTCTTTGCGTAACGCTCCACGGCGAGAACAAATTCTGCGGCGCCACAAAGGGCATCCTGACGCAATGGCATCGGCGTGGTCCCGGCGTGTCCGGCCTTTCCGGTCAGTGTGATTTTAATGCGACTTTGTCCGGCGATGGCCGTAACGACTCCCACCGCCAGGTTCTTTTTCTCCAACACGGGTCCCTGTTCGATGTGCACTTCGACGTAACCCAGCAACTCCCTGGGATTCACTTTCGCCTGCGGAATTTTCTCCGGCACACCGCCAAAAGCACGAATCGCATCCGCCATGGAAACTCCATTCGCATCCACCCGCTGCAAATCTTTCGCATCAAAGCTTCCCGCCAAAACACGACTTCCTAAATACGTGCTCTGATAGCGGACGCCTTCTTCATCGCAAAAACCAATCACCTCAATGGCAAACGGCAATCGCCGGCCGGTTTTGTGCAACGCCTCGACACAACTCACCGCAAGAATTACGCCCAGTGGTCCATCGAATCTGCCGGCGTTACGAACGGTATCCAGATGTGATCCGAGCAAAAGTATTTTGGCACCCGGCGAAGACCCATCGTAACGACCGATCAAATTTCCAATCGCATCTTCCCGCACCGACATACCTGCTTCACGCATCCAGCCCGCCACGAGATCGTTCGCCTGACGCATCGGCAGCGAGGCAAAGGTGCGGGTCAATTCCGGCGTTTGTTCGCTAATCTTCGCAAGAGCATTGAGGCGCTCCATTATTTGATTCGCAGGACTGGTGCTCATTCTTTCAGAACCAAACCTTCAAAATCCAGGTACCAAACTCCGAAGAAATTTCAAATCCCAGATCTCCAGTTCCAGCCGGCGATCTGCTTTGAAGTTGGGAATTTGGCATTTGGAGTTTCTTTTTCAGCTTCCTCGGTACGTGCTGTAACTAAACGGTGAACACAGGAGTGGCACATGATACGATGCGTTCACATCCGTAATGCCAAAACGCACGGGAACTCTGTCGAGGAAGCGTTTGTGAAAATCACTCGCTCCTTTGGCGAAATAATCGCCGACATAAAATATCAGCTCAATTTCTCCCACCTTCATTTCGGTGGGTGAAAGCAAGGGCTGATCGGTGCGTCCGTCGTCATTGGTCACCACCGTTTTCAAAAGGCACTTCCGGCTTCCATCCCGAGACCAGACTTCGATCTGCATTTTCCTCGCGGGACAGCCGTTCGCTGTATCCAAAACGTGCGTGCTAAGTTTTCCAGGCATAGGGCTATTCGCTGATTAAATCGCGCAATCGTAACTCCGCAATTTTAAAAATTTCCTCAATCGCCGTCTGAATTTCCTGTTCGCGGGAATTTTGCAGTCGCTTCTCGAACCCGGCGATGATCGCCTCCTTCTTGTTCAAGCGCGCGCAGATGACAAAAGGGAAACCAAATTTCGTCCGGTAGCTTTCGTTTTGTTTTTGGAACAAAGCGATTTCCTCCGGGCCCAACGTATTCAATCCCGCGCTCGCCTGTTCGTCCGTCGATTCCCGGGTCAGCGTTCCCGATAGAGCGGCGCGTCCGACCAGATCAGGATGAGAACGGATCAAGGCCAGTTTGTCTTCTTCGCTCGACTTCTTCACCGTGTCGCACAAAGCGGCGTGAAGCGCGGTCACCGTTTTGAATGGTTTTTGATCTGCGGTCCGCTCCGCAATCCAGGGAGAGAGCTCGAAGACCGGTCCGACGATTTCGACAAAGGGGGCTGCCGGAAGAGCATTGATCTGGGCAAGGGTCAAAGGCATGGCAGCTCGAGAGCAATTCTTACTCCAGAGCAGGCCCTAATTCAACTTTATCGGTTCAGGCCGTGACCTTGAATTTAACGGAAGTGGCGAAAAACGGAGCGCCGTGTCGTCCCGTCAAGAAAACCAAGAACTGCGGTTTTGGATGCTTTTTCATGCCGGAGGACGAGGGAAAAACATTTCTGGACGGTCTCGCAGCTTCGTTTTGCGACCGAAAAACGTTTTTGGGTCTTATTTCAAGATGGAGAGG
>CBHTTJ010000280.1:0-4938 GCA_966095605.1 uncultured bacterium | reverse complement strand
TTGTTCAACGCTTTTTCCCACTGTCGACGCATCGGCAGAATGCCACCGCCGCCAATGGCGATGATCGCCGAACCCGCAATGACCGCGAGCACGGCATAGAACAATCCATTCACAATGGCGGGAGCAATTTGCAGATGGCTCAGTGCCGCGAAAACGCCCGTCACCAATATGGCCGCGCCCGCGAGGTTTGCGAGGAACGGACCGTAACTGAGGTTACCGAAGAAAACGCCAACGATTTCTTTCACGCCCTTGGCGATCGCCGCGGCTACGACAACGATCAGGAGTGACACCAACAGTGTTGGCAGGAACGCGATGACTTTCGTCAACACCTCACTGATCGGGTTCGGTCCAAAAACGCCAAACGCCAATTCCAACACAAAAAGGAAGAGCGTGTAGAACACGATCTTGCACATGATATCGCTCGCATCCATGCGAGACCGATCCAGGGCACGTTTAATTCCTCCACGCTCGACCAGATTGTCGAAGCCGACACGTTCAAGAATTCGATTCACCAGTTTGCCGGTCCACTTTGCCAGGAAATAACCAGCGACAAGGATGACCAGGAACAGACCGAACTTCGGTAGAAAAGACAGCGTGTTCGCCCACATCAGCGACGCTCCATTCACAATACTATCTCGGGTTTCATTCATAATTCCTCCAGGTATAAAGATTACCGTCGTCCACCGACATCGAGGGTCAAATCAGGAATAACTGTTTCGCCCCGACAGAGTTTCCACCAACAGGACGAGCACACGCGAAAAGAGGCTGGTCTGAAAATTCCCTCCTGCCATAGGATGAGGCATGCACCGCCGCGATTTCCTCAAAAGGACTCTCCTGTCCAGCGCTGTTGTCCCTTTTGGATTCCACGCCATGGCGTCGAACGAAAAAAACACCCCCTCAAATCATTCCATTCTGAGCGCGCCGCTGACCCATTCCGATTGGATGCTGAAACCAAAGATCGCGTGGGGAGAAGCTGGCGTTCAGCACATGCTGGATATGTGCAAAGAAGCGGGGTGGACCAAAGTCCATTGGCGCGTCACGGATGGAGGTCGATCCTTATACAACAGCAAGCTGATGCGGCCCGGCGGCGTTTGGGATGAGGACAGTTTTTGGAGTCCGCAGACAGAGCCTGATAAGGCGTTGTTTCGACGTTACTACCCCAATTATTCAGACGAACAAAGGCTGGCGCTGTTGAAGAAATTTGCCGCCATGGACTATGCCCACTTTGATTCCTTTGCCGCTGCGATTCGTTACGGTCACAAAATCGGCCTCGAGATCTATGCGTGGGTGACCATCAACGAAGACGATCACGGCTGGGGTCTGCAAAGCGAGTTCGCCAAAGCGCATCCGGAGTTTCGCTGGCACAAACGGGATGGCACTCGATACTATTCGCAATTGAGTTTTTCGTTCCCGGAAGTCCGGAAGTACAAGCTGGCGCTCTTGAAGGAGCTGCTTTCTAACTACAATCTGGATGGATTTCTCCTCGATTGGATTCGCACCGGTGATGTGCGTGATAACCCGCAGAACGATAGTGAAGGCGTGGCCAATTATGGTTACGAAAAGCCGAACCTGGAAAACTTCAAGAAACGCTTCAAAAAGGTGGCAACGGAAGTGCCAAACTCCAATGAGGATTGGGTTCGGCTCCGCGCCGAGCCGCAAACAGAATTCATGCGCGAGGCGCATAAATTAATTCGCAAACAAAAGAAGAAATTGCCAGTGGCCGCGCTCGTCGGCCATCCATGGCATTATCGTGGGGAACAAAACAAAATCGATGGCAACCTGCGTGGCTTATTGCTGGATGTGAAAACCTGGGCCAAAGAAGGGCTGATCGATGCGGCGTTGGCTGCGGGTTATTATCGCGACGGCGGCAACGCTGAACTCGCGGCCCGCGACCTGCAAAAAGAGACGGAAAATAAAGCCGATGTGTGGACCTTCGGCTGGGTGCCTTCCAGCGTTTCCGATTTCAATCAGACCACCGCCGTCGCGAAAAATGTGGGAGCCAATCACATCTTGCTCTGGGAAGCGGATTACATCGACGACCGCCCTAACGCGGTTGAATTAAAAACAGCGATGCGGAAATGGGCTCAAGGATAATTCAGTTACTCATCGCTGTTTTCCGTGGACGTCGCTCTTTTTCGGCATACGCGCGGGCTCCAAGTCCGCTCTTCGCCAAAGTTTTTTTGCGAGGTGAGCTGTCTTTTTTACTACGCTTTTTCGCCGGTTTGGTTCGTGCATCTATGTCTGGCATAAATCCTCCACGGCAAAATAAGTCAGTCATGACTGGAAGCATCCTGAACACGACATGGCGTGAAAGGAATCGATAAATGCTTGGCAGTTTTAACCGACTCCCTAAAACTCTGGTGATGCAAACCCGCTGGCGCCGTGTCGCTGCTTCTTGTTGTTTTGCTTTTCTTCTTCTGATGAATGCTTCTATGTCAGCGCAGACGAATTTCACGGCCAACTGGCTTGCGAAAGCTGAAATCGCTCCAGCACTCGCCGCACCGAAAACACGTTCTGCATGGGAGAAGCAACGTCAGGAAATCCGCGACACATTATGGCAATTACTTGGGAAACTTCCGGCGCGGCCAAAGGTTCCGAAATTCACTACGCTTTTTCGTGAAGATCGCGGCGATTATATCTGCGAAAAATTTCAATTCGATAACGAGGCCGGCGCGAACGTACCGGGCTATCTTTTGCTTCCAAAAATCCAGAAGAAAAAGTTGCCGGCAATTCTTTACTGTCATTGGCACGGCGGCCAATACGAGATCGGCAAAGAAGAATTGTTCCAGGCAAACCACACCCCGGAACCTCCCGGGCCGACCCTGGCGAAACGGGGCTATATTGTTATCGCGATCGACGCGTATTGCTTCGGCGAACGGAATGATCAAGGACCAGCCGGTCTTTTTCCTTCGACAAATGTCGTCACGGGTCTCGGCTCTGCGCGCGAACTGAGCGCGAGCAAGTTCAATTTATGGATCGGCCGGACACTCTGGGGAATGATGGTGCGCGACGACCAAATGGCCGTGGATTATTTGTTATCTCGACCAGAAGTGGATCCGGAAAATATTGGCGTTACGGGAATGAGCCTCGGTGCAACGCGATCGTGGTGGTTGATGGCACTCGATGATCGCATTAAAACGGGTGTCCCGGTGGCGTGCATGACACGTTATCAAAATCTCCTGCAGCACGATGCACTCCCTGCCCACGGCATCTATTACTTCGTTCCGGGCATGCTGAATCACCTCGACACCGAGGCGATCATCGCATGCATTGCTCCGCGCCCTGTTTTATTTATGACCGGCGATGCAGATCGCGGTTCTCCGATCGATGGCATTAGAGAAATCGAAAACCGCGTAAAACCAATTTATCATCTCTACAACGCAGAAACATCCTTCGGCAACGAGGTCTATCCGGGGCTGGGCCATAAATACCTGCCGGAAATGTGGGTCAAAATGCTGGCGTGGATGGACAAAAACCTTCAAGGACCCGCAGAGAAGTAACGGTTGGCATACGATTTGCCTTAGTCTCGCAAACAAAGAGAGTGGAAAGTGTTTTTGGTGTTAAACCGGGACACGGCTGGCGCGAAAACAGACACAAATTGCGGAAGAGCTTGGAATTCTCCGCAGGTCGCGTATTTTCGGCACGTTACGTGTCAAAGGCAATTTCAACTCCCGTCATTTAATTATGCCTGCATTCGATCCCATCAAGCCATGGTTCCAAACCGCCGAGGAATCCGGTGAATACATCGGTATTCGTTTCGGCCGTCTCGCGCCGGGTTCAACCGAACCGGAGTGGATATTCCTTCCACACAGCGCCGTGGATGGAATTGGTGGATTCGCCGAAATTTTGCGCAAGCGTGGCGTAGACCTCTGTCGCCTGCCACAGATCAAGCATCCATCGGAACCGTCTCGCCTGGCGGTGTTGAAGACAGTGCCGAAGTTTTTTCAACCCAAGCACAAACTGAAATGGCGAAAGCTGGAAGGTTCCACCAAACCGAGCACAGCAACCGAGGCCCCGACGGCTGCCGCGTGGCATGTGTTCAGTGAAGCAACCACGACCCAGATTCGTCGCGTTTGCCGCAAAGCCGGTATTACTGTGAATTCCTTTTTGGTCAAACATTTGACCAAGGCGATCCGACCTTACCTCGAAGATGAAGCGGCGATTATTCCCTGGATGATCCCGGTGAATTTACGCGGCAAGATCACTCGTGAAGTCGACGTTGATAATCATTCGAGTTTTATCACCTTGCGGGTGGCGTCTTACGACACATTGCAGGACGTTCACAAAAAAATCTATACAGCCCTCAACTCAGGAAATCACTGGGCGAATTGGTACGCTTATGATTCCAGCCGCTTCTTAAGCCGCGGTATCCTCCGCTATCTCGTCGATTCGGAACGTTACATGCCGGTCTGGCATATTGGCGCATTTTCCAACCTGGGCGATTGGGACCAGGAGAAGAAGTTTACGCAACCGGGTTGTGATGGAGATTGGCTTTTCTGTCCGCCCGTATTGCGTTGCCAACATCTTGGGACCGGCTGCGTCACTTTCCAAAACCGCCTTAGCTTGCTCATCCAGGCCCATCCGCAGCTGACGACCAGCCCATCAGCTCCGAAAGCGTGGGTTCATAACTGGGTCAAAGAAATCGAGATGGATATCGCAAGCATTTTGGCGGAGCCAGGAACATCTTCGCTGGAAAAGAAGGCTTCGTAGCCCAAGGCGGGAAAGTGGCGGAGAGGGTGAGATTCGAACTCACGATAGCCTTGCGACTACGCCTGATTTCGAGTCAGGTGCCTTAAACCACTCAGCCACCTCTCCACCGATTAAAAAGCGCGCTTTGAGTGGTGAGCGCGCTGGTTTCTGAATGGTGGAGCCTAGGGGGTTCGAACCCCTGACCTTCTCATTGCGAACGAGACGCTCTACCAACTGAGCTAAGACCCC
>CBHTTJ010000279.1:0-4969 GCA_966095605.1 uncultured bacterium | reverse complement strand
TTTGGTGTATTTTCATTCACGAAAAACCGTTTCCAACGCGGATTGGTGAATTTTGGTTCACTGATCGAAAAGGTTTAGGCCGTCGCCTATTTTCCTTCAGCAGCCCTCTGAAGACCTGCGATATCCAGTTTGACCATCTTTAACATCGCTTCCATGACGCGATGCGATTTCTGGGAGTCGGACGAACTGATTAATTCCTGCAACACTGTGGGAACGATCTGCCAGGAGAGACCGAACTTGTCTTTCAGCCATCCGCATTGCACTTCCTCTCCTCCCGCGGAAAGTTTCTCCCAATAGTAATCCACTTCCTGCTGGTTCTCGCAGTTCACGACCAACGAGATCGCCTCGGTGAACTTGAAAATCGGTCCGCCGTTCAACCCCGTAAACTCCTGTCCGTTCAGTTCGAAGGTTACCGTCATCACAGAGCCAACAGGTTGCCCCGAAGCTTTTGACCCGGCTTCGTCATAACGTGTGACCTTCCCAATTTTCGAATTTTTAAAAATGGATGTGTAAAACTTTGCCGCTTCCTCTGCCTGGCGATCGAACCACAAACATGAAGTGATTTTTTGCATATCTTTCGTTTTCGATTCGTGTTGCTAATCCGACAAATATTAATCGACATGTGCCTCAGCGCAACGGAACAAACATAATGAACGGATTGAAGAAGCAGCCAAATTTAGTTTAACTCTTTGCGATGCAAATTTCCCGTCGTTCGGCGATCAAGCAAGGTACTCTTGCCGCCGCGTCTCTTTCCTCACTGAGTTGGCTGGCGAAAGCTTCAGCAAATTCCCCTGCTCCATCGATCGCCGCAAAAATCTTTCCGATTCGCGAACTCTACTGCCCCGCGCATTTCGGAAACTCTTACGAAGCCATGTGGCCGCGTGAGATGAAGGCGTATCTGGCCGAAATGAAATGGTGGGGATTCAATCGCTATTCTGATTGGCTCACGACGACCGATGTCCGCAATCCTTACGCCTCCGACGCAACCTGGGATTTGGCTCGGGAACAACTGGAACGAAAGAAAAAGGCTTTCGTCGCCGCACAGCAGCTCGGAATGGAATTGAATTTGATCCTGACACCCAACCACGTTTATCTCGATCAACTGCGACCGGAAATCGCTGCAACCAAAAGTGCGAAAATTTTCGGGCAATTGGTATGTCCGAGTCGACCTGACGGACGGAAACTGATTCTTTCCAATGCCGAACTGTGGTTCCGGGATTTGGCCGAAAGCGGCTTACAATTCAGCGCATGGACCGCATTCGCGTACGACTACGGTGGCTGCGATTGTTCACAATGCAGGCCATGGATTCAAACGTTTGCCAGACTCACGCAGGAAATTCAGGCCATCGCGCAGAAGCATCATCCCAAAATTGAACCTTGGTATTGTTCCTGGTGGTGGACTCCTGAAGAACACACGATCATCAACGATTGGGCTGCAAAGGACGCTCCCGGCTGGTTAAAAGGCATCACCCTTCATCTCGAATACGAACAGACGCGCTTTAAGAACGTCGACGTTCCCAAAGGCTGCAAAAAAATTGCGTTCGTTCACAATGGCTACGCTGATACACGGAAGTTCAACGACATCTATGCAAAATGGGGCGCCACGGTGGCGCCGAAACGCATTCCACAAACATTGAATGATATTGCCGTGCAGGGTGCCGACGGTTTTCAAGCGTACAGCGAAGGCATTTTTGAAGATGCCAACAAAGCAATGCTTGCAGGGATCAGCAGCGGGAAGTTTCCCGATGCCAAGGCCGTATTAAGCCATTACGCAGGACGTTACTACGCGGCCACCGGTGAAAGTGCAACTCGATGGGCTGATTGGATCGCAGCGTGGGGCGTGCGGAAAAATGTCAAACTTCCGGCGGCTGCCGAGGAATTCGAAAAACTTTCACAAGGCGTCCAGCCGACATGGAGACTCGAACATTGGCGTAGCAAATTGAACCTCGAACGTCTGGATCGCGCCATCGGCAAACCAAAGGAAAAAGAATGGACCCCAGAGAAGTTGAAACTCGTGGAGGATTTTTGGGCGGAAAAGGAACATCTATATCGCGAGGTGTATAAGCTGGGCCCCCTTCGCCATGTCTTTGCCCAAAAGTTTCTTCCACCGGATTGGTACGATTCATGGCAACGGGCGACCAAGGCAGCGCCCAAGAAAACCGAGATGCGTCCCGAGGCGTAGAGCACTGAACAAGTGACTCGTAATCATGAATCGACCGAGACGGCTGCTTGCTCATGAAGGCATTCCTTCGCAGCACGCTGTCCACTTTCAAGGGCACTAAAAACAGTGCCCATTTGTGCATCTAAGGCAGTGGCTTCACCGGCGAAGAAAAGAGTCCCGTCTACGGATGCGGCCAATTGTTTTGGCAGGAACAATCCACGAACTGGAATGTAAGTATAGGATCCCCGAGAGAACGGATCTTTCCACCAGTTATGCGTATGCACCGAAAGCAGTTGCGCCTCGACGAACGCCGGTTTGACGGAAAAAATTTTGGCAAGGATTTTAATCGCCGCATCCTTGAGCTGTTCCTCTGAGTGATCCACGAGCGCGTCCGCCTTGGGCCCTCCTGCCCAACCGGTCAATATTGGTCCACGCGGATCACTCCACCAGGTTGGGAATGCTTCCTCCAAGGCATGAATAAAACCGAAGTCCGCACCGGGCCACCATTCTTCGCGAAAGAGAAGAGTCATCTTCACCACGTTGCCAAATTCCAGACCTGCGATCGCCTCTTCATGTGCAGGCAACGAAGGTTCGAATCGCACGTCCCGAGACTTCAGGACCCCGAGCGGCAAGGTGATAATCGCTGCATCGCCGTGAAATGTTTCTGTTTTGCCGTGTCGTGTCGCGGTGACTTCGACTTGACCTGGACTCCACCGAATCACTCGAACAACGGTTTCGGTGAGTAACGTAGCACCACTCGCCCGTGCTTTTGCGGCCATAAAATCAACGAGGTCCGAGTAGCCCCGCTCCAGACGCATCTGAACGTCTCCTTCCATCTGTTCCGCTGCGTATTCAGCACGCCTTATAGAATGGGCACTGATTCTTGCGCCGTCAGCAGCGTTAAAGCCTTCGACAAACGCCAGCATCATTCGGCGATCTGTTTCCTTCATGAATTGCTGATCCAAGAAAGAAAGAAACGAACGGTCTTGAGCGCGTGGATCAATCTTCTGGGTCAACTCACTAAAATTATTCCAAACTTCTATTGGCTTGAGTTGTCCGTGATGAAAAATTTGATTTTCATCCGACGCTTCGTGTGTGGCGAGTTGCGCGGCGTGAATGGCTTCGAGAAGAGGTTTGTTTTGTCCGTGAACGAACTCCGCGCCAAGCTCGAAAGTATAACTGCCAGAGTGAATGGTGCAGATACGGCCGCCGAATCGTTTCCGTGCTTCCAGTAGCGTTACATGAGAATCGTGGAGTTCAGAAGCGGCTGTTAAACCAGCAATGCCACCGCCGATAATGATAACGTTTTTCGACATCTTCCCTCCTTGCCCGAAATGTAACACGAAACCGCGGCGACGGTATCAGGGCGACACATAGGTGTGGTCTTCATCCGTGCCACGCCACCAACTTTCGAGGAACTGCTTTTGTGGAACCCAGGCGACATGACCGTCGGCAAAGCTCACGTTGGAACCGGCGGCACCGTGATTATCTCCAGCATCTGGAAAGTCGTTATTTGGCCGCGAACCATCCATGAATCCCGGTTCGTCTGCATCGTAAAATATCCAAATATCCGCAGGGCCCCCTACCTGACCGGCGATGCTTATTGAGGGTGGATACGAATCATCCACCAGTTTGTAGGTGTAATTGTTAACGGTAGAATGCGTTTTCCGAATATTCGATGTCCCAAGAGCCCATGCCCCATTCAAAAATCCAGAGACCTCGTAACTCGAACCTCCAAAGTCCCCATTACGTCCACCAGGAGCGGGTTGCTGCAGGTCTGAAATAATGAAACCTTTTCCATGCAACCGTTCGCTATAGGTCAAGCTCGTCCAGTTCTCGCTCAGATTCGGAGGATAAACAACAGGAACGGGATCGCGGACGTCATCGATTTTGTTGCGTGTCGAAGGGCAGACCATCACCTTCAAGCCGGCAACATAGTTTGGAAACAACCAGTTCAGATCATCATCTTTAAAATTGGCCACACCCGTAAATGCACCTCGGTCGTCGTCATCCGCGTAAACCTGACTCCCCACGGCCATTTGCTTTTCGTTGTTGAGGCAGCTCGTTTTATTGGCGCTGGTTTTTGCCTTGGTCAACGAAGGCAATAACAGCGATGCAAGAATCGCGATAATCGCGATGACCACGAGCAGCTCAATTAATGTAAACGCCCGCCTTTGTGCCGAAAAAGTCATAACTGTTAATAAGCCGTTTTATAAATATAAACTCCCCTGGTCTTTGTTTTTTGAATCCAAACGCCTTGGGTGGAAGGAGCAAGCTGAGGGTCGGAATAAACATGATAACCGACGCTGAATTTCCCGTCTTCGTGCTTGAGAAGAATCCGAATGTTATTTTCTTCCCGAATAACACTCATGGGTTTGAGTTCTTTGATGGAATTGGGCCAGAGAGTCGATGAAATGGGGCCTTGCGGATATTGCAGTATCAAGCGAACGCAATCCGCCTGCAACTTTTTCCCGTCATCAAGAGCGGGAATATCGTTTCGTTTGCAGGAGACCGAGGATGCCAAACAAAAGATTACCGCCAGTTGAAAAATGCCTCTCATGAACGTCCCTTCCGACTCTTATAAACCCAACTTTGTTCGAAAGTTTCGCTCATTTACATATATCCGACAGTTCGTTCGGATTTTCGTTACATTATTTTTACCATCCTCATGTATATGTCCGCCAAACACTAAAACGGGACATGGTTTTACGTTTTTCGGTTATTGGCAAAAAACCCCTCCGCAGTTTTCGCCGCGGAGGGGTTGTGAAGTTTCTTCGGTTTATGATTACGGATTGCTCGGATCAGCCT
>CBHTTJ010000278.1:0-4980 GCA_966095605.1 uncultured bacterium | reverse complement strand
TTCTACAACAGCCCTTTCTCCTTCAGTTTCTTGATCTCATTCTGCCAGCGGATGTGGATGCGTTTGTCGGTGTGCGGACGCTGGGCGAGTTCTTCCACACGGCGACGGAAAGGTTCGCCCTGAAGATTTTCTGACTTGGCCTGAATGGTCGCGGCGTCGAGGCGGCGGAACATTTCCAGGCGTTCCAGTTCGTTCCCGCTCGCTTTCGGGCCCTGGCGCGTGCGGTCGGGATTCCAATGCGTGTCCATGACGGCCTCCCACATGATGTCGTCGCGGGCAACCGCCAACCAGTTCGGAATGGAGATAATGGTGTTGAATCGCGTGCGGGTGATGGTGAGGTGTTCGACGAGGGCCTCACTAAATTTCATCCCGAAAAGTCCATATTTACTGCAGTACAGATCAAAAATTGCTCTGAAGAGCCAACGTTCTTCGTCGGAAGCGTCGGTCAGATAAAATTCCTCGGGTGGAACACCGCGTTCCAGATATTGCGTGCGGCGGATGACGCCTTTGCTGTGATGACGGAATTTGCCGAGCTTAAAGAGTTTCTCTATCCGGTTCCAATGCGCGATGCGTTTGGGATCTTCGACCACGCGGCTGACCATGGCTTGATATTTTTCGGGGTTGCGCAGGAATTTGGCGTAGTCACCGGATTGCGCGGTGGTTTCACATTTGACGGCGTGCGCCTGTTCTTCCGGGCCGGGTAATTCTTCCAATTCATCGATCAACTCCAGCATGCGCGGGTCGATTGGTTCCTTTTGGCTGAGGCGGCGCGCGATGATTTTCGACAAGCCGACGTAGTCCACTAACCAGAGCGTCGGCGGTATGACAAGCCATTCAATGAGGCGACGGATCCTTCCGTGGTGGGGTTGGTGATCCGGTTGATCGAGGAGTGGGAAGAGTTCTTCACCGCGTTTTTTGAGTCGTGGGGTCTGGTATTGGAAAACGCCCTGCCTGATTTTATCGAGATAATCCCTAAAAGTCATGGCCGCGGACGATATCGAATTTCGGGCGGTTGCCAAAAATAATTTTGCGGCGGGGGATAAGGAGGAAAAACTTCACCTATCCGAAACGCCAACGGCGTTCCATCATTCAGCCCAGCGGTTGCGAGTCAGACGAGCTACCCTGGGAACGGTAAATAAAAGGTTCCAACGCTGACAGCGTTGTATTAACTGACAAACGACCATGAATTGTCGGGAATTCTTGCTGTATGCGTCCAGGATGCAACTCCTTCAGAGTTGATTGAATTTATTGGGGCAATACCCAGGGTAGCTCGTTCCTCACAACCCTGGGCTGAATGATGGAACGCCGTTGGCGTTCAAACTGCCGCTCTTTGAGCCTTTTGTAGCTCCATTTTTGGTTCCTTTTTCTGATAACCCTTCGTCAAGGGATATTTTCGTCACCTCAATTCCGATCAATAGAATCAGGGGTGCAAGGTGGTGACAACATTTCGTCGGAATCTTGTCATCACCCCCCGGCCTGATTTTCTGGAATGCTGTTTCACGTTCAATCGAACGCGAGTCGTTCAGAAGAACACACGAAGACCGGAGTGGACCTAGAAAACCCACCCAGTGGCGGGCTGACAAACAAAACGTTTGGGCCGACAGCGATGTGCTTCGTGAAGTGAGAAGTCGGAGGACGGAAGGCAAAAGCCGGATGTCGGAAGACAGCAGTTAGTTAGTAAAACGAGGTCGGATGTCGAGGTCGGAAGACTTAAGGCGGATGATCTCACAAAGAGAAAGTAAAACATATGAAACAGAAACAAATATTCACGATCAATGCAGCCCTTAACGCGGGCAAATTAATCGTGGCCGGCATCACGGAGGTCAATGCCGGCATCACGCTGCCGCATAATCCGGTAGCGGATATCAATACAGACCTGGTTAACCAAATCATGGCTTGCGGCAACCATGAACAAGCAAAACAAGTCAAGGCGATCCGTCGCACCGCCTTGCTCGGGAAACTCGATGAAAGCATCACGTTCATTCGTGGTACTCGCGATGTGTTCAAGATGATCTGGGGTACAGAATTCTCAGAGCTGTTTACAGCGCTGGGTTTTAAAAATGGCTCCCTCGCATTGCCGGACTCTCTGGAGGATACGACCGGTATGTTGCAAGCGATCAAGACGCATCTCACGGCTAATCCGACGCAGGAGGTCGGCACGGTGATCACGGCGGCCCGCGCGCAGGAATTGCTGGATGCGTTGTTCGCAGCGCAGGCAGCCATCGTCTCGCAGGAAGCGGAGATCGAGTCGATGATCACGATCCGTGATGAGAAGTTCGAAGCTCTCAAGAAACGCATCAGCAGTGTTTACCAGGAATTGCGCATGCAGCTCGGACCACTCGATGCGCGCTGGATGAAGTTCGGCTTTAATATGCCGGGCGCGGATGAAACGCCGGAGCAAGTCACGGGTGTGAAAGTCACCTTGATCGGACCAACGGCGGCCGCGGTGAAGTGGGAAGCGGCTCAACGCGCCTCGTATTACCGCGTCTGGATGAAGGTGCATGGTGCGGAAGGTGATTATACCGCGGTCGGTTCTCCTGCGGACCTCGATTTCACGATCGAGAATCTGCCCGCGAATTCGAGCGTCGACATCTACGTCACAGCCGTGAACAACGGCGGTGAATCGCCGGTGTCGGACGTGATTACGATCGCGACGCAGTCTTAGCAGACGGCCACCGTAAACTCGGTAGGGACGCCTCGCCGAGGCGTCCCTACCAACTCCGGGGAAAAGCTGCCGCTTTGTCCTGATTGAGATCAAAGCCGTCCGTGAGAAATCGCGGGCGGCTCTTTTTGTGTAGCAGCGGATGTGAGTCCGCTCTGACTTTTTTCGCAATGCGCTCGGGATCACACTTCAAACCCCGAGGTGACCGAGGTGGCGTTGCACTTTGCCAGCCCTCTTTGAAACCTCATCGGGCTTCGGTTCGTCTTTCGCAGCGATGATCAAAGTGGCTCGTTCGATTGCATTGTTGTTGCTCGCGCTTTTTCCCCTTTTCCAGGTCGACGCCGCCGAATCGAAAGCGTTGCGCATCGTGTCGTTTAATGTTCGTTGTACCAACCCGCATGACGGAACGAATTCGTGGGACTTGCGCCGCGGAGTTTTCTTTGACGAGGTGCATCGAATGGCGCCAGCGATTATTGGCTTTCAAGAGGTTCGCCCGGATCAATACCAGGATATCGTTGGCCGGCTGAAGCGCGACTTCGACTTCGTCGGTGTTGGTCGTGACGATGGCAAAAATGCCGGCGAACGTGCGCTCGTTGCTTATGACAAGCGCCGGTTTAAAAAACTGAAAAACGGCGATTTCTGGTATTCTGAAACTCCAGAAGTCCCCGGAAGCAAATCGTGGGATACCGCCATCACTCGCGTCTGCACGTGGGTGCGTCTCAAGGACAAAGTCACTCGCCGCGAATTCCTTTTCGTCAACACCCACTTCGATCACAAGGGCGTTCTCGCGCGGGAAAACTCAGCCCGTATGCTGGTAAAAAAGCTGCCTGAACTGGCGAAAGGCAAACCGATTATTTTGACGGGAGATTTCAATCTCCATGAAGATTCCCCTGCTTATAAGCTGTTGATGAATCGCAAGGAGGGTGTAAAGCCGTGGCTGTTGGATTCCTATCGCGAATTGCATCCGACGCGTTCTCCGGAGGAAGCGAGCTTTAACGGATTCAAAGACGTCACGCGCGGTTCACGCATCGATTTTATCTTTCACACGCCTGAGATTAAAGCCGAGTCAGCGACAATTGAGCACGTTCTTCCACAAGGACGGTTCGCTTCTGACCATTACGCGATTACGGCGGTGCTGGAGTTCGCGCGATAATCGGCATTGGGGGGACGACACCTTTATATAAATGGTGGGGCAAAGCTGCCGCTTTGCCCCACCTGAAAAATCGCTTTGATCAAGGCCACTGGGGTGGTTCGCTTTCTTCCCAGCTCGAAGAGCCGTCGGTCCTCAACCAGGCATAACCGTCGCCGGCGCCGGAAGACCAATAATGAATGTTTCTCGCCTGGAGACGCGCGACGATCGTGGAATGAATCGGCTGAACATTTCCGTCGGTGACAAAGGCCTTATTGACGCCAGCCGCATCGAGGTAAGCTTCAGAGCAAGAGATGACGCCGCCTGGGGCTTGCAAGCCGTGGTGTCCGACTTTCAGCACCTGGCAGAGGTTGATCTCGCCCGCATAGGGTCCCGCGAGGATGGCTGTTTCATTGAAGCCATAGGTATCGCCCTGCATCAAAATCGATTTGGAGCCATAGGTGATTTTGAGAACCAACGAGGCTTCATTCGGAGCGCTCCAATCATCGCTGCCGCCATCGACTTTGTAATTCTCGGGGCTGAGGCAGCGCACTTTGAATGGCTTGCTGTTATACGTGGTGTTGATGATGTAGTCGCCGGCTTTCAGCTTCGTGATCGAAAGGCCGTGGTTATTGCAGGCGTTCACCATGTCGTTGTAGTAACTGGAGGTCGCATTGACCGCCCCCTTTGGATAATAGATTGTCGAGTTGTTGATGTTGAAGGCGTTGATGAAGTTATTCATCCCGCCGATGTGATCGACATGCTCATGCGTGCCCACCAGGTATTTGATCCCGCCGCCGAATCCGAGGGCGTTCAGCTTGTTAATCAGCGTAGTGGCGTAGCCATCCGCGATATCGACAACCATTTTGGTGTTATCCGGGAGTTCAATCAGGAAACAATCAGCTCGCCCCTCTCCGACCGTGATCATGTGTATTTTCAGGAACCCCGTCGTGGCGTGGACTGTATTGGCAGCTACCAGTAAGCATGCACCGAATAGCAGGCTAAGTGTCTTTTTCATTTTATGGATTGGATTTAGAACGCGACGCAACGCCGCGGTCGGTTTATCTGATACCAGGGGGAAGTTTTATTAATAACGGAAGAATGACTGCACTTCTATGCCCTAAAAATAGGGTGCTAGAGCGGTTGCCAAAAGTAATTTCCGGAATGGTGAAGCGGAGAGCCGGGGTGC
>CBHTTJ010000277.1:0-5121 GCA_966095605.1 uncultured bacterium | reverse complement strand
ATCTTGCCGAGACCGACAACGAAGCCAAAAAACAAAAGCACCCCGGCCTGCGGCTGAAGCGGGGAACCGGGCATTGCTAGGCGCGAGTGACGCGCATGGCCTCATGGACCTGTAAGGAGCGAGCAACGACGCAATGCCCGGCTCCCCGCTTCACCATTCCGGAAATTACTTTTGGCAACCGCTCTATTTCTGGGGACGTGGACGTCCCCACTCCAGGGCAATCCGGATTTGACGTTGAACGCTTTTCTGCTTCTCTTCCTTTGATGAGTTCGAACACAAACCTGCTGCAGTTGAAGGATGTCAGCAAAGTCTACGACTCGGGTGAAGGCGTAAAGCTTCAGGTGCTGCAGACTATTTCGTTCGATCTCTCGGCTGGCGATACCGCTGCCATTGTTGGTCCTTCTGGTTCCGGCAAAAGTACGCTGCTCAATATTATCGGCACTTTGGATTCACCCACCTCCGGGCAGGTTCTGCTCGATGGACAGGACCTCGCCAGGTTGAACGACGTGCAGACCGCTGTCGTTCGTAGCACAAAGATTGGTTTCATTTTTCAAGCCCACCATCTTCTTCCGCAATGCAACGTTCTTGAAAATGTCCTCGTGCCAACGATCGCGGACAAATCGTTACGCAAAGGCGCTGAAGAACGGGCAAAGAAACTTCTCGAGCGCGTTGGATTGCGTGACCGCATCACGCATCGTCCAGGCCAGTTATCTGGTGGCGAACGACAACGTGTTGCTGTCGTGCGCGCTTTGATCAATCAGCCGAGTCTCCTGCTGGCCGATGAACCGACGGGTGCGTTGGACCGCAAGTCGGCGGATGAACTGGTGCAATTGCTTCTGGAATTAAACGCCGAACAGAAAGTCACTTTGATTGTGGTGACGCACGCTCCCGACATCGCCGCCAAAATGCAAAAGCGCTTCGAACTCCGCGACGGCAGGATTGTCTGAGGCGGACCCGGACCGCGACTCTGTGAGTCGCAGCAACGTTCGTGTTGCAGCGCGCTTGAATATTTTCATCTCACTCGACCCTTCACATCGCTGCGGGTCGCAGACCCGCGGTCCGTTGTTGTTTCATCGCGCACAAGTTCGCTACGGACAACATCGCCCCTGGGTTGAAAAACTTTGACAACCTTTCGCAAACGTTGTGGCATTGCTCGCAATTCTAAAAGGAACTCTCGTGAAAAAATATAATGTCGGAATCATCGGTTATGGCTGGGTTGCCACTGCGCACATCGCCGCCATCAACGCCACCAATCAAGCCCAGGTCACTGCGGTTTTTTCTTCCCGCAAACTCGACGACGCCGAAGTCAGCAAGAAATGGGGCTCGCCGATCAAGACCTACACCGACCTCAACGCCATGCTCAACGACCCGAGCATCAACGTTGTTTCCATTTGCAGCTATCCGTATCAACACAAAGAACACGCTGTCGCTGCCGCGAACGCCGGCAAACACATCATCATTGAAAAGCCACTCGCGCTTTCCTGGAAAGATTGCCTCGCCATCGAAGCGGCCGTGAAAAAGAACAAGGTCAAGACCTGCGTCTGCTTCGAATGCCGTTACTCCAGCCAGTTCCTCGTCACCAAATCCGTCATCGACCAAGGTCTCCTCGGCGAATTGCACTACGGTGAAGTCGACTACTACCACGGCATCGGACCCTGGTACGGACAGTTCCGCTGGAACACGCGCAAGGACGCTGGCGGCAGTTCGTTGCTCACCGCCGGTTGCCACGCGCTCGATGCGTTGCTCCTTTGCATGGGCAACGACGTCGAAGAAGTCACCAGCTACGACACGAAGTCGAAGAGCAAGATTTTCAAGCCGTACGAATACACCACGAGCAGCGTCACGATCTTGAAATTCAAAGGCGGCAAGATCGGCAAATGCGCGGCGATCGTTGATTGTTTGCAACCGTACTATTTCCACACGCACTTGTGCGGCAGCGAAGGCAGTTTGCTCGACAACAAGTTTCACTCGATGAAACTGCAGACGAACAAGCACGCCTGGAGCAATCTCTCGATGAAGATGCTCGATTCCGGCGACGTCTCGGATCATCCGTACACCACGCAGTTCCAGGCCTTCTTCGACGCCACCGACGCGGGCAAAGACATGCCGCTCACCAGTCTCGCCGACGCCATGAAGACCCACGAAATCATCTTTGCGGCGGATCGTTCGGCGGCCACCGGCAAGACGGTGCGTCTGTAACCGATAGAACCTTTCGAACCAGCCCGAAAGTGGTCAAGCCCGGCCACTTTCGGGTTCTTTTTTTTTGTTCACTCGGAAGGACGAGTTCCACGTCGCGGGAGCTCGTCCTTCCCAAGACAGGGTTATGAAAGCAGTTCCAGCAGGTTTTGGAGGCGATCCGCGAAAGCGGGCCTATCGCACTGAAATTTCCAAAGGTCAGACCCTCTCTCTTCCGTTGGCAATACCTGGCGGAGTGGAATGAGAAAACAACCGTCTGGTTCAAGCAACTATGTAATTCTGACTCTGCGCATCCGGGGAATATCGCAGGCACAATAAACAGAATCAGCGATTCATCTGTGCGGTTTTGCAACCCAGCGAACATTGTTATAAAAGGCCAATGAAGACCGATCAGGAACTGCTCCGCGAATTTGTTGCGAGCCGCGCTGAACATGCGTTCACCGAGTTGGTGAGCCGCCATATTGGATTGGTCTACTCAACGGCCTGTCGCGAGACCAAAGGCGACGCGACTGCCGCGCAAGACGTGACGCAATTGGTCTTTATCGAGCTTGCTCGCAAGGCAGATAATCTTCAGCGACACCCTACGTTGGCAGGCTGGCTTTATACCAGCGTTCGATTCGTCAGCGCCAATGTGCGGCGCTCAGAACAACGTCGTGTTCATCGCGAGGAAGAAGCTCATAGCATGAACGAACTGTTCCATTCGAACGAAGCCGATCCGGCCTGGCAGGAACTTAAACCCGTTCTGGACGATGCAATGCATGAGTTGAGTGATCCAGACCGAACTGCCGTAATCCTTCGGTATTTCGAAGGCAAAAATCTTCGGGAAGTGGGGCAAGTGCTTCGTATAAGCGAGAACACAGCCCGCATGCGCGTGGATCGCGCGTTGGAAAAGCTACAAAAACTGCTCGCCAGGCGTGGCGTTACGTCCACGAATTCAGCTCTCGCAAAAACATTGACGGCGACCGCAGTCGTGGTGCCGCCCGCATTTGTTGCCGGCGTCGCCAAAGCCGCCCTGGCAGCAACCGCAATTTCCACGGTTACAGCCTCCACCTTGTTCGGAATTATCACTATGACGAAACTAAAACTAATCGCAGTCGGTGCATTCGCGATTGCTGCCGGAGGCCTCCTGTTCTGGGAAGAGCATCAGCGCCGAAGCCTGGCGGACGAAAATGCGATCCTCAGGGATCAAGCAAAACAAATTGCCGCGTTGCGCGAAGAGAATCTTCGTCTGAGCGCGTCGATTGTGACCGCGGAAAAGTTTAAACACAGCGAACTGCGAGAACTCGCGCAATATCGGGCACAAGCCACGACGAGAACCCCTTCCACCGCGAATAACAGCACCTCGGAAAAAGAGTCGTGGGGACCGCGATTCGATGCCCTTTATAAATTGGGCGACGGAGAAGTTCTGCGGCGGGTAGGCCGGCCGTTTGGTCCGGAACGCGAGGCTTTTTATCGACAGAACCTGATAGGGCCCTACGCAAATGATCCCACACCCAATTCCCTTTTCATTAAGGAAGATGAAAAGGGAAGGCGCGGACCGATTGCTTACGGATCCAGAACCGAAGATCCGACCCTTAGCGAGGTGATTAGAAATGTCCTGGGTCTTCGCCCGAAGGATTTCGAAGGGGCCGAAGAACTGCTCAAGCTAAAGATCAGCGGCGATTGGGTCACCAGCAGTGGAGCCAGTCTGGAATCTCGCGCCGCCGCTCTCGAATCACTCCTGCGAGAAGCAACGGGTCGCAACATTCAAATTCAAAATCAGAACATGGAAAGAGGCGTCATTGTCGCCAGCGGAAATTTTTCACTGAAGGATGGCAAGACCATCGACGTTTTCGCCGAGAACAAGAACATATCCGGGGGCGGTAGCGGAAATTTTGGAAAGTTCATCGCCGCCCTGGGCGATCAATTGAATTTATCCGTTATGAGCGTTGCGGAACTACGAAAGCTACAGAATGAACAATATGAGCCGCTTCTCCACTGGAATTTCCATTCTGACTCCAAGCTCGAGAGCGGAGCAGATCGACAAGCGATGATCGAAAAAGTGCTGGCAAATCTCAGCGCGCAAACCTCCTTACGGTTCGAGTTGCAACCTCGCTCCGCAAACGTTTGGGTGGTCACCGAAAAGTGACCGGTTTCTGCTCTCCAGTTACCTGGACACTATGACACCACAAAACCTTAAAACAGCTGGCATCGCCTGTTTTGGTATCTGCGCGATTTGTCTCTTCATCGCATTCGAACGATACCAAACCAACGCATCAAACGTGAACGCGATGCTAAGAGTCACTCAAGCAGCTGCTTCACCGTTCATTGAAACGCGCCCGATCACCCCAACGACAACAAAACTGGCATTGTCCCTTGCTTTCATTTTTGCCGCGGGTGGGACCTTCTGCTTTGTCCGAGTAGGGCGACACAAATGCAGTGAGGACAATGCTGCCCAGGATCAGGTCTAATTAACAACTACGTGCCCGATATTTGTAGCCGGGTTATAACAAACAGCAGCTGTTCGGTCCTGGAGCGGTAGCCAAAAGTAATTTCCGGAATGGCGGGCCGAAACGCCGTAGGCGTGACCTGTTTATAGAACCAAATCCATCCAGAATCTAGCTCCGTAGGAGCGACCTACGACCTGCTGATCGGTCCTCAAAAACAGGCCGCTCCGAAGGAGCTTAGGTTTTCTGCACTGTTCCTTCTATAAACAGATCACTCCTGACGAAGTTCCTGAGCGTGGCGGAAACCGGGCGCTGCGCTGATGGTTTGCGCCGCGAGTCTCGAGCACAACACCGCCCCGCCACTCACCGGCCAACGAACGAAAAGTCAATGCACTCTTTGAAAGGGGTAATTCCGATCACATGAAACTTGGCTTTTAACGAAAAAAAGCGACAGCTTTGCCCCACCGGTTTTTGATGTTCCGCGGTTTATTTTTCGGTT
>CBHTTJ010000276.1:0-5194 GCA_966095605.1 uncultured bacterium | reverse complement strand
CCCCAACCCGGCCGTCGATTCAGGAGAATATACTGCAAGGGACGCTTCTCCGCGTTCGACGAACGGACGAAAATCAGCAAAGCGACATAAAGAAGAACCAGCGAAAGATTGGGAACTCGACCGGAGCGGCGTTGCATCATTCTCCACCATAGACGACACCAAAGACCACGCGATTCATCTCACCGTCGAATCGTGAACCGGTTTGGAGAGCTCCTTGAGTGCCTTTTGCTGCCTGGTTCGCAATCGAACCACCAGGAGCACGCATCCGGTCCAGGTCGGGAACATTTCGACGAATGGAACAAACTCCAAAATGAACGTCGGCAATAACAGCCAATGGAATCCGAGAAGACGCATCATGATCAGCATCGCAATGATGTCGACCACCTGGTCAAAAACAAACCAACCAACAAATCCCGCCGCAAACTGCACGACGTCGGCCACCACCGCGATGACGATGGCTGCGATCATTCGCCGACGGCTCAGCGGACGAATTGAGGAACTTGCGACGTTATTCATCCTTTCAGCATAACTTTGCCCCCATCGCGACCTTTCAGCAATCACCAACCAAACACTTGGCAGCGTCGATGATTTTTTCTAGCGTGTTTGTGTGAACGGATTCTTGCGCTTCATCAGTCTTGTGAACGCCGCGGTCTGGCTCGGTGCCAGCCTGTTTTTTACATTTGGCGTGGCCCAGGCTGTTTTTTCTCCGGAAATGAAGGAACTGGTCAAACATCCGTTCTATCCCGGCGCGATCGCCCAAATTCTCTTCAAACGCTTCTTTTACCTGCAATATGGCTGTGCGACGGTGGCTATTGTCCTTTATCTCTGGGAAACGCTCTATCGCGGACGAAAATTTGAACGATTTACCTTTGGTCTTTTGGTCGGCTTGCTGGCGGTCGCTCTGGTTGGCGGCGTCTGGCTTCAGCCGAAACTTAAAACCCTTCACCAAACCCGCTATAGCTTAAGCTCCACTGAAGCAGAAAAAGAGAACGCGGCGAAATTGTTCGGGCCGTTGCATGGCGCGTCCCAGGCGGTAAATCTTTTCGTAATGCTGGGTCTCTTTTACTATTTTTGGAAGCTCACCAGCCCTCCTCGCCCGACGAGTTCCCGCAATCCCTTGGCCTGGGAATGAGTTTGCACGTGGCAAAATCATTCAATGCGTTTACCTTTTGCGCTTAAGCGATGAGCAAAACTCGCCATATACAGAATCTTGCCCTGATCGGTTTCATGGGTACCGGCAAGTCCTCGGTCGGTCGCAGCCTGGCGGACCAGTTGCACTTTGGATTCATCGACACCGACGAACTCATCGAACGTCGTGCGGAAAAAACGATTGCCGAGATTTTTGCCCAGCATGGCGAACCCGTTTTCCGGGACCTGGAAAAAAAAGTTGTCGCTGAACTCGCCACCAAAGAACGAATTGTCATTTCCACCGGCGGCGGATTGGCCGCCAGTCCCGAAAACCTGGCGAGTTTGAAATGCCATGCTCTGGTGGTCTGCTTGTGGGCTTCGCCGGAAACCATTTGGGAACGTGTCCGCACACAATCCCATCGGCCTTTGCTCCAAACCGCCGATCCGCTCGAAAAAATCCGCGAACTGCTCGCTAAACGTGAGCCGTTTTACAAGCAGGCGGACGTCCTCGTGAATACCGAACGTCGTTCTGTCCGCGAAGTCGTGCAGCATGTCCTGCATCAATTCCAATCTGCGCGCGGTGAGGCGTGAAAACCGCTATCCAGGAACGCGCGCGGGAACTAGGGTTTGATGCTTGTCATTTCACGACGGCGACGCCTCCAGATCATCACGAGGAATTCACCCAATGGTTGCAAAAAAATTACCAGGGACAAATGGCGTGGCTCGAACGGAACGCGCCTAAGCGTATCAATCCCCAATTGGTGTTGGATGGAGCTAAGGCGATCATTACGCTCGCCGTAAGTTATGACCGACCGGGCGTTCCCCCTTCCCGATCAACCGGAGTTATCGCCCGATATGCACGGTTCACTGATTATCACGACATTCTGGCTGAACGTTTGAAGCTCCTTACGGCTTACGTCCAGGAACTGAGTCCCGGCGCGCGTTCGTTGTGGTACGTGGATACTGGACCACTATTGGAACGCGATATTGCTCAACGCGCAGGACTCGGCTTCGTCGGAAAACATACGAATCTGATAAGCCGCAATCTCGGCAACTGGATATTTCTCTGCGAAATCATTACGACGGCCGAAATTCCGCCGGATATTCCAGAAAAGAATCGCTGCGGCACTTGCACACGTTGCATTACGGCTTGTCCGACAGCGGCGATTCGAGGTCCGTTTGAATTGGATGCGCGTCGTTGCATCTCTTATCTCACGATTGAGCTTAAGGGCTCAATCCCTTTGGAGTTTCGGAAAGCGATTGGGAATCGCATCTATGGTTGTGACGATTGTTTAGCTGCTTGTCCCTGGAATCGTTTCGCCAGGGAGGGTCAGATCATGAAACAGCACGCGCGCGCAGAACTGGATACGCCCGATCTGATTCAGCTGCTTTGCCTGGATGACGCCGAATTTAAAAAAATGTTCGCCGGTTCCCCTATTCTCCGAACCAAACGGCGCGGGTTCCTTCGAAACGTCTGCGTGGCCTTGGGAAATATTGGAACCCCCGCAGCCTTACCGGCGCTCGAACGAGCCCAAAATGATGCCGAACCTTTAATTGTCGAACACGCTGAATGGGCAATCGAACAAATTAAATTACGCCATCCAGAGCATTCCACTTAATCAAATCATGTGACAAAACATGGCGTCGCGAAGCTTCGGTTCGAACCATGTGCTTTTGGGCGGCATAATTCCTCCAGCGTCTGCGATGGTCATTAAATCCTCAATGCTCGTCGGGAACATCGAAAAAGCGCATTTGTAATCGCCGTTGTTCACCACCCTTTCCAGCTCACTCGTGCCACGAATTCCGCCGATGAAGTTCATGCGTTTGCTCGTGCGAGGATCGTCAATGCCGAACAAAGGCCCGAGCACGTATTTCTGCAAAAGTGTCACGTCGAGCTTTTCAATAGGATCAGTCGTCGCGGCAAATTGCGGACGAAAATGCAGCGTCAGCCAATTCCCCTCGATGTAGAAACCAAGTTCGTGCTTTCGACTCGGCCGAGCCGCGCCGTTTTGTTTGATAATAAAAACAGCGTCGAGCTTTTCCAACAATTTCGCCGAACTCATCCCGTTCAAATCTTTTAGAACCCGGTTGTAAGGAAGAATCTGCATCTGGTTGTGCGGAAAAATTACCGTGAGAAACCAACCGCTCTCCCGTGCTCCCCGGCGCGTTTGATAAACCCGTGCCGCCGCCGCGCTGCGATGATGTCCATCGGCGATGTAAAGATACGGAATATTTTTGAAATATTCTTCGATAAATTTGATCTCGGATGGGTCTTTCAACACCCAGGCGGTATGACGCACGCCGTCGTTTGCCGTGAAATCGATGTTTGGACTTTGAGCCGTTGTCTTCGAAACGAGATTTCCCCATTGATCGTCCCTGGAACGAAACGTGAGGAAGACCGGGCCGGTTTGCGAATCGAGCGTTTCAATATGGCGCACCCGATCGTCTTCCTTGTCCGGACGCGTAAATTCGTGTCTCTTGATGATGTTGTTGAGATAATCCTCACAACTCGCCGCCGCCACCAGGCCGACCTGGTTGTGATTGCCCATGACCTGCCGGTATAAATAAAAGCACGGCGCAGAATCCTGAAGCAAAGAGCCGTCCCGAATTAGCTTCGCAAAATTTTCTTTGCCTTTCGCGTACACCTGCGGGTCGTAAACATCTATGTTCTCAGGCAAATCAATCTCCGGCTTGCTGACGTGAAGAAAACTCAGCGGATTGTCTTTCGCGATCGTCCGCGCTTCCGCGGACGACATGACGTCGTACGGAAGCTCACAAATTTTCGAGGCGAGCGATGGTTTCGGGCGAAGCGCGGCGAATGGTTTAATGCGGGCCATACATATCTCCGTTTCCTAGGCTGGTCGACTCTTGAAAACAAGACGACTAGTTTCAAGCGCGAAGTTTTGAGAAGTCGGGGCGAAGGTCCGATCTTCCGGCATTGCCTGACGAAGTTTTGCGCGTAAAACCCACTAATTTTAACTTGAAGAATAGACCGTCTGAGCTTAAATAAACCCTGTGACCGGCAATGCCGTCACATTGGTAATTGAAGACTGCATGAACAAATTTCAACTGGTGAGGGTGCCTTGAACCGCCCTTTCACTCCCCGTAGTCCTGGTAATTCCGCCTCCTTCGTTCGCGTTAATGGTAAAATCCGCGCTCGTGAAGTCCGTGTCATTGATGCGGAAGGCGGCCAGCTCGGTGTGATGTCCCTTGGCGATGCCATTACTCTGGGACGTAACCGCGGCGTTGATCTCGTCGAGATTGCGCCCAACGCCAACCCTCCGGTTTGTAAACTGATCGATTACGGTAAATTCCGTTACGAACAGGCAAAAAAGGAGAAGGAAGCCAAGAAACACCAGCACGCCAATCGCGTTAAGGAAATCCAGCTCAGCGCGAATATTGATCCGCATGATTTCAGCGTGAAGCTGCAACACGCCATCGACTTTCTCTGCGAAGAGATGAAGGTGAAGGTTTCGCTCCGTTTCCGCGGTCGCGAAATGGCCCACCAGGAATTCGGTTTTCAGCAGGTGAATAACTTTATCAAAGAAGTTACCCCGTGGGGCCATCCAGATGCCCCGCCAAAGCTGATCGGTAAAGGCTTGAACGTCATGCTCAGCCCTCTGCCTCGTAACAAACGGGCCAAAAACCCGAATGCCGAAGTGGAAGAGCAACAGGAAGAAGAGCCAACACCTCAGCCTCAGCAGCAAAAGAAGAAGCAGGTTCCAACGAATGGGGAAGAGAATCCATCCAACGGATTCAGCAATAACCCGTTTGACAAACTCGGTTCCTGATTAGAATCCCCGTTTTCTGATATTTTCGTGGAAGGTAGTTTTTGCGCTGCCGCGTTTCCTGCTTTATCGGTATTTTTGCTGGGCACGCAGCCCGAAAATAATCTCCGATTCTCATAAATCATGGGCGTTAAGTAGTTATTCCCGAAAAGCCCTTCATGAATTGGGTTGGATCCGCGAAGGCGGAAACTTTGACGGAAAAGCTTCCGATCGGCAAACCCTATCACCGCATTCGCGGACAACCTCAATCTCCTGAAAACAGCAAGGAACCCCGGTTC
>CBHTTJ010000275.1:0-5222 GCA_966095605.1 uncultured bacterium | reverse complement strand
CGCTCGTAGTGTCCACACTTCTCCATCTCATCGACGCGAACACGTCCATTCTGGATGGTGGGACTGCTGTTCTCCACGCCCGTCGCAAACATGAACGCCGGAACCATGCTTTAACGTGGAAGCGTCTGAAGCGAGTTTCAACCAACTGAATCCCTGCGAAAAAGTTCAGGGAGTCCCCGAATGCAAATGGAGAAAAAGAAACGGAAGGCGTCGCGCTGCGATTGAGTTAAGATGTAAAGGCCACCCCACTTCGTCTGCTTCTCCCTAAAAACCAAAATGATTGAGAAATTTTTCGTTGCGCGTGCGAATTTCGATGCGACGCCGCTGAAATGGATCCTGGTAAGAAAGTGCAATGGCACGCAATCCCAACGGGAAATCGCGTTTAACGGGAATGGTTTTGCTGGGAGGCGCCCCGTAGAGCGAATCGCCAACGATCGGCAAGCCGGCCTCGAGCAAATGGACACGAATCTGATGCGTCCTGCCGGTGACAGGATGACATTCGATGAGCGAGATTCTGTCCCCTGCCCTTTCGCGCGCTTCCAAAAGCTTGAACGACGTCTCGCTCTCCTTTCCATTTCGAGCATCGACTTTCATTTTCCCGATCTGTGCGGAATCCTGTGAGAGTTTCGCACGACAGGTCCATTCGTTTTCCTTCGGCGCTCCCTGCACGACGGCGAGATAAACTTTTTCCATCTGTCGCGATTCGAAAAGGTCGCCGAAGTTGTCCACCGCTCCCTGGCTTTTCGCAAAAAGCAAAATGCCAGTGGTATCGCCGTCGAGGCGATGAACAAAACGAAGGAATTTCAGATTACGCGAACGGGCCCAAAAATCCCCCGCGGCAATGCTCGAGGTAATGGCGGCCTGAAGATTGCGATTGGTCTTTTGCCATGAAAACGGGACGAGCATCCAGCCCGCCGGTTTATCGATCGCGATGACCGAACGGTCTTCGTAGACGATAGGGATTTGCTCGGCATTTTTGCCGGAGCCGAGTTCGATGAAATTTGGCTTCGCCACCTCAGGTCAAAAAATTGTTCAACTTGCGACGATCCCGTTTCGTCGGCCGACCCGAACCGGGCGGACGATAACCCGCCGGAGCCGCCCGCCGCTCGCGTTGTTTTTCGTATTCCTCGGGAGGAGTCAAATCCTCCATGTAATTGGAAACCAATTTCGCCCCAACCCGCGCTTCCAGAAGCGCCAGAACTTTCACAGTCCGGATAATATCGACGCAGCCTGCGGTGATGACTTCACCCACGCGGATGTTTCGTGCTGGTTTGACATTGTCTCCACCGATTTGAACTTTTCCGGCGTTACACGCGGCCGTAGCAAGGGAACGGGTCTTGAACAGTCGAACGGCCCACAGCCATTTATCGATCCGAACTGATTCCGGCGATTGCATCAATCCAGCGACGGACGCTCTTCACGCGGCGGTTCTTCCGGCGGACGTTGATCCTCGGGAGGACGTTCCTCGCGGGGCGCTGACGGCATCTGATCGGCCTGTGACTCCGGAGGACGCTGTTGTTGATGCTGCTGTCCGTGTCCGTGACGATGTTCACCCGAACGATCATGGCGATGGTCGTGACGACGGTCATGACGTTGATGCCGTTGATCGTGGCGACGATCCTGACGATCCGGATGACGTTGCCGCTGCTGGTGCTGATGCTGATGTTGTTGATGTTGCTGCTGAGAGTGATGCTGCGGCTGCGGCGAATAATCCTGGCGCGGCTGCTCCTGCTGCTGCGGTCGTCGTTCCTGGGGAGAGCGTTGACGTTGGATCTGGCTCAACGCGCGGCGCAGGGCATCGATTTCATGCTGGTCGCCTTTCTGTTGGCGTTCCACGTCTTCCAACACTTCCAAAACCTCTTCCATCTCTTCGAGCGTTTTCCGCAAATCGATGATGATCTCGTTGACCTGATCAATCGCTTGCGTGACCGATTCCGGCTTCGCTCTTTCACGCCGGGGAATTTCAACCGGCGGTTCGGGCTGCCGTTCCGATTCGCGATAGTGATGCCGTTCCTGTTGGCGATACTCGGGTTGCCGTTCTGCGGGAGGTTCCGGTATCGGTTCCCGAAACATCTCGTGTTCGCGTTCAGAAGCAGGTTCTGGAGCGATGGCATCCTCGTCCATCGGAGAAATTGTTTCGGGCGCTTCCTCCACCGATTCCTGTAATTCGGCGCGGATGTTTTCCGATTCGGTAGCGGCCGTTTGTTCGGTCGAAGCGACAGTAGTTTCCTCAACAGTTCCAGTTTCCTGTTCCACTTCCGCTGGTTCCACGGTTTCAGGAGTTTCCTCCGGCGCACGGCGACCGGCAGGAGAACGTCCGCGTCCGCGTCCACCCCTTCTGGGGCGTCGAGAACGTCCACCGCCACGAGGGCGAGAGGAAGAACGGGGTGAGTTGGAGGAGTCGCCTGACCGCGATTCGTTTTTTTCGTCTGGGATCATCTTTTCCGGTGAGTCAAATTGCACGCTTGTGGCACAAAAGCAACGCGAATTATTTAATCTATAAAGCGGAAACTATAGAGAATTGCACCACGAATCTCCATCTGGAGGGTAATAGTTTTTCCGCTCAACTCAGAAAGGTTTTTCCCTTTCCATTGAACCCTCGTGTAAGCCTTGTCCATATTGATATCAACCTGCGAGTCCGAGTAGGTAAACCCGGGAATCGGTTCCCCCTTTTCGTCAGTAACCGCCACACGGACCCGGGTACGATCCAGCGGTTCGAGATTGAGCTCCAGATGTGAACGACTGAGTTTAAGCGGGTTTGTCACCAACTCACCCGGGTCGGTGCCGCGAAAATTGGAAAGACCGGCAAATCGATCCAACTTGATCGTCGCGAGCCCAATCGCCATCGGCATTCCTCTCTGAGGATGAGAATTCGCGCCCCCTCCTGTATAAAAGACAAATAATTCATCGCCAAAACGAACCGGTGAATTGTGGGTCGGATAGACTAATAAATGGTCGAAGGAACCCTCCGGGCTGACATCCAAAAACTTCTGGCCCGGGACGATCCGATTCCACTCCTGCCCGGATCGATTCATCACCAACTCGCAACCATTGCCAAAACCGGCATTGCACCACTTTTCCAAAAACCCGAGATTGATTGAACCGTAATTGAAAGGTGTCAGACCACCATGCCATTCAAAAAACCTCTCCTCTCCCTCGCTTTGTGGATCGGTTTCAAAGACAATTTTCGGCTCGCTCCAATGAAGTAAATCTTTGCTGGTCCTGAGGGCTGCGTTCCGTGGGGCTTTGCCCTTGGCTCTTTCATTCAACCACCATTGTCCATTGCGATAGTCACGCGCCACCATCATGTAGTCGCCGACCACCGGCGAGGAAATCCGCTGCGGTTTACGAGCCCAATGAATTCCATCCGGACTGGTGTCCATGAAATGCCCCCAGTTCATCTGCGCGCGACGAATCTCCTCCGCGGTTACGTTCGGATATTTCCCCGGAAAAGAACGTGACCACATGCGGTGATCCTGCATGTTGGCGATCAATTTGTAGCGCTTTTGTGGATCCAATTCGGTGTCATCACGCACCACGGTCATGCCGTCGGCGCTGTTCACGACGCCGATTTCGTTCCCGGATTCGTCCACAGCTTTTAAACCGGCTCCATTACGCGCGAGCTCTTCGTCGACGAGATTTTTTCCATCGGGAGAGAAGGAATAGAAGAAGTTGTTATTCTTGCTTCCGCGAAATTCGACCACACCAAGGTTCGGTTTGGTCCAATGAATGCCGTCTCGACTTTCGGCATAGCAATAGCCTCCACGGTCCATCTCGTTCGTCTTGCGCTCCGTGTTCATCGAGTAATACCACATGCGCAACAGCCCATTTGTTTCGGCAATCACACTTCCCCATGCCTGCACGCGGTCCCCCTCCCAGGGCTTGTCCGCCGTAAGCACGGGTGAAGGCAATTTTTTCACCCGATTCAGAACCCGTTGCAGATTTGTGATCCGATGTAATTCGAAGTCGTCCACCAACAGATGAAGGTCAGGATCGTTAAAATCCTGCGGAGCCGTTTCTTTGGCGAACGCGTCCAGCTCAGAAACGAAGATCATCAACGCGACGAGTCCGACGACGCTTAACAAACCGGAGACCCGCCAGTTCCTGTCTTGCCGATTCATGGACAGATCAAGTGAGTTTCCACCCTTTGCGGTATTCCCGACGAATGATATGAGCCGCTTCAGGCGCATTCTTCACTTTAAGATGTTTCGCGTCCCATTCGATTTTCTTGCCGATACGATGCGCGACGTTGCCCAGGTGATTCGCTTCCGTCAGCGCTCCGGAATAGTCGAAGTAGCACGTTGTCGGCGAACCTGTTTTGCACGCTTTGATCCATTCCTGATGATGGCCAATGGAGTCTGGAATAAACGGTGTCGGCGGTTGAAAGCCAATGAAATCTTTCTCCGGCAATAAAACATGCTTGCCGTAATCACAAAGAATCATCCCCTTATCACCGATAAACAAATGACCACTATCCCATTGCGGGATTTTGCCCTCGGTCCAGATCTGTGGTTTGTCAGTGCCTTGATACCACGTCAACTTGACAGGCGGCATATTTCCACGCGCACCGTATTCATAGGTGACATGCATGGAAGCGGGCGCAGTCTCCAAACTGGGCGGCGGACCAAAGGCTTCCACCGTCAAAGGATGACGTAACTTGAGGGCCCAGAACGCGAGGTCGTTATAGTGGGCTCCCAAATCCGACATCGTCCCACCCCCAAAATCCCAATACTGATACCATTTGGGATGGCCTGTGATGTAATCCGTGTGAAAAGGACGTTCAGGGGCGGGGCCAAGCCACAAGTCCCAATGCAATCCCGCAGGCACTGGTTGAATTTCGGTCGGGCGAACCCCACTGCCCCACGCACGAGAAACCCAGATGTGGACTTCGGTCACCTTTCCAATAGAGCCGCTTTGCACGAGTTCAACGACCCGCCGATAATTATTTCCGGCATGTATTTGCGTTCCCATTTGGGTCGCCACTTTTGCTTTAATGGCGGCTTCAGCAATGATTCGCGCTTCCCAGACGGAATGGGTCAGAGGTTTTTCGCAGTAAACGTGCTTTCCCTGCTTAATCGCGCGCATGGTCGCAAAAGCATGAGTGTGTTCCGTGGTACTGACGACGACCGCATCAATCTCCTCTTCCATTTTGTCGAACAATTGGCGGAAATCGACGAACTTTTTGGCGCTGGGAAACTTCATCGCTTGTTGGTCCATGTTGG
>CBHTTJ010000274.1:0-5256 GCA_966095605.1 uncultured bacterium | reverse complement strand
CGCCGGGCGAGTTCTTTCACGCGCACCACGGCCGTTTCAAAACTCGACATCGCGTAATGAGGAAACAATGGAATCAACAACAGGTCTTCCACGTCTTCATCAAAAAGTTTTAACAAGGCGCTTTCAATCGACGGATTTTGATAGCGCATGGCGAGTTCAACAGGAACCGAGACACGTTCCTTCACCTTCGCATGGACCTTCTTGCTGATCGCAATCAGCGGTGAACCTTCCTTGGTCCAAATGGTTTCATACGCCTTGCCAGATTCAGCAGGACGTTTGGGGAGAATGGCAAAATTGACGACGCAATAACGAATCGGCCAGGGCGTATCGAGGACACGGCCGTCCATGAGAAATTCACGCAGGTATTTGCGAACGTCCGGAACCGCGGGCGAATCGGGAGAACCAAGATTAACTAATAAAACGCCTTTTTTACTCATGCGACAGATTGTTCTGACTATGTCACCGGTTTCATTTTCGACAAATAAGTTTCTATCGAACCGGCGGCATTATCACCAGAGACAATCGAGTCGGAAAGAGCAATTCCATCGCGAAAAGGTCCTGCAAAAAAGAAACCGGGCGCGGCTTTTTCGATCGACGCAATGGCGTCTTTCACTTTGCCGTAGCCGACTTCGTACTGCGGGATCGCTTTCGGATAAACAAAATAATGTTCGAAGGTTGGTTCCCCTTTAACACCGAGGAGCTTTCGCAAATCGGCCAGAACCAATTCCCGCAATTTCGATCTATCCTGCAACGCCAGCTTTGGCTGGCGGCAACCACCCACGTAAGCGGTAAGCGTAAGATGTCCGGCAGGAGCGCGGTTTGGAAAAAGTGATGACGAAAAAATCACGCCCAGGGTATTGAATCCCTCCACTTCGGGAATCAGCGCGCCGAATCCACTGCACGAATGCGCGACATCTTCGCGACGAAATCCCATCACAATGCTGGAAACAGGTGGATACTGAACGTCGGGTAACGGCAACGCGTCGACTTTCTGGTTTGTTTTGAGAGCGATGTCGTTGAACTTGTAAGCGGGTGCCGCGTAAAGAACCGCGGAATGCTCCCAGGGAAGTTCACCGCTTTCTGATTTTGCGGTGACGATCCAACCATTTTCCGTCTGGGAAATTTTAGTGACGGTTGTGCGCAGTTTTACATCCTCGCCGAGTTTTGCCGCGAGAGAATCGGTGAGAACCTGCAGGCCTTCGTCGAAAGAAAACTTTTTGGCGTTTTGCTTGGAAACTTCACCGCTGCGTTTCCGTTCACGTGCACCGAGGAATTGTCCGCGAATCAGCGAGCCATATTTCTGCTCAACCGTCAGAAGTTTTGGAAAGGCATGTTTGACCGAAAGCCGTTTCGGATCGCCCGCGTAGATCCCGGCGACGAGTGGATTGATGGCGTAATCGAGAAACTCCTGTCCGAGCCGACGCACAACGAATTCGGCGACACTTTCCTCCACGCCCTCGGGGGATTTTGCGACGAACATTTCTTTGACGACCCCAAGCTTTGCCCCAAAGGAAAACATCGGCGTCGTGAAGAAACCAATCGGTGAACTCGGCATCGCGATGGGTTTGCCACCGCGAACGAGATAACGGCTTTCAGCATGCGGATCGGTGTATTGCTTCCGATTTTCAATTCCGACGTCGCGGATTAAGGCGCCAATCTTCGGATTCGTTTCCAGGCAGGTGTTTGGGCCGCACTCGGCCAGGTATCCATTTTGGCGAAAAGATTGAATGACGCCGCCCGGGCGACTGGAGGCTTCGTAAACGGTCACCGGAATGCCTTTTTCCTTGAGGCGAAAGGCTGTGGTGAGGCCGGTAATTCCAGCACCGATGATAGCGACGGAATTCATAAAAACCGAGCGCCTTTCCGCAGCGGTATCGTAGAGGAATTGAACGGCTCTCCCTCACCCCGGCCCTCTCCATAATGCGCGGCTTTAAGCTGGCTTATCGGAACGCGGGTCTGTGACCCGCAGCAATGGTCATCTTCGGTGTGGTGTTGATATGATTTGAGGCGTCTTTTCATGTCGACGTTGCTGCCGCGGTCCGCGAATGCTGTCCCCTCTCCCAGCGGGAGAGGGTGAGCGTGAGGGAGAAAGCTCGCATGGCCTTTTGAGGCTCACTCATTCGCGACGGCCCAGCTTAAATCGTTTTTGAAAACCGGCGCTCGGTTTGTTTCGGCAGATATTCGTCAAACTTCATCGCGATGTTGCGGATGAGGAGACGACCGAGATCGGTAATGGCGATGCCTTCTGGCGTTTTCACCAGCAAACCGTCCGCTTCCATTTCGTCGAGCGACGCAATTTCCTTCGCGAAATGTTCTTTGAAATTGATGCCAAGCGCCTTCGACATGGCCGGGTAGTCGAGTCCAAGATCACACATCAAACGCATGATTGTGGTGCGCCGAATCTCGTCTTCCGGCGTGAGAACGTAATTGCGGGTCCAGGGATATCTTCCCGCGTCAATGGAAGCATAGTAATCCGGCAGCTCTTTAATGTTCTGCCAATAAACATCGCCCGCCTGCGAAATTGCTGACATTCCGAACGCGTAAATATCCGTCCCGCCGCGGGTGCTGTAACCCTGAAAATTACGCTGCAACGTTTTTCCACGCTGCGAGGTCGCGAGTTCGTCGGATTCTTTGGCAAAATGATCCATCCCGATATAGGCGTAGCCGTTCGAAGTCAGTTTCTCGATCGTCATCTTCAACACCTGCAGCTTTGTCTCGGGTGTCGGAAGAATCTGGTTTTCGAGAATCTTCTGCGCCGGTTTCATCCACGGCACATGGGCGTAATTGAAAACAGCAAAACGATCCGGCTGTAAGGTCAGAACTTCATCGAGAGTTTTCTCGAATGATTGTGGGGTTTGATGTGGAAGGCCGTAGATTAAATCAATATTGATGGAGCTGAATCCAGTTTCACGCAGCCACTCCACTGTTTGCTTTGTAATCTCGAATGGCTGGATCCGATGGACGGCTTTCTGCACCACGGGATTGTTATCCTGCACCCCCATTGAGGCACGGTTGAACCCGATTTCGCGCAACGCGACAATATGATCTTTCACCACGCGACGCGGATCAATTTCCACGCCGGCTTCCAGATCATCCGAAAAAGCGAAACGCGAATGAATCATTTTACCGAGCCGACGCAATTCATCTGGCGCGAGAAATGTCGGCGTGCCACCACCGAAGTGGAGCTGACTGACCTTGCGTTTCGAGTCGATCAGGGGCTGGACCAGGGCCATTTCCCGGTCGAGATAATCCAAATATTTTCCGCTGACCTTGTGATCGGTGGTGATCACTGTGGTACAACCACAAAACCAGCAAAGCGTTTCGCAGAACGGAAGATGATAGTAGAGCGAAAGATCACGGCCACTCGCATTCATGCCGCGGATTTTTTCCGCGAGAACACCGAGGTCAGCAGCGTCCTTAAATTGCGTGGCGGGCGGATACGACGTGTAGCGGGGGCCCGGCACACTGTATTTCTTAATTAACTCTAAATCGACGTGAAGCGTACTCATTTGAAATTGCGAACCGTGGTGACCAGCGCCTCGATGTTTTCCAACTTTGCCGTGGGAGGAACGCCGTGACCAAGATTAAAAATATACCCGCGACAATCGCGCATCTCTTCCAACAAACGCTGGCTTTCTGCGGCAACGACCTGCGGGGTCGTATTGAGATAAAATGGATCAAGGTTCCCTTGAATGCCAACGTTGTTTGGCAACAAACCCCAGACCTCGTGCAGATTCATCGTCCAGTCGACACTTAAAACCTGCGCACCGGTGCGGACGAGGGAGTCCCAACTGCCATTGGAGCCTCGAGAGAAAACCGTAACTGGAACCTGTCTTTTCAAAGCGGCGATGATCTTTCGCATCCATTGACCTGAGGCCGCGTCAAACATGGAATCCGCGAGGATGCCACCCGAACTGTCGAAAATCTGAACCGCATCGACACCCGCATCGATCTGCATCTGGAGATAAACGGTCACGGCATCGGTAATTTTGTCCATTAACCGACAAAAAAGGGCGTGATCCGAATAGAAGAGTGCTTTGGCTTTGGTAAATTCTTTGACGCTGCCTTCCAACATGTAATTTGCCAGCGTCCACGGGGAACCGGCGAAACCGATTAAGGCAGTCTTGCCCGCCAAAGCCGTTTTGATCAGGTTCAACGCTTTGACTTCGTAACTCAAACGTTCTTCCACCGCGGCAACGCTGAGTTGATCGATTTCCGCCGACGATTTTATGAGGAAATCCATCTCAATGCCGCCCGCGTCACCGAAGCGGTAGCTTTGTCCCAGTGCCTCGGCGACGACGAGGATGTCGCTAAAGAGAATGGCGGCGTCGAAATCAAATCGGCGAATGGGTTGCAAAGTAACTTCCGTCGCCAGCTCAGGACTTTGCACCAGTTCAACGAAAGTATACTTCTCCTTCAAAGCCCGATATTCAGGCAGGCAACGACCGGCCTGGCGCATCAGCCAGACAGGTGGACGATCGACGGGCAGACAATTGCAGGCTCGGATAAAACGCTCGCGATTATTCAAGTCACCAAATGTTTCAGCGGCGACGGGAATCGTCTTGCGGTCTGTGCTCGTCGAAAGGGGAGCGTTTGTCATGTGCGATGAATTTAAAATCTGGCCCGGCAAGCTGCTGCGCACCGATTGACTAGTGCTTTACATTTCTTGCCATCGCAAAGAAATACCTTGGTTAGGTCCGGCTTTCAACATATTGCGCCGGAACGGAAATAAACGGGGAACAATGTTTTCAGGACTGCCCTTTCCCGACCACCAGCACGGAATTTTCACTTCCATAAGGATTCGGAACGCGCAACGTGCACTCAGGATCATCACGCCACTCGCCATCCACCAGAAAACGATAATGGTAGACACCCGGATCCAGGGGAACAGTCGCTTTCCAAAGACCATCGATTTGGCGTTGCAGGAAGACCGGCTGGCTTTGCCAATGGGTAAAGTCACCAACAAGTTGGACGCTGTTTGCGGAGGGGGCATTAAATGAGAACGTCTGAATTTGTTTGGCTTGCGTCATAGTGAATGACCTCCGACTCAAATTTGGTTGAAACGCTGGTTTCAACACACAACCTTCCCTATGGACGTTTTTCCGCCAGTGAATATTTGGCGAATCTTTTTGGAACTGGTGGGGTTAATTATAAAGTCAGAGTCACGGTTCTGACTTTAAGAAGATGGCGGGAGCGGCGGGGCTCGAACCCGTAACCTCTGCCGTGACAGGGCAGCGCTCTAACCAATTGAGCTAC
>CBHTTJ010000273.1:0-5270 GCA_966095605.1 uncultured bacterium | reverse complement strand
GGAATTTTGACTCCGGGAAATGCGATTCCCACGTGAGAAACGGGCTTCTAATTCCCGAAAAGCGGGAGTTCCAATGGGATGTTGAGTCAGTCACTTAACTTTTGGACGTGCGCTATCAGTTGCGGGAAAAAGATCTCAAAATCAGTCTCAAACAAATTGTAGTCCCGCTTTAAGATCGCCATGCCGCCTGCCAGGTCCGAGGGGCGGCGTAATCTCAAACCAAGACGCTGCAAAACCTCTTCGATGCCAGCCAGGTCGCTGTAAGAATTCAGCCAGCGCGCGTTTTTTATTTGGGCGAGCCGTTCGTTGATTTCGGAGGGGAGGTTGGGGCGATAAAGTTCGAAGTCGCGATAGATCTGTTCCACAAAATCGTCCAGTTCGATCCTGGAATATTCCTTCCAACGTCGCGCGAGAAAATGATCGTAGAAAATATCGGTCAAAATACCGCCGAAGCGACGATACGGGGAATGAAATCGCACGAGGCTGGATCGAACCACGGGATGTGTATCCGTGAAACAATCGATGCGACGATGACATTCAATCCCGCGATGAAAACTCGTGGGGAGGTTCGCAAGGATTCGCGGCGTCGCGAGATCCGGTAACAGATTTCCAATGCGGAAAGCGGGCGTTGGTTCGGAAAGATAAAGATGTGCCAGCCAATTCATTTTCGGACTTCTGCACCTTGCGACGGTAACTGCGCGGCGTAAAGCATCATTTTGGAAGCGACCGTTTGCCGCTCGCTTGACCGCTTCGTCGCGAATGTTACGCTCGCGTCGATGCTGCAGCGACTTTTTCAGCTTCAGGAAAACCGCACGACCGTTCGCACCGAAGTCCTTGCCGGCCTGACCACGTTTTTGACGATGGCCTACATCATCTTCGTGCAGCCAGCGGTGCTGTCAGGCGCGATGTTTGGGATGAACACTGGGATGAATTTCGGTGCGGTGACGACGGCGACCTGCCTTTCGGCTGCACTCGCGTCAGCGATCATGGGAATTTACGCGCGCTATCCGATCGCCCAGGCGCCGGGAATGGGACAGAACTTCTTTTTTATTTTCTCCGCCATTCCTGCCGCGGCGGCAGCGGGTTTTGCGAATCCATGGCAAGTGGCTCTCGGCGCGGTTTTCATTTCCGGTGTTCTCTTTTTGGTCCTGTCCCTCGTTGGTGTGCGGGGGGCCGTAATGAACGCGATCAGCCCGAGCCTTCAACACGCAATTGCCGCGGGGATCGGCGCGTTCATCGCCTTTATTGGATTGCAAAACGCGGGACTGATTTTGAAAGACCCGGGCACGGGCGTGAAATTGAATCCGCATTTCGCGTCACCGGATCTGATTGTCTTTTTTATCGGTCTATTGGTGACAGTGGCGTTGCACGCTCGAAAAGTTCGGGGCGCGATCCTGATCGGTGTCGTCGCAGCGACGTTTCTCGCCGTCATCTTGAAACTCGGTTGGAAAAGTGCCCCCGCGGATTCCAACCTCGTAAAACATTTTGCGATCACCGGGAAACTCGCTGGAATTCCGCCGTCGATAGACCCGACATTTCTGAAAATGGATTTGCGCAACGCATGTTCCGTGGCGATGTGGCCGTTCATTGTCGTTTTCCTGTTCATGGTTTTCTTCGACACCGTGGGCACACTCGTCGGCGTCTCGGAAGAAGCGGGTTTGATGAAGGATGGAAAACTGCCGCGGGCGAAACAGGCTTTCGTTTCGGATGCGCTGGGAACAGTCGCCGGAGCGGCACTGGGAACGAGCACAGTGACCAGTTATATCGAAAGCGCGGCGGGAGTGGAGCAGGGCGGGCGCACCGGTTTAACCAGTGTGACAGTGGCGATTCTGTTTCTCCTGGCGCTGTTCTTCAGTCCCATTATCGCGATGGTCGGCAGCTACGCTTCGATCACCGCGCCAGCTTTGGTTCTGGTGGGGGCGATGATGTTGCGTAATGCCTCAAAGATTTCATGGGATGACTTTACGGAAGCATTTCCTGCGTTCCTCGTCCTGTTGGGGATTCCTTTCTCTTTCTCCATCGCGGATGGACTGGCGCTGGGCTTCATGACGCACCCGATTTTGAAGCTGACGAGCGGTCGCGGCAAAGAAGTGCCGTGGTTCATGTATCTTTTGGCAGTTTTACTGGTGGTGTATTTTGCTTTTGTTCGCGCGAGGATGTGAGGGGAAGCCTCGGTGCTTTATCTCTGGAGGCGCATGGAGAAGGACGATCTTTTTCGTTTTCATCCTTTTCCCGTCTCATCAACCCGGAAAAACTCCCCTGAGTTTCAAATTGAATTTGCTTTTTACAAGGGTAGCTTGGTTTCGATTTTCGGTTCACAGCAAATTGATAGAAAACTCGAAAGGAATTTATGGCAGTACCACATGCCCGCATGGCCCCGCGAACAACCAACGTCCTCTCCATCATTATGGGTGGGGGGCAGGGGACGCGTCTCTTCCCTCTGACACGCGATCGTTCGAAGCCCGCGGTTCCTCTCGCCGGTAAATATCGTCTCGTCGACATCCCTATTTCCAACTGCATCAACTCCGGTCTGAAGCAGGTCTACCTGTTGACCCAATTCAACTCCGCTTCCCTGCATCGGCACATTTCGCAGTCGTATAAATTTGATCATTTCACGGGCGGTTTCGTGGAAATTCTCGCGGCGGAACAGACTTTCTCCAACAAATCCTGGTATGAAGGCACCGCCGACGCCGTGCGTAAAAACATGATTCATTTCCTGAATCATAACTTTGACTACGCGCTCATCCTCAGCGGCGACCAACTCTATCGCATGGATTTTCGGCACATCATCCAGCAGCACGTGCAAACGAATGCCCAGGTGACGATCGCCACCATTCCTGTCCCGCGTCGTGAGGCGCAATCTCTCGGTATTCTGCAAACCGACCCGGAACATCGCATCACCCGTTTCGTTGAAAAGCCGAAGGACGAAGCGGTGCTGAATTCGTTGAAACTGGACCCGGGTCTTTACGACAAATTTGGAATTGAAGGTCAGGACGAGTTTTTCCTCGCCTCGATGGGGATTTACGTTTTCAACCGCGACGTGATGATCAAGTTGCTGGACAACGACAAGACGGACTTTGGCAAACACATCATTCCCGGTGCCATCGAAACGCACCGCGTCTTTTCTCATATCTTCCAGGGCTATTGGGAAGATATCGGAACAATCCGCAGTTTCTTCGAAGCGAATCTGGATCTCGCGATGGAGTTGCCGCGATTCAATTTCTTCGACATGAGTTCGCCGATCTTCACCCGTCCGCGCTTCCTTCCAGGTTCAAAGGTGAATGGCGCGCAAATCGATCACGCAGTGATTTCTGACGGTTGCATCATCAGCCATGCCCGGATCACTCACAGTATCGTCGGTGTCCGCAGTATCGTGGGTAACGGTTCCGAGTTGAACCGCGTCGTGGCGATGGGTTGCGATTACTACGAGACCCATGCCTCGATTCAACAATATGAATCGAACGGCTTGCCTCGCATCGGCATTGGCAAGAACACCAAAATCGAAAACGCAATCATCGATAAGAATGCGCGTATCGGTGACAACTGTGTGATTTCTCCCGCGGGCAAACCGGAAAATGTGGACCATCCGCTTTACTTTATCCGCGATGGCATCGTGATCGTGCCGAAGAATGGCATTATTCCGCACGGAACCGTGATTTAAGATCTCGTTCGATTAATGGGTGCGCGCCTCGTCAGGTTGCGCACCCCGCGAGTATTCCTTGAAAAACTCGACGATGATCTCCGGCATTTCCGCGGGAACGCTGTGCTTTGCAGAATGAATATAGGTCAGCACATCGGTCCCTAGCTTCGATTTGTAAATCACACAGCGATGGTCCTTTGTCCAAGTCGCTCCTCCCGCGCATTCGTCTAATTTCTTCACCGCCTCGATCGTCGGTTTTTGCCATGCGAACTTCACCAGCGGATCGTTTTTGCCGGCGATATGGAGAACTGGACGAGGGATGTATTTGGAAGAACTGTCCGGAGTGATGGCGAGAATGTGTTCGAGCCTTTTCTTATCCCCTTCGCTGAGCGATCGCAGGAAAGCCTCCCGGTTTTCCGAGGCGCCGAACAACGAAATGGAACCTGCCCCCGACGGCGCAAAAGCCGCGAATTCATTACCGCGTTCTTCCCACAGCAAATAGGTGAATGCCCCGCCGTTGGAATGACCCGTGGCGTAAATGCGTTTCGAATCGACGAGGAAATCTTTCTTCAAGGTGGCCAACACCGCATCGAAAAATTTCAAGTCACGGTCTTTTTGGTCGCCCGCCAGTCTCTGCCAGCCCGGTTGTTTCCCGGTGAAATCATTCAGATGACCTGGCGTATTTAGTCCCTGCATATAAACCACGATCGCCTCCGGCCAAAGTGTTTCGATGTGAAACAGCTTCACCATGTCGCGCATCAATCCGTTGTGTCCATGAAAGACAAACACAACTGGAGCCGGGTTGGTTTTACCTGAAAGGGGAGGGGAATAAACGAGCGCTTCTCGCATCACTCCATCCACCTGCCATTCGCGTCGAATGATGGAGGAAGCCTGAGCACTCGCGACGACGAACAAGCCGAGTAACACCAACGAAAGAGCGTGTCCTGCGAGCGATGGCAAGAGTCGTGAATGCTTTGACATAAACAAATTATAGGTCCTAAGAGCGCGGCGACAGTTTGTCCGCGAGCGCGTCCGGGGTCTCAGAGGTTTCAATCGCCTGGGCGACGTATTGAATTTTTTCCGGCGAAAACAAATCGAGGAGAGAGATTTTAAAGTTCTCAGTTTTCCCGGCGAGTGTCACGTGGTCCCACTGCGCCGAAACGATGGCGCTGGAAAACTTCTGTACGCATTTGCCGCGGATGTAAGCGCGTGTGGTCTTTGGAGGGTTGGCAATCGCGTCGCGGCCAGCTTCATCGCTCACGGACATAGCCATCGCCCCCGATTGCTCCAGCGCGTAATACAATCCTTCGTCGCGATCGAGCCGATGATATTCCAAATCCAGACTGCGCAACCACGGATCTTCGTCGCGAAGGTTTTGAGCTTCCTGGAACTCACGAATCATCGCCAGTTTGGCCACCCAGTCGAGGCGATCGCGGCAACGCATGTAATCCATTTCGAGGTCGTTCAACGCGGTTTCCCATTCCTTTACGAGAGTGGCTTTCTCGGGAACGCTCAAGTCGCACAGCTCACGGACGGCCTTCAGATATTCACGTTGCACGGCAATCGCAGTCGAAGCCCGTCGACCTTGCAAGCGGACTTCCCACTTGAATTTTTTATCACGCGAAATCTC
>CBHTTJ010000272.1:0-5422 GCA_966095605.1 uncultured bacterium | reverse complement strand
AATTCGCTAACGACGTCCAACGGGATGTATCAAGTGGCCATCCCGAACGACTCCCTAACCAAATTCTTCCGCCTGCTGTCTCCGTGATTGATGGTGGCCTGACACACCTCGGAAATCTTTTGTCCGACGTGTGTATCGATTAAATTGATGTGGTGAAGTCGAAAACCACGCTCCAGAAAAGTTTCGCGCTCCGCGTTCCGAGCTCCGCGTTATCAAAGGAGCGCCTCACGAAGGAACGCCGCTCATCGAATATGAGCCGAATCAAAGGCAAGGACACGACGCCCGAGGTGATCGTCCGGGGGCGAGTTCCACGCGTCGAACTCCTCTTGCCCACCTCGCCTGGCCTGCCTATCTAAGGAGCGGATCGATCGTGCCTCTTTTGCCAGCTACGCGGCTTCTTCGGCTTCTGCTTTATCTTTTTGGTCTTCCGACTGTGAACCGTCGGTTCAGTCTCTTCGTCGACGAATGCCCCAATAATGATGAACACGATTGAGGTAATAACGATCTTTGTGACGCTAAAGATGCTTGGCCAATAGTCTCCGAGAGCAAAGTATAGAACGATCGTCGCCAATAATGTCCCCCAGGCGAGACATGAGATGATGCCAATATGAGGTCCGCGCGTCACGATGCGGGTTTCGTCACGGCCGGAAATCCATTTTCCGCCTTGCCGCCCCCACCAAACGCTTCGCGATGTTTTTTTCTGCCCCCAATAGCGCAACCGAATCTGTGGATAAAAAGCAGCCGCAAAGAAGTAGATCGCGAAGCCTCCCATGAGGGTTAAAATCACCGCACCTGCAAGCTGCATACTATTCATTGTTTGGGATCCGGTCAGGATCGTCTGTGCAATAATGCAGCCACCAGGCACTTATTTCCATAGAAACCGGTCGGCCGATTTTAAAGGTGGCAGCTATTCTTCTTAATTCTTAAGCAGCTGGCTTCAGTCGATTTTGTTTTGTAAATTATTTACAACAATGCCGCGAGGTTTGGACAGATTAAGCAAAGAACGCCGGATCAAAGGCAAGGATGGACGCCCGAGTTGATCGTCCGCCTCTCTTCAGACAGGACCTATGCAGGAAAATGCCATTGCTAAATTTCGTCTTGAGTATATCTGCAGCGACGCAGAACTGGGCGAGGCGAAATCACTTGGTCTACGCCATGAACTTCGCAAGGGAAAGAAGTCGCTGCTTTTTTTGGGGTGCTTGATCGCTTTGATGGTCACCGCAGTGGTTTTAAAAATTCAACATCAGGTTCCCGCACATCTGCGACCTTACACCTATACCGGAGCAGTTCTCATCACGATCGCTGTCTTCTTTTTCAATCGCGACGCCGGAAAGAAGCGTCTCGTGACGACCATCGATATCGACGACGCAGGGCTGCGGATACAAGGCGCAGACACACACATTGCGATTCCATGGACCGCCGTTAGTGAATGCCAGGAATCCGCCCATGTGTTCGGAGTGTTCCTGCGGACCGAACGAGTGCAATTCGTCCTGCCTAAACGCGCCTTTCCGAACCAAACAGCCATCGAATGGTTTCGACAACGCGCGAAGCAAACGTGCGACGCAACGATCAATCAAACGACTCCCGGCTTGTCTTCGCGCACTACTCCGGACGAAATTAGAATCCGGTTCCGACTCGATTTTCGCGATCACCTCAATCGAACATTTGCATCCGCGATCATTTGGCTCGTTGGCGTTCTCACCATCCTATTCGCGATCGGGTCCGAACTGCGGGATGCGCCAGACATGTCATCGCGTGGCATGGAAACCGCCCTGCGCAATTTCCTAAAAGGGTTGCCGTTCCTGTTACCAGTGATGCTGTTTGTTCCATTGATGATGACAGTAATGAGCTGGTTGGCTCAGCGTCGATTCGCTCAGCAGGAATTGGCCTTTCATGACGACGGCATTACCATCATCGCGCCCGACGGTTCAGCCACCGTGCCATGGACCAGATATCCCTTTTACAAGGAAACCGGGCGTTACTTCCTTCTGTGGGCCAAGGATCGCAACTGGCTGATGATACCGAAAAGAACGTTTAACTCAGGAATCGAACAGGCCCGTTGCCGTGCCCTGTTTGGAAAGCACCTCGCCAAATCGCGATGGTTCATCGGTTGATCGGTTACCGTCGAAACGCTGTGAGCCACGGAAGCGCTGTGCCGATCTTTCCCGACGTAAACGTCTTTTGTCCGGCATGTATCATCGCGAACAGTTTTTTACGCTATCATGATAGCCTTGCCACTGGGGATTCTGTAGTGCCTAATTCTGGAGTTTCCCAAAGCAATGTCAGACCACTGGTCACGTGAGGAGGTAGAAGCCGCGGTTGCGGATTACTTTGACATGCTTGCAAGAGAGCTTCGGGGAGAATCATTCAATAAAGCGGAACATAATCGTGCCCTTCAGTTGCTTACGGGCCGTAACAAAGGTTCGGTTGAGTTTAAGCACCAGAACATCAGCGCGGTTTTAATTGAATTGGATTATCCTTACATCTCTGGATATAAACCCCGCTTCAATTACCAAGATCTTTTGCGTAGTATCATCGAAGAGAGGCTGGCAAATGCAGCGGACGTAAACGACGCCGCCAATCAGGCGGTCGAGAAACCGGTAGATACTCCTCCTCAAGTCTCGGACATGCTTTCTATCTTGGTGCCGAAGCCGGTTCGTGAAGATGAACCAAGTATATATCGGGAAACTTCATCAACCCCTCGCAAGCCAATAAAGCGCAATTTTCTTGAGCTTGAATCTCGCAACCGGTCTCTCGGTCGAGCAGGAGAAGAACTTATTTTGGAGTTCGAACACCGACGTTTGTGGCAGTCGGGTCAACGGACTTTAGCCGAACGCATTCAGCACGTCGCCTCATCACAGGGTGATGGATTGGGCTATGACATTCTTTCGTTTGAGGAAAATGGAAAAGAGCGATTGATTGAAGTCAAAACGACCAGATTTGGCTCCTTCACCCCTTTCTTCGCGACAAAAAACGAGGTTAATGTTTCCCAGCAGCGTGAAAGTGAATACAAACTCTATCGACTATTTGATTTCGCGAGAGCACCTCGATTATTCGTTTTAGACGGGGCTCTCCGAGAGACATGCTCACTCGAGCCAATTCAGTTTTCGGCTTTGCCGAAGTAAGCCAATTCCTAATCCAAACGGCCAAACCAGCGCCCATTTTCATCGAGAATTGACCCGCCGGCAAAGACATCCACTTCGACGATGTATTCTTCAACGGTGATGGCGTCGTCAAAATCGCGCTCGCCTGAGAGGAACTGTTGTAGTCGTTCCATTGTGTAATCGATGATCTCGCGTTGGGCTTCCAACAAAGTGTCATACACAAATGCGAAATTCTGTTCGTTCCGCACAACGGGAACCGGACCTTGGCACAACGCGTTAATATAGATGCAGAATCCTTTTCGAACGGCATCCTCCTTTTTCATCGCTGATCCTCCACTTGCTGGCGAATCGTTCGGATAATCTCACGGTAATGTTCGCCAATCTGCGTTGCTTCGCCGACATCACTGCATTCTTCAATGAGGAAGAATTCGCCTTCGGGCGTTTGTTCCGTGCGAAGATATTCAGCAGTCTTCTCCCACGCTTCTGCGCGGATTTCTAAGCCGTCCAAAAGTTGAAATAGGTCACGGTCAACGAGTTCTATTCTGTATTTCTTTGGCACAAGTGGAGACTCCACGAGCGGGTAATTAAATTCCACGGACTATAAGTCACATTCGTTTCCGCGGCTTCTGACGGTTTGAAACCTGAGACGTTTCCTGTCTATGCTCCGTCCATGCGGCTCCGCGTGATTCTATTTCTGGCGACGATCGGTTGTTTTGCGTCCCTGCCTTCGTTTTCTGCGGACGCGGTCGTGATTCCTAAAGATCTTTTCTTCGAACGCAAACCGCTTCGCCGCGAAGTCAACGCGTTCACGGAATGGAACGAGGCCGATAAGTTATTCGTCCGGGCCGACAGCGAAGACGAGACGCGTATTCAGGAAGTCATTGAAAGAGCGTGGTCTCCAACCAACGCTTCGAACGCCATCGTTTTCCCTGCAGTTAATCAATGGATCCAGTCGAATGCCCCTGCGCTTGCTCTGATTGAGAAAGGATTGGCCAAGGAAAGGGCGCAGTTTCCGAAGGGTGATTCTGAGAAGCTTTCTCCCTTTCTTTTATCCGCAAAAGCATTGAGCCGTATCCGCCTTGTTCAGGCAGATCAAGCGGCCGGCAAGGGCGACCATGTCACAGCAACCAACCTGCTCCTCGGCAATTTAAAACTCACCCGCATGATCGCCCAGGCCGACGTCCCAATGATTAATTATCTGGTCGCTCGTTCGATTCGCACCACGACGGAGAAAGCCATAGTGCGTTGGGCGTGGCGATCCAAGCCGAGTGCGGAATTGACCCAGAGCGTCCTGAAATCGGTTCCGTCGCTGGATGATGAGCCAGACATTTATGAACATGTGCTCCGAGTGGAGTTCACGGAATTTATCTGTGCAGAGATGAAGCTGAAGAAGATTCAAAAGCAATGGATCGATGCCGCGAAAACCAATGGGCTGGTGCTCATGTTTCAGCCGGAGGAATTGCAGCGCGCTCTCTTCATCGTTCATGATCCTCGTCTTCTGGCGCTGCATCCGAAGCCACTCGATATCGAAGCAGGAATTTCTTACGAAACGCACCGGTTTCGCCAACTCCTTCTCAACACACGGAATGCGTGGCGCCCGGGAAGTAGCGAAGCGCTGTCTGCCGAAACCGAAAGAGTTCGCGCGCAATACGTGAAAGATCTTCAACCGCTGCTAAATGTCACCAAGGGCGAGGAGGTTCCCTTGACTAAAAAGGCGGCCAAGAAGGCGGCGAACTATTATCTGAAGTTAACGAATCCAGTGGGCCGCTATTGGCAAAGTGGCGACGTGCTAAACCGCACCTTTGTCACCGTATTCCAGACGCGAACGGAGCGGGAGGCAACTCGTGCTTTATTGGCTCTGCGGATTTATAAACTAAAACATGGCCACCGCGCGGAGTCGTTGGAGGACTTGGTTAAAGGCGGTTTACTTGATCGGATTCCGATGGACTATTTCGGGAACGGTCCCTTGCGCTATTCAGCTGCGAAAGAAATTCTTTGGAGCGTCGCCGAAGACGGTGTCGATAACGGAGGCGTCCCGGGGAAACCTGCGTGGCAGAAGAATGATATGGTTTGGGAGATTCCTGTGGTCAAAGCGGATGAGAAGTAGACAGAAGCGAAGATGTCCCAACTTTTTCGTTGGCTATATATCCAAGTCACATTCGATTTGGATTTGCAAAGATTGGTACCATATCCAAACGCGCGTTCGACACCATTTCGGAAGACAGGAAAGGCACATTTCGCGTCCTGCTGCGAAAAAACCGTTGGGGAAATGAGAGCAGTACGCGTCATGCTTCGTTTTGGACGTCGGGAAAACGGGG
>CBHTTJ010000271.1:0-5438 GCA_966095605.1 uncultured bacterium | reverse complement strand
GGATACAAACCCTGTATCGGAAGCATTGCGGTGGGAAATCCGGGAGATCTGACCGACTTCGATTATTTCGTGCCGGCGCTACGTCAGGCCAAGGCAGCGGGCGGAGTTTGGAGTTATCACGCTTACACGATCAATTACACGACAGATGTCGCTGACGAAATCTGGTATTCTCTTCGTTATCGGCAGTTCTACAACTATTTCGCCCAAAACTTTTCGGACCTGACTACAATGCCGTTGTTCCTCACCGAAGGCGGGGTGGACTTTTCTGGAACGCCAAACACGTCCGGTTGGCAGGCTCGCGGCTCCAGCGCGGACTATGAACGTTGGTTGAACTGGTTCGATAGCCAGATGCAACAGGATTCGTATGTCATGGGATGCACGTTGTTTCAAAATGGTGACGCTTCGGGTTGGGCTTCCTTTGATTTGGAAACTGTGATGGCTGGCGCGCAACCGGGCGTCGTTCCGATTACGGGATGGATGAAAAATTATCTGCTAAACCCCACCAATGTCCCGCCAGCTCCCACCGGGCTTTCCGCGACAACCGGCAGTTCCGTTCGACTGACGTGGACGAATGTGCCCGTCAACCCGACAACGTTCAACGTGAAGCGATCGACGAACAGTGGAGGTCCATACACTTTGATCGCAAGAAACGTTACGGAAGGCATTACGGCAACGACTTACACGGATACTGCCGTCGCGAATAATGGGACGACCTATTATTACGTCGTGAGTGGGGTCAATGCCGCAGGCGAAGGGCCGAATTCAGCAGAGGTCTCAGCATTTCCGGGTTTGCCGAAAATAAATTGTGGTGGCAACGCTTCAGGATCATTTCTCGCGGATAACTTTTTCTCGGGAGGGCTCACTGGACTCACCAACGGCAACATTGATTTAAGTGGAGTGACGAATCCGGCACCGATGGCGGTTTATCAAACACAGCGTTATCAGTCGTTGACATATAACCTCCCCAATCTTTTGTCGGGTTCATACAAAGTGCGTTTGCATTTCGCTGAGATTTACTGGGGTGCTGCGGGGCAACGGACTTTTAATGTGTTCATCAATGGCGCCAAGGTGTTGAACAATTTTGATGTTTTCGTGGCTGCGGGCGGCGCAGGAAAAGCAAATGTCCAGGAATTCAATGCCATTCCCGACGCTTCAGGAAATATTGCCGTTCAACTGGTCACGATCGTCGATAATGCTGCGATCAATGGGATTGAACTGCTGGCTAATGCGACGAACTCAATTCCGAACGCGCCCAGTTCGCTGACGGCTACCGTCGGTTCAGGGAACGTGACGTTGAACTGGGCGGCTCCGTCTGGTGCAACTTCTTTTCGAGTGAAACGATCAACGGTGAATGGAGGGCCATACAGTCTCATCGCCAGCAATTTGAATTCAGCTTCGTTTGTCGATACGTCTTATTCGACGGGAGTAACATATTACTATGTTGTTACGGCTTTGAATGGGGCAGGGGAGAGTGGAAATTCTTCGCAGGTTTCAGCGGTGCCCAGTAGTGTGTTGCCAGATGCCATTGGCACAGCGCTGACGTGGAACAATACGACAATTAACCCGGGAAATTCTGTCTTCTTTAAGATCACAGTGAAGAACCAAGGCTCCGCGACGATTGCGGCGAACAGTCTTGGCATAGGTTTTTTGGTTGATGGCACGCAGGTTTCTTATGTTGGTGCAGGAAACACGGTTTTGGCAGCAGGTTCCTCAGCAACCTACACCGCCAACGGTGGTGCAAATTCCGGTTCCTGGATTGCCACCGCCGGAACTCACACCATTACGGCTGTGGTCGATGACATCAATCGCTTCACGGAAGGAAATGAAAACAACAATTTATTTTCCGTACCTCTGACGGTTTACGTGCCCTCTTATGCAATGAATGCAGGGGGTGGGGCGGTGGGATCATTTGGTGCTGATGGTAATTATTCCGGTTCAGGAAATACATCGTCTGTTGGCAATACAATCGACCTTTCCGGTGCAAACAATGCCGCGCCGCAATCAGTCTATCAAAGCGAACGATGGGGCAATACGACCTACACTTTTTCCAATCTGACTCCCGGCAAACTTTACAAAACCCGTCTACACTTCGCGGAGATTTCTCCGTCGGTCACGCAAGCGGGGGATCGACAGTTTAATGTGGTGCTGAACGGTGCTCAGGTTCTGAACAATTTTGATGTTTTCGCGGCTGCAGGCGCGAAGTTTCGGGCGATAACCAGGCAATTCAATACTATTGCGGATGGCCTTGGTGGTGTTGTTGTTCAATTCACTCGTGGCGCCGCCAATGAACCAAAAGTCAATGGACTCGAGATTTTCCCCTACACGAACAGCGCCCCCGTTCTGACCACGATTCCTACGAAAGCGATCAATGCCGGTGCGACCCTCGTTTTCACCAATACCGCAACTGATCCCGATAATCCGGTGGATACACTTTCATTTTCACTGACCAATTCGCCAGCGACCGCAACGGTGTCGCTCGCTGCTGGCGTCTTCTCATGGACCGCTCCTCTGGTTGCGACGAACCAAACCAATTCGGCCACCGTGGTGGTGGCGGACAATGGTTCGCCAATCCTGAGTAATGCAAAAACCTTTTCCATCATTGTCATTGCGCCACCAAAGCTATTGTCAGTGGGTGTCACCAATGGGAACGTCAATTTGCTTTGGTCCACCTTTGCGGGGCGAACGTATCAGCTCCAATACAAAACGGATTTGAATGCGGGTTCCTGGACGGATCTTGGCGCTCCGACAAATGCTGCAACCGCTTCAATATCCATCAGCGACGTTGCTCCGGTGGATCAACAGCGGTTCTATCGCATCATTCAACTCGACTGAAGTCGGTTACTTCAATTTTACCTTTTTTCCTTTGCGGGCGTGCTTCCCGTTGGCTTCGCCTGTTTCGACTTTGCCGTTGGCGGGATCCAGTTTAGAGAGGACAGCCTGCAATCGTTCTTTGGCGGACAAAGCTTTGCCGTTGATTTTATCAGCTGGAACCAATTTCTCCTCAAAAGGAGCGCCGCTCATGTCATAAAGTTCGCCGCTTTCGTTCAGCTTCCAATTCATTTCGCGAGCGTACCAATGTTTGCCGAGTTCAACGAAAATCCAATCACGCGGATTGCCTTTTTTACCATGAAGTTGCGACGCGAAGCTGCGGCCATCGAAAGTGATGTTCGTCGGAAGTTTTGCTCCCGCGAGTTCCGCAAAAGTTGGAACGTAATCGCTGGAATCCAATAAATCGTCGGAAGCTTTTCCTTTGGGCACCACTCCTGGCCAATTGGCGATCATGGGAACAAGGCTGCCTCCTTCAAGCATGTCGCCTTTGTGGCCGGAAATATTTTTTCCTCCGATGGTTGATCCTTCGTGTTCGCCGCCGGCTGTCCCGTTGTCGCCCACGAAAATCAGCAAGGTTTTCTCGCGCAATTTCAACTGCTCCAGTTCATCGACGAGTTGGCCGACAAGTTTGTCCATGTAACTGATGTTATCCGCAAACAAGGTTTGGCTCTCAGGTTTGCTGTCCGGTGTTGGACGCATGCTGAGATGGGGGACGTTGCGATGAACGTGCGATAACGAGTAATAAGCGAAAAACGGTTGGTCGCGATGTCGCTTGATGAAATCGACGAGGTAATCGTGCATCAAGTCTGGAAGATATTTGTTCTTCGGTACCACTTGCGTTTTACCATTGATCACATAAGTCGCCGGTCCTTGCGCGGCGTCATCCCGCCAATAAACGCCACTGCCTTGAAAGCGCAGGTATTCATCAAAACCAAAATCGCTGGGTTGTAATGGCAGTTGTCCCCACTTTCCGCAACAGACTGAGGTATATCCTGCAGGTTTCAAAATTTTCGGGAGCATCGTTTCGCCAGTAACGCGGGAGCCGCTGTCGTTTCCGGTCATGCCGGTATGAAAGGCGTAGCGTCCAGTGAGGATTTGCGCGCGGGAAGGGCCGCAGAGCGGTTGCGCGTAAAAATGCTGAAAACGGATTCCCTCTTTCGCCAGGGCATCGATGCGAGGTGTCTTGAAATTATCAGCGCCGTAACAGCTGATGTTTCCGATTCCCAGGTCGTCGGCGAGAATGAAGATGATGTTGGGTTTGGACACTTCCCCGCCAAAAGCTGAGGCAAGCGTCAAAAGCAGAACGACGACTAAACGAAAAAGTTGCGTCATGATTGTTGAACCAGACGCAACTCTTGAAAATGAAGTTACCTATAAAGGCAAAGGCCTGCGGGCGCGGTCGCTCAAGGCGGAGCCACTGGTGGCAAAGCTTGTTCTGGAACATACAGGCGTCGCTGCACGGGCGGCGCAGATGACGGCGGCGGGACGACCTCGATTCCCGCACCGGAAGGTTCCACCAACGTTTGTCCGGCGGCATCACGCGTCAGGTTGGCGCGAACCGCAGCGAATATATCGCGTTCCCAATTTTTCAACCATAATGCCGGTGGCCCGGCTTGTTGGCTCGTCACTTCCACCTCCGTTTGCGTTGGCGAAATGGCGCGTACCCAGATCCCGACGTTTTCGCCGAATGTATGGGGACGAATTCCACGTCCCGCGGCGATAAAGCCATTGGCACGATCGGCGTCGACCACTCGGAGATCGCCGACTTGCGCGGCGTCGATGGCGGCACGCCAAACCTGATCGTAGGATGCATTATAAACTTCGCGGCGTCCGTGGCCCTCCATGCGGGCAACTTGTTGTCGGGTGGCGCAACCGGTCATGGCGACGATGGTTAAAAGGGTTAAGAAAAGAAACTTCATGACAATCCTCCTGTGGAAACCTCGTTTGTTCCGGGATCTGTGCAATAGGGGGAAATGCGGAAAGATGTTTCGGTCGGGAACGAAAATGAGAGGAAATGTCGGAATGTGGGAAACCGCTCTTCGTGAACTATTTTCCGTTCGGAAACGACTTTGTGCTGGAGATTCTCAGGTGAAAACCACTTTTTCCATCCTGTCGCCCAGAGAGGGTCTTCAAACAGTAGACTTTCTTCGATTTCGCGGGTGGGACTCTTAGGGTAGAAAGAAAACATGATCGAACCGACGAAAAGTGGACGGAGATAGGCAGTTTAAAGATTACGTCCTAGGGCTGGTGTAGAGCGGCAAAGCGATTGTCGATGTAGCACGGGATCTGGGGTTTAGTGTGGTCTTTACGGGAGTGGGTTAGGCGGGCGGAAAAAGGCCAGGCGTTGGGCGAGCCCAAAACATTGAGGGAAGAAACGCCAGCAGAACGGGAGCTGCGGCGATTAGCAGGAGAACGACCTTGGAAGGCAAACCGTTCTCGGCATCTGGGAGGTTATTTTTGCGGTAAAACTCTCCTCCAAATCTGTCTGGATGACTTTTTTGGACGAAAAAGGACCCTCGCCGTAGCGAGAGCCTGTTTTTGCTCTAAAAAAAGGCCCTCGCCGCAGCGAGAGCCTGTTTTTGCCTTAAAAAAACACCCTCGCCTTTCCA
>CBHTTJ010000270.1:0-5486 GCA_966095605.1 uncultured bacterium | reverse complement strand
CCAACAGTCTGGTAAACCCCTTCACTGCTGGATAGAATTTCAGTATGATTGGTGTGAAGAACCTGGTTTCCGAGGTCCTCAACGTCAGTAATAAGGCTGTTAACAAGAACTATCCCAGGTTCGCTCGGAGGGCAGCCAGTGCGCTCAACATCCCAACTCGAGAATACTTGCGCATGATCAACCGTTACATGTTCGGCAGTGCCATTAAAAAAATAACCACCAAACGCATTCGTTACATCATAGAATAAGACATTTTTAGCAGCAAACGTACACCACTCACTTTGCAAGGCGGTTCCGGAATGAATGAATTGGCTATGAGAAACGGTATACGCGCCGTTTGTAAGACCAACCGCTCGAATACCAATGTTGGCATAGCGCATATGCAGGTTATGCAATTCCCCTCCGTACTCACTAAGCCCCAAAGCAACATCCGCATAGTAAGCGCCTCCAGAAATGGTATTGGTCGATAACACCTCCCCGCATGTATTGTCATCAATGGCAGTGAAAATCGCGGGACGATAAGAGTCGGTTAAACAACGAATATCTCGCAAGGCATACAGAGCGCCACCAGGCGCGTACTTCACAACGGTTCCCCCTTCAATGGTGAGTGTGCCATCAATACCGAGAGGACTGCTTATGAGATACGTCGTATCCCCCTGAAGCGTCACATCCCCCTCAATAGTTTGAAACTCAGCATCAACAACAAAGCCATCCGACTTTGTATCTAGACCGGCAACTTCCATGATTTTGAACTTATCCGTCTTTAAGCCTTCGGTAGAAGCAATCACTTTTGGAAGAACTCGATTGGGAGAAACACGACTGGCCACTCGGGAACTCTTTTTAGCCGTGGCATTCTTTTCAGGCAGTGACCGGAGTCGCGGAGCGAGTTCACGGAACGCGACTTCCTCGATCAGAAACGTCCGTCCTTTCGACTTTTCCCAGTGTTTCTTGACGATCAAGCCGTTTTTAACGTTATTCTCTCCAACTAAACCGTAGGCTGTTCCTTCGACAATCTGCATCTTGCCAAAGCTGATATATCGATCGACAAGAGACTTTTTCCATCCCTTGCGGACGGCTTGCTTGCGCTGGGGTTCTGGAGGATTGATGAATTCAGTCCAAACCTCGAGCCAGGTCGTGCGAGGGTCGAAGCCAAAAGCTTCAGGCAAAGGCGGACGCTCCCGCAAAATGACATCCTGTTCAAAGCCACCTTTCCGGTTGGTATACCGAAGATCGGCTTTGATATCCGTAAAAGCATCAGGATAGAGGACCTGATCCTTTCCAATAAGAACGCCCGTAGAGTCCTTTAGTTCCGCGATCAATGCGGACTTTTGTTTTTTGAAGTCGTAGTAGGCAATACCCAAAACCCGCATTTTGATCTGTTTGTTGTCAACAGTCGTCAACTGTATCGGAGCGTGAGTATTAATGTTCGCGGCAAAATTTACTTTATGGCCGGTTTTTAAAGCAGCAGCCGATCCGTTGGGCTGAATGGCAATGATTGGATCTGATTCTACCCATGCCCCCTTATCCTGGTGATACATGCCAGCACCAAGCTCCACAAAAGAGTTAGTCACCACACTTACCTTCCCCAACTTATTGGTAGAATTGACAGCCTTGTTCCAAACACGATGATGATCGCTATTCTCCCGGATGGTGTATCCAAGAGCATTGGTTTTCGCATGCGCTTTTAGCGCCATCGAAGACGCAACAGAGGGCAAAGTTTTCGCACTTTCGGCGACCAGTGAAAAAGCACTCAGTAGGAGAGCTCCCGCGAACAAAACGAGTTTTTTCATTTCCAATTTAATCCCATCCCAGACCCAAGGCTGAAATGTCGGCCGCGATAAAATAAAAATTCACCCCCGAAAACAAGTTAAAAGATCACAGAAAATACAAATAAGGGTTTCACCGACTCTAAACCGCGCTGTGCACTCACACGCGCACCTTTTTTTAAAGATTTTTCTTGCAGCAACTAGAAATTTTTGCGGTCTAGCGAAGTGCGTGTGTTATTAGAGTATTTGTCGTTGGGATTCGCCCTGTTTTTCTTTTTCTCTTCTTCCCAAGCCATGCTCGCCGGAGAGGTCAGGGCCATTTGGATCGATTCATGGCATCGGGGCTTGCAGAGCAAGGGGGAAATTTCTGCTGTCGTGAAAGATTTGCGGGCGGCTCATATTAATACCGCTTTTGTAGAAGTACGTCGTCGAGGGGAGACACTTTACAAAAACACTATAGAAAGCCAAATCGAACTGCAGGAAGAGTTCGATCCGTTGGAATACTTTATAAAGCTCGCGCATGATACCAACGTCGGCCCTGCTATTGAAGTTCATGCGTGGTTTGTTACCTATCCAATCGCTACAAAAGCTCCGAAAACAACCAATCATCCTTTTCACAAACATCACGATTGGCTTTCGCAGACTCGAAACGGCGAGATTTTTGCAGAAACAGAGCACGCCTTTGATCCCGGGCATCCGGCGGTCCAGAAATATTTGAAAGATTTAGTACTCGACCTAGTAAAGCGTTATGAAATCGACGGCATTCATTTTGACTACATTCGATATGAAGGCCGCGAATGGGGTTATAATCCTGTTTCCGTGGATCGTTTTAAAAAAATATTCCATCGCAGTGAAATTCCACCTTACGGCGACCCGCTTTGGGAGCAGTTCCGGCGCGATCAGATTACTTTGTGGTTACGTAACGTTTACCTCTCGAGCATTTCACTCAAACCAGCATTAAAAATCTCGGCATCGACAGTAACGCGAACCGCCTCTCTTTCAGCTGGGGGACAATGGACCAATTCTATTCCGTATGCCTACCTGTTACAGGATTGGCGAAGCTGGATGGAGGAAGGTCTGGTGGATATGAATGTGCCAATGGCGTTTTTTCGCAATTCCATGCCTCAGTCGGCAAATGAATACCGCGGGTGGCTGGAGTTTATAAAGCAGAACTGTTTTGGACGAGAAACGGTGATTGGCCTGGCAAGTTGGCTTAATTCCCCGGCCCACGTTATTTCACAGGTCGAGACCGCGAAGGAAGTTCTTGGTTCTCGTTTTACCGGCATTGCTTTGTACTCATACGCTTCCCCTACCCCGCCTCCGGTGCAAACCTTTCGCGATCTCATCGCCTCGTCCAATTTTCTTCAGCGCATCGCCTCTGAATCCAATGCACCGCCAGCGGTTATGCCATGGAAAACACAGCCAAGGACAGGTCATCTCAAGGGATTTGTTTTCCAAAGTGGAACTTCAAACAACATTGATGGAGCAGTAATCAAGCTGAACGGTCTGCGTAAAAAGAGCATTACTTCTGACGCTACGGGCTTTTATGGCGCAGTCGACCTGCCTCCTGGAGAATATACAATCAGTGCCGAGTTTGAAGGACATCAATCCCCCCACTCCACCATTCACATCAATGTTGGCAGAGTGGCGGAAGCGGACATCCGGATTGAAATCAAAGACCAAGCGATCAGAACTGAATCTCAACCGTAGCGACACGGCCCGCCTCGACATTGACCTGTTTAGTCGTGCGTTTCCCATCAGATTCAATCGTGATGGAGTGGTCCCCGCGAGGCGTTTCAAATAGTGCAAATTTCCCGTGCGATTCGGTTTTCTGAGCACGACCTGAATCTATCGTCACCTTCGCATTGTAGATGGCAGCTCCGTTCTTTTCCAAAACCGTTCCCAGCACGATTCCGTTCGTTGGAGTTGTTTTCCAGGGCATAGCCCCAGTGGGTTCCCATTTAGGCTGCACATGTTGTTGCACAAATTCAAACACCTCTTCCTGACTCTTGCGCGCGATTTGTTCTTCTGTCAGGTCATGACCAGGCTTTGACGTTCCTGTTACTAACACAAACCGAATCGCGTCCGCCAAAACTACACTTCCGTCCGCCACACCTTGGTTTGTGATCATTACGTCGGCAACTTCATTGGTTTTAAAAGAAAAGCTTCCGATCAGATTCCATCTCGATCCATCCTGCTGTTGGTTTACTTTGATCGTGGCCGTTTGGGTGCCGTAACGAATGACGTGCATCGCCTCTTTGCACCGGTTTGTCCCCATCACATGCCATTCGTAAACTTCATATTCTCCTGAAACCGGCAAGTGAGGCAAAAATGTGACCGCTCCCTTTCCGTCACCAACAGGTTTAAACAAGTAATCGTCACCGTGCATTTTCCCGAACTCCCCCGTGCTCCAGTCTCCTTCCGCTTTTGCTTTGCTATTATCTACGACAACCTGACGTCTCCCCTTGAACTTGCGTTCTTCCGCTTTCTTCTTTCCGGTTAAGCTCACATCAGGACTGCTGTTGCGGTAGCTGTAAAACAAGTATCCCGGAAAACCTCGATCGCGAGAGTATTTCATCTGCTGGACCGTGTTCTCCTTGGTGTTCATATAAGCGCCCAGTCCATTCCAAACCATTCGACAGCCCGGATTCTGTGCCGCGAAATCTGCCCTTGGATTAAATACGCTCTCATTGTGTGGAGAAAAATCCATCGGCACACTTGCATCGAGCAACCCTTCCTGATTCCACGCGACCCAATCCGCCATGCGATAATCCAATGAATCTTTGTAACCAGAAAATACCGAGGCCGAAATGACCAGTTTCGGTTTTATGCGAAGTAATTCCGCCGAACTCCAACGCAGGAAATCCGTGACCTGCCGACGCCGCCACTCGATGAAACGAACATCCTCGGGCATTGGCCTTTGATCTGTCTTGAACTCTTCCTGGTAACGTTTGACGGCGACATCATTGTAACCAGAGTCACGAAGTGGATAGCGCAAATAATCCCAATGAAAGCCGTCGATGTCGTATCGCTCCGTAACGTCCTTCGCCATGTTCAGAAGCAACTGCGAAACTTCCGGATGCCCGGGATCCAGATAGTTTCCATTCGCCACGACCGTTTGGCCGATGAAATCTTTTGTCAGCAAATCTGGTCGTTTATTAAAGACATGGTCGCTTTGCACCGGTGGTTTATCAAACGCCCAAACAAAATAAGCCACAGCCCAGCAATGCACTTCGATTCGCGGCTCAGCGTTGTGACACGCCTTAATGATCTCAGCCAATGCGTCGTAGTCTGGATCGATGTCGGTGGCGCGCACATCGGTATTCGGTGATTTGGGAAAATAATAGGCATCGCCACGTTTCCGCATTTGCACGAAGACGGCGTTGAAATGAAATTTTCGACAGTCTTCCACCAACTGTTTCACCTCTGCTTTGTTCTTGAAGCCCGGTCCAAAAGCATCAGCCCACATGCCTCGCATTTCGCCCGCAGTTCCATGAGTCGCCAGCCAGCCAGCCAGCAGTAAGATCCAAAAAAATTTCACGGCGCGGAATATTTCAGAGGATAGGCTCGAAGCAAAGCGGATTGTAAATTTAACTCTCAATTTCCTTGGTCATTCCCGTTGCTATGTGACAGGGGTCAAAAAGAGACAGTTCGAAGTCGAAAAAGGCGATTTTGCGTAAGTGCCTCATTTACAGTACGGAGCTACGCAGAAATCCAGTT
>CBHTTJ010000269.1:0-5604 GCA_966095605.1 uncultured bacterium | reverse complement strand
CTGACGTTTAATGGCAGCGTCAATAATACCTACAGCGGCGCAACCACAGTCAGCGGCGGCACGTTGAAGTTGCAAAAAGCAGCTACTTTCACTGCGATTCAAGGCTCTATCACCGTAAACACGGGCGGCACGTTGTTGCTCGCCGCTTCGGACCAGATCAACAACAGTTCTGCCATGACTCTCGCTGGTGGCATTTTCAACACGGCAACTTTTGATGAACAGTTGGGCACTCTGAAAGTAACCGGCAATTCACGCATCGATTTGGGGGGCACCGGTTCTATTTTGAAATTTGCAGCGAGCAGCGGCGTTAGCTGGACAGCCGGAACCACTTTGACTGTTACCAATTGGAGCGGATCGATCAATGGCGGCGGTGCCGAACAATTATTTGTTGGAACAACCGCCAGCGGATTGACAGCGGGGCAGGTGAACCAGATCAAGTTCGTGAATCCAGCCGGCTTTGCCAATGGAACCTACAGCGCCAAGATTTTGGCGACCGGCGAAGTTGTTCCCGTGGCGGTCGCTCCGACGATCACGACACAACCGCAGAGCCAGATTGTTTTGCTCAATTCGAACGCGTTGTTCTCGGTCGTGGCCAACGGTACCAGCAATCTTGTGTATCAATGGCGTTTCGGCGGAACGAATGTCGCGGGAGCGACGACCTCGCAGTTGTTATTAACGAACGTGGCGTTGAATCAGGCCGGTTTTTATTCGGTGGTGATCACCAATATCGCGGGTTCGGTGACCAGCAGTAATGCACAGCTCTCTGTGTATGAAACGGCCGCGCCGAACGTCGGTGTGTTCGGAATGGATATCAATGGCAATTTGACGCTGAGTATTTCAGGGGTCCCGGGCTACAACTACGTCATCGAAGCTTCGACAAATCTGGTGGAGTGGAATCCGGTGAAAACGAACGTCTCGCCGTTCAACTTCACCAATGCCAACGCAGGCGATCCCGCCCAGTTTTACCGGGCGGTTTATGTGCCTTAATTGAAACGCTTTGTTTTAGCGAATTCCTCAGCGCGCCCAAATATCACCTTCGCCGTAGCTGAACCAACGGGTTGTGGTGACTTTCTGCTGCGTAAAGAACTGCACGCCTTCTTTGCCCTGCATATGCAGATCGCCAAAGAATGATTCGTCCCAGCCGTTGAAGGGAAACCACGGCATCGACGCAGGCACGCCGATATTGATCCCGACCATTCCGGCTTTGATGCGATGTTTGAATTCGCGGGCCGCTTTGCCTGAGCGGGTGAAGATCGAAGCGCCGTTGCCGTAAGGGGAACGGTTCGCCATTTCAATCGCAGCATCAAGATCATCGAAGCGCATGACATTGAGAACAGGTCCGAAGATTTCTTCGCGAGCCACGGTCATCGTGCTTTTTACGTCATCCAGGATGGTTGCGCCGACAAAGAAGCCTTTCGGTGCATCTGGATTCTTAACGCCGCGTCCATCGACCGCCACCTTCGCGCCTTCTTTCGCGCCAATCGAGATGAGCTCTTCAACGCGTTGTCGATGTTGATTCGTAATCAATGGTCCCATGCCGGGTTGAATCTCGCGGTCCGTTGGTCCGACGGTAATGGCCCGTGTGGCATCAAATAATGTTGGCAAAACGTTCTTGGCCGCGGCGCCGATCACCACGGCGGTTGATCCCGCCATGCACCGTTCGCCTGCGCAACCAAACGCGGCCTCGATGACACCACGCGCCGAGTTTTCAACATCGGCATCAGGCATGACGAAAACATAATTCTTCGCGCCGCCATTGGATTGCACGCGCTTGCCGTGTTTGGTGGCAACTTCAAAGACATGTCTCGCGATCGGCGTGGAACCCACGAACGAAACTGCTTTCACCTTTGGATGAGTGAGAAGCGTGTCGACGCATTCGCGTCCGCCGTGAACAATATTCAAAACGCCTTTTGGCAGGCCGGCCTTTTCCAGAAGCTGAACAACTTTGATGGCGGTCAGTGGAACTTTCTCGCTCGGTTTCAAAACGAAGGTGTTTCCACACGCCAACGCTGTTGGATACATCCATAACGGAACCATCGCGGGAAAGTTAAAGGGCGTGATGCCGACGCAAACGCCAAGGGGCTGACGAATTGTATCGCAGTCAATACCACGGGCGACGTTCTCCAGGCTTTCGCCCATCAACAGCGAAGGAATGCCACACGCAAACTCCACCATCTCCATGCCACGTTTCACGTCGCCGCGCGATTCGGCGAGGGTCTTGCCATGTTCGCGAGTATTGAGGCGGATGAGTTCCTCGAAGTTATCTTCGAGCAACATTTTGAACCGAAAAAGAATACGAGCGCGTTCGACTGGGGGCGTTTCCCACCAACCCGGATAGGCAGCTGCGGCAGCCTCCACGGCTTCATTCACGTGCTCCGCCGTGCAAAGTGGCGTTTCCGCGATCACTTCGCCCGTCGACGGATTGTAAACGGGACTCGTGGCGACGCCGGTCGGTGTCTTCCATTCGCCGCCGATAAAATTGGGACATGCTGACTTGCTCATGATAAAAATTCCAAACGCCAACGGACAAGCATCAAAGAAATCTCAAAAAACCAGAGTTCTGTGTTTCGGTATCAGGCGTTTGTTAAAAAAAATTAAATGGTGTTCGTTGGAGTTTGATCCTTGGATCTTCTTTGGAATTTGGCTGTCGAATCTTGGAATTTCATATCAGCCGCGCGACAGCGCGTCGGATTGCTTCACAAATTCATCCCCGCTCCATTCGCCGTCGCTCTTGACGACTTTGCCGGCGGCTGCCGCTTTCTGCGCGGCTTTGCGTTCGGCCTGGCGTTTGACGAGATCGGCGTGAGTCGTGAAATACGGCAGGCTCTTACCTTTGAAATCTTCCAACGTTTCAAATTTGTGCTTCGCCATGAACGCCAGTAGTTCTTCCTGCATCGGCTTGACCATCTCGTAGCCAAATTTCATCACGCCCGTGCAAACCTGTACCGTATCGGCACCGAGCAAAATGAATTGCGCGGCGTCGGTGCCGCTTTCCACGCCGCCGATGCCAGACAATGAACGTCCCGGAAATTCTTTGCGAATCATAGTCGCAATTTCCATCACCATGCGGAGCGCAATCGGGCGCACTGCTTTGGAAGAGTAACCACCTGGGGTTGTGTAACCCTCCACACTCGGTTCCGGACGCAACGTTTCCAGGTTCACGCCGACGCAACTGCGAATCGTATTGATCGCCGCGAGTCCAGTCGCTCCGCCTCTCAGTGAGGCGCGGCTCGGATCTTCGATGTGCGTGACGTTCGGAGTCATCTTGGCCCAGAACGGTTTCTTCGCGGCGCTCTTCACCCAGCCGCAAACCTCTTCGAGGATTTCCGGACACTGACCCATCGCCGCGCCCATCTTGCGTTCAGGCAATCCATGCGGGCAGGAGAAATTCAATTCGAAAGCGTCGACGCCAGCATCCTGGCAACGCTGCACGATTTCGATCCATGCATCTTTATTATATTCCTCCATGATCGACGCGATCAGCACGCCGTTGGGGAACATGTCTTTGCATTTTTTGAATTCGTCGATCCAGAGATGAAAAGGGCGATCGCTGATCAGTTCGATATTTTCCCAGCCGATGACTTCCTTGCCATCGCCGGCCATCAACTTGCCGTAACGCGGCGTGACATTGATCACCTTTGACGCATCAAGACTGACCGTCTTCGCGATGACCGCACCCCAGCCTTCTTTGAAAGCTTTGGCGATGACGTTAAGGTTGGTTCCGGGCGGTCCGGAGCCGATGATAAATGGATTGGGAAGTTTGAGGCCGTCAACTGTAGTAGCAAGGGTAGGCATAGCAGCTTTCCAGTTTGGATTGTTGGTAAAATGCTAATGAGGGCGAAGTGGAAATGCGATAACAATCGTTGATCAGCAGCGCGACCTCACCCCGGCCCTTTCCTTCCCAGGAGAGGGAGAATTGTATCCAGCCTTATGCAAGAGCTGAGCGCTGTCCTCGGCCAATTGGCTTTAAAATTTACGAAAATGTTCTTCTGCTGCTCCCTCTCATGGGAGAGGGCCGGGGTGAGGTTTGCTCGGTCATTTATTTGAAAAATTTCAATTTCCCGCCATCATCTCGCCATGACCACGCTTAATCCTCGGCGCACTGTGGCGGAATTAAAGGAGCTACGCGCTTTGACCGGTGATGACAACGGCGCACAACGCGTGGCGTTTACAAAAAAATGGCTCGCCGCGCGCGAATGGCTGAAAAGCAAGCTGCAGGGGATGCCTCTTGAGGTTCACACGGACGCTGCCGGAAATCTCTGGGCAACCTTGCGCGGTGAATCAGAAAAGGCCCTGCTCATCGGTGGACATATCGATTCCGTGCCGAACGGTGGCTGGCTTGATGGTTGTTTGAATGTGATGGCCGGCGTGGAAATTCTGCGTCGCATCAACGCGCAATATAATGGCAAACCTCCGATCACTATTCGCCTCGTCGATTGGGCTGACGAAGAAGGGGCGCGTTTTGGTAAAAGTCTTTTTGGTTCCTCCGCCTGCTCAGGAAATTTGAATCTCGATGAAGCCCGCGTGTTGAAAGACAAGGAAGGGATTCCGCTGCCGGAAGCATTGAAGGCGATCGGCGTCGATCTCGAACGTGTTAAAGAGAGCAACAAAGAATTGAAGAACGCTGCGGCTTATCTTGAGCTGCACATCGAACAAGGGCCCGTGTTGCTCGATCTTGACCTTCCTCTCGGCGCTGTGCTCGGTACATTTGGTGTCGAACGACACGCGATTACTTTCCATGGTCAGGCCGCGCATTCCGGCAGCACGCCGATGAATCGGCGCAAGGACGCCTTTCTTGCCGCGGGAAAAATGAGCGCGGAAATTTATCAAATTGCCGGGCGCAGCAACGGCGGGGTTTGCACGATTGGTTCCTGCACCACGAAACCGGGAATTGTCACGAGCGTCGTCGAAGAATGCCGCATCACTTTGGACCAGCGCCATCTCGACGCCAAGGCTCTCGCGCGGATGTTGCAGGAAGCCAAAGAAGCCAGCGAACGATTTGCGAAAGAGGGAAATGTGCGCGTCAGCTGGGAACGCCTTTGGCAGATCGAACCGGTCCCTTTCAACAATGACTTGATCGATATGTGCTCCGACGCCATAGCCGAGACTGCGGGCAAAACCTATCGTCTGCCTTCAGGTCCATTGCACGACGCCGCGGAGGTCGCTCGAGCGGGAGTTCCGACCGTGATGATGTTCGTGCAAAGTCTCCATGGGATTAGTCACAACAAGATTGAAGATACAAAGGAAGAACATCTGGAAATGTGCGTCACCGCCTTTGATAGGCTGGCCGAAAAGACCCTGAAATGGCTTCAACGGTAGTATAACGAAAAAGGGGTTCCGGGCTAAATCCCACGCCCGTGCCTGTATAAAAAGAGACAGTTTGAGGTTTTAAAAGGGGTATTTTGCTTAACTCGTTGATTTACAGTACGGAGCGTCGCAGATTTTGGTTCCTCGCTGTTTTCGGTGAAAAAGATTCAACGCGAAGGGGCTTGGAGTAGCTCTCCTCTATCCAACCAGCGAATTTTGCTCCAAAAACGTCCGAAAATCTGGAAAGACACTCATTTTTGCTCTAAAAAAAGACTCTCGACTGTACAGATGAAGATT
>CBHTTJ010000268.1:0-5718 GCA_966095605.1 uncultured bacterium | reverse complement strand
GAATTGGTTGCGGGGGTGGGATTTGAACCCACGGCCTTCAGGTTATGAGCCTGACGAGCTACCAGGCTGCTCCACCCCGCGATCAAGGAGCCGCAATATAGGCTGACCAAAACCTTTAGCAAGCCCTTTTACGGACTTTGTTCAGCGCCCCATCCTCCTCTGTACTTTACCCTTTCAACTTCATTCGGCCAACTTCATCTTAACGCTCATGCGCGTTGTTAATGTGCCTCTAGGTGACCGAAGTTATTCGATCCAGATCGGTGATCGCCTGCTGTCCCAGCTCGGCCATCACTGCTCCGCTTTGAAACTTGGAACCAAATGCGCCGTGATTTCGGACAGCAAAGTGGCAAAATTCCACCTGAAACCCGTCCTGAAATCGTTGAAGGCCGCTGGTTTCGATGCCGTGTCCATCGTGGTCCCCGCCGGCGAAAAGTCCAAAAGCCTGAGTGTTGTTGAGAAATGTCACGATCAACTCGCTGCCAATCGGTTGGAACGAAAATCGTTCATCGTGGCACTCGGAGGCGGTGTGATTGGTGATCTGGCCGGTTTTGTTGCGGCGAGCTATTTGCGCGGCATCGCGTTTGTGCAGGTTCCTACGACCTTGTTGGCTCAAGTGGATAGTTCGGTCGGGGGGAAAACCGGGGTCAATCTTCGCGCCGGGAAAAATTTGGTTGGCGCGTTTTATCAACCGAAACTCGTCCTCTGCGACCAGGATGCATTGGATACGCTTCCCGATCGTGAATTTAAAGCCGGGCTCGCCGAGGTCATTAAATACGGAATCATCTACGACGCCCCGTTGTTCGCACGATTGGAACGGGACATGGAAAAAGTCCTGCGTCGCGACCCGAAAATCCTTACCGAAGTTGTGGCGCGTTGCTGCGAGATCAAAGCGGATGTGGTCGGTCAGGATGAAACCGAAAGCGGCCTGCGCGCCATTTTGAATTTTGGCCATACCATAGGTCATGCCATCGAAGCTATCTCCGGCTACGGCAAATATCTGCACGGCGAAGCCATCTCCATCGGCCAGGTTTCTGCCGCGAAAATCTCGGCACGATTAGCCGGTTTGCCGCAGGCAGATGTGGAACGCATTGAGAAACTCTTCATCCGCACCGGTCTTCCTACAAAGATCAAATTAACCTCCCCCCAGCGTGAGAAACTCTTTGCTGCGATGCGTCTTGATAAAAAAGTGAGCAGCGGCGAAATCAAATTTGTGCTCGCAGAAAAGATTGGCGTGGTTAAATGGGGGCAAAAAGTGCCGCAGGAGTTGATCATTTCTGCCCTGTAGTTCGGCTTTGCCAAACGCTTTTTCTGCATTATTGTTTCCACCGCGTTTATGCTGCTGGTTATCGATAACTACGATTCGTTCACCTACAACATCGTCCAATACCTGGGCGAGATGAATGTGAAGATGGAGGTGCATCGCAATGACCAGATCACCCTCGAGCAGATTCGCAAACTGAATCCCGAACGCATTTTGATTTCGCCCGGACCTTGCTCACCACGCGAATCGGGTCTTTCGAATGAAATCATTCGTGAGTTCGCCGGGAAGGTTCCTATCCTCGGGGTTTGCCTCGGCCATCAATGCATTGGCCATACCTTTGGCGCGAATGTCGTGGTGAACTATCGGATGATGCACGGCAAAACATCGCCAATTAAGCATAACGGCAAAGACCTGTTTGCCGGCATGCCGAACCCTTTCAATGCCACGCGTTATCACTCGCTCGTGATCCAGCGCGATACGATGCCTGATTTCCTTGAGGTTACGGCTGAAACGGAAGAAGGCGAAATCATGGGCGTGCGACACAAGACGCTGCCGATCTGGGGCGTGCAGTTTCATCCTGAGAGCATCCTTACTGAAAGTGGCCGTACTATTTTGAAGAATTTCCTGCAATTGCAGAAATAGTTCCGCGTTTCCTTTGGAGTATTCCTCGTCGGTTAGCTCCCTGAAGCTTTGTGCCATGAAAAAATGGGGGTGAATGCGCATTGAGATAATCCCTTTTGGCCGTACGTTTTTTACGAGGAGGCCAAAATGCACAGTTCCCGCCAAACATTTTATCGTTCGTTAGTCGTTGCTTCGACTCTTCTGCTCGCCATTTCCCTGTATGCGCAACCGGAAATTTTGCCCAATCGCAGCAGCGCGTCCTCCGATCGTAACGATGTCGATCCTGCGGCGGACGTCGTTCTGCATCGCATGGAAACCGCGTACCGAAATCTGAAGTCCGCCGAAATGCGGGGCCGTGTGGAGATCAATCTCGAGTTTCCGGGCACTTCGGAAAATACCAATCAGGCTTTCAAAAGCTCCTTTCAGGCGCCTAACAAGTTTAAGCACGAAATGACCAATGGCCTGATGCTGGGTTCGGATGGTGATAAAGGTTTCGTTTACGACCAGAAGGCGCAGTCTTACGCGCGTTTTGATTTTCCGATGGAGAAATTGCCCGTGGAGAATCTGCCTCCCTTGGTGCCGCACATTCTGCAGGTCAGAAATCCATCCCTGTTGTTCGCCATCAGCAAAGAACCTTTTTCTGAGCTGGCGCGAAACTTTGACGAGGTGAAGAAACTTAACGACGTGAGAGTCAATGGCACAAATTACACGGCGTTGCGCTTCGGTTCGGGAAAAGGGTCGGGGCAGATTACGATGCTGGTGGATCAAAACACACAGTTGATTCGTCGTTTTACGGTGGATTTCAAACCGGCCCTCGAAGAGGCGGGCAAGCGTAGCGTCGATTCCGCCATGTTGTTGGTTGATTACGCGAGCGTTCGACCGAATGCGTCGATCAATGAGAATCAATTTGATTGGACCCCGCCGGAGGAATCCATCGACATCCATGAAGCTGCGGGCGCCTCGCGTCCGGAAAAGGAAAAACCAATTCAGCTGGAAGGAACGGTAGCGCCCAATTTCACCCTGACGTCAATCGATCAGAAGGTAATTTCTCTCTATGATCTTCGCGGGAAAGTGGTGGTGCTGGATTTCTGGGCGTCCTGGTGTCCGCCTTGCGTCGCGTCCCTGCCCAAACTGATGAAGGTGGCGAAGGACGAAAGGAATTCCTCGGTTGCTTTTTTCACCATCAATGTGGGCGAGGAACGGGAAACCGTGGAAGGCTTTCTGAAGAAACAGAAGCTTTCGCCTACCGTTCTTCTGGATGAGAACGGCAACGTTTCCAAGCTGTTCGGGATTCAGATGATCCCACAAACCATCGTCATCGGCAAAGATGGCATCATCAAGAAGACACTGTTGGATGGCGTGGAGGGACTCGAAGCCGAACTGCAACAGGCTGTCGACGACGCCAGCAAATCCACGAAAAAGTAAGCTCTTGCCAAATCGTCTCGGTGTTCGCACCTTCCCGAACGCTGCCTTTCTCACGGAGCAGGCCTGAATAACCCCCGGGGTCATCCGTCTGAAGGCAGAGCTTATTTCATGAAATTTCACGCTTTCTCGCCTTTATTCGGCATTCTTTTAGGGACGACTACGCTTGCCCTCCACGCAGCGGAAACCAATACCAACAGTATTAAGTTTGATGCCCGGATCCCCGCTGTCGAAGCGAAGGACGCTGAGAAAACCTTCGAATGTCTCGATGGTTTCAAAATGAAACTGATCGCCTCCGAACCGCTCGTCGCGGATCCCACGGCGATGGTTTATGACGAAAACGGGGTCGCTTACGTCGCGGAAATGAGTGACTACCCGTTTACCGACAAGAAGAACGACATCGCGTGGAAAGAAAGCATCGACCCACCGGGCGGTCGCATTCGTGTGTTGATCGACGAGGATGGGGACGGGAAGTTCGATAAGAGTTTTATCTTTGCCGAGGACATGAGTTGGCCCACGGGGCTCGCGTGCTGGAAAGGTGGCGTGTTCGTGGGTGCAGCTCCGGACATCTGGTATTTGAAAGACACGGACGGCGATCACAAAGCGGATGTCCGCGTGAAAGTTTACAGTGGTTTCCGAAAATACAATGTGCAGGCCGTGATGAACAATCTGGTCTGGGGCCTGGACCACAAAATCTACGGTGCCGGCAGCGGCAACGGTGGAACAATCCAAACCATCAGCAAGCCAGGCGAAAAGCCGGTCGCATTAACTCGAAATGATTTTCGTTTTGATGCGGTGACGCAACAATTCGAGGCCCTTTCAGGCGGCGCGCGTTTTGGCAACACGTTCGATGACGACGGGAATCGTTTCATTTGTAATATCCGCAACCCGGTGCAACAGGTGGTTCTCCCGGCGCAGTACATTGCCCGGAATCCTTTCCTTTTGGTGCGCAGCGCGATTTGGGATTGCGCCCGGGCGAGCGATAATCTGCCCGTCTATCGCATCAGCAAACCGGAGCCCTGGCGTGTCGTTCGCGCGAAGCAATGGGCAGCGGAAACGAATCATAAATATCCGCGCAGCGAAACGGCGGCAGAAGGGTTTTTTACTTCCACCAGTGGGATTACCATTTACCGCGGCTCGGCTTACCCGCAGAAATATTATGGCAACGCATTCATGGGCGAAGTGGCTGCGAACCTTGTGCACCGTCAGGTCCTGACACCGAACGGCGTTGTCTTCGCAGCGGAACGTGGCGATGACAAAACCGAATTTGTTCGGTCCACCGACAACTGGTTCCGTCCGGTAAATTACGTAAACGCTCCCGATGGCACGCTGCACGTGTTGGATATGTATCGCGAGACGATCGAACATCCCTGGTCGATTCCCGATGAAATCAAAGCACAACTGGATTTGACCAGCGGTAAGGACCGCGGACGTATTTACCGTTTGGAACCTCCGAATTTCACAGTTCCCAAAGCTCCGCGTCTTGGCAGCGCTTCGACCAAAGAACTGGTGGCGGCTTTGGAGAATCCAAACTCATGGTGGCGCGATACGGCGCATCGTTTGATTTTTGAACGACAGGATAAAACCGCCTCTGCGCCATTGCATGACATGGTGCGGAAAGGCAAAACCTCTCAGGGCCGTTTGTATGCTCTTTATTCGCTAGACGGTCTCGGCGAACTCACTTCCCAGGATATCCTGCGCGGGTTATCGGACGAGAACGCCGGCGTCCGCGAGAATGCTGTGCGCTTGGCCGAGCAGCATTTGGACTCCGAAGCGCTGCGCACTAAAATCATTTCACTGATTGAGGATCCATCCATTCGCGTCCGTTTCCAAATCGCCTTCACCCTCGGCGAAATGAAGGACCCGCGCGTCACGAAAACATTGTTGAAGATGGTGAAACACGACGGCGGAGATTCGTGGATGCAAACGGCGATCCTGAGTTCCGTCGCAAACTCGGCGGCTGATATGTTGGTGGGGATTCTCGACGACGTGACCTTTGCTCACAGCCCTTCAGCGCAAAGCATGATCAAGCAACTGGCGTTCACCGTCGGCGCGCGCTCACAAACGAATGAAGTCGAATCCGCGCTGGCGATTGCCTGCGGACCCAAGGTGGCGCCTGCAACGCAGAACACAATTTTCATTGGACTGGCCGATGGGTTGAAACGCAATGGGAAAAGCATCACAAAAATGGCAGCGCAATCTTCCTCGGCAGCCGCGCAAAGCATTGCGAAGCTTTTACAGAATGCGGAAGAGACCGCGATGATCGACAAGATTTCCGTGGACCAACGCGTGCAGGCCATTCAGTTGTTATCGTCAGGTGATTTTTCGAAGTTGGAAAAATCGCTCGCGGCATTGCTCGATGCCCGACAGCCGCAGGCGGTGCAAATGGCGGCCGTGCATACGCTGTCCGGCTT
>CBHTTJ010000267.1:0-5741 GCA_966095605.1 uncultured bacterium | reverse complement strand
AACTGGATTTCTGCGTAGCTCCGTACTGTAAATGAGGCACTTACGCAAAATCGCCCTTTTTCGGCTTCGAACTGTCTCTTTTTGACCACCGGGGGATACAATAATAAGGCCCAGCCATTCCAAGGCCTTTCTGACCGGTTCGCTTCCCCATTTTTCTCGCTTTGAAACCCAATCGACTCGACTACATTAGGCCCGTGTCCGATACGTTGACGATCAACGAGATTTATTTGAGCCTCCAGGGCGAAAGCACCTTTGCCGGGTTGCCCTGCATCTTTGTCCGCCTTACCGCTTGTAATCTCCGCTGCTCCTATTGCGACACCGCATACGCCTTCACCGAAGGAAAGAAGATGTCTGCGTCGGAAGCGCTGGCGGAAATCGAGCGCCTCGCTGCTCCCTACAAACAGGCCGGCGCGGTGGGAACGCATCGACGATTGCCGATGGTCGAATTCACCGGCGGCGAACCGTTATTGCAGAAAAACGTTTTGCCGCTCATGAAACACCTTTGTGATGATGATTACACCGTTCTCGTTGAAACGAGTGGCGCGCTCGACATCGAGCGGGTTGATCCGCGGGTGCATCGGATCATGGATTTGAAATGTCCGAGCAGTGGCGAATCCGAACGCAACCGTTTCGAAAATATCAAACATTTGAAATCCACCGACGAGATCAAGTTCGTCATCGGGACAGAACAGGATTACGCGTGGGCGAAAAAGCAAATAGCCGACCATCAATTGGAGAAGATTTGTCCGCTGCTTTTTTCCTGGGTCTCGCCGCTCCTGCCGCATCAGCAGGACAAAGTGCTAAAAAAAGTTCCCGAAGGCCAAACGCCGATCTCGCGCCTGCAACTTGTCGAAAGAATTGTCGCCGACGCTCTGCCGGTGCGTTTCCAACTCCAGATGCACAAATTTATCTGGCCACCCGATAAAAAAGGAGTGTAGGAATTTTTGATTTGCGATTTACGATTGACGAACGAAAAGACTGAAGACGCATCAATCGTAGATCGTAAATCGTAAATGCCGCAAAAGACGCAAAAGGTTCTCCAACTTCTCCGCGACTACGAATCGCGGAATGTGACGCATATCGAAGCCGATGGCACCTGGCCCATCGTCTGGGAGCGCGCCGGCGGCGTGCATGTGTGGGATGTGGAGGGGAAGAAGTATCTTGATCTCACTGCGGCCTTCGGAGTTGCCGCCGCGGGGCACGCCAATCCTCGGGTCGTCAAGGCGGGCCAGGCGCAAATGGGGAAACTGCTGCATGCGATGGGTGATGTTCATCCGCACGCTTTAAAAGCCAATCTTGCCCGCGAGCTCAGCCGAATAACTTTTGAACGGTGGAAGCGTGGGGCGAAAGGGAAAACGATTTTCTGCAACTCAGGTTTCGAGGCGGTGGAAGCAGCTTTAAAGACAGCACTGCTTGCGACAGGTCGCAAAGGAGTCATCGCATTCGCGGGGGCTTACCATGGGCTCGGCTACGGTGCGTTGAATGCGACGCATCGAAAACATTTTCGTTCACCCTTCCGATCGCAACTGCGGGAGTTCGCACAATTCGTTTCCTTTCCATCGCAAGCGAGTGAGTTGCCAGTGATCGAAAAACAGATTCGCGGCATTCTTCGCAAAGAAAAAATCGGCGCGCTGCTGGTGGAACCGATCCAGGCGCGGGGCGGGATTAATGTTCCGCCGCCACAATTTCTGCCGATGCTGCGGAAGATTTGCGATGAACACGGTGCTCTATTGATTCTCGACGAGATTTACACCGGCTTCGGTCGCACGGGAAAATGGTTTGCCTGTGAACACTCTAAAACTGTTCCCGATTTGATCTGTCTTGGCAAAGCGTTGACGGGTGGTTTTCCACTTTCCGCCTGCGTGGGACATGCGGAATTGATGGACACGGCCTGGCCACCGAGCGCCGGCGAGGCCATTCACACCAGCACTTTTCTTGGTCACCCGGTCGGTTGTGCGATGGCTTTGGCACAAATTGAGGAACTCAAAAAGAACGATTTGCCAAAACGTAGCGCGACGGTGGGGAAGACTTTGCTGTCCGAACTCAGGAAGCAACTGACGACTCAGATTGGATCGTTACGAGTGACCGTGCGCGGATTGGGATTGATGGTGGGGGTTGAGTTGCAGGACGCGAACCGAAATCCCGCAACCGCCGCCAGCATTCGAGGAATGAAAGCGTTGTTGCAGCGAGGATTTATCATTCTGCCTGAAGGCGAACATGCCAACGTGCTTGGATTTACGCCGCCGTTGGTTATTTCAGAACAGGATTTAATTCGAAGCGTTGCCGCTTTGCGTCAGGCGTTGGATAAAAACTGAGCGACGGACCGCGGGTCTATGACCCGCAGCAAGGTGAAGCTCGCGAGGATCATAAGAATTTAAGCGGGGGTTGCAGTGTCGACGTTGCTGCGACTCACAGAGTCGCGGTCCGCGGTTAAGAATAACAAAATGAAATTGTCCGAAATGAAAGATGTTCTGGCGCGCGAAGCGATTCAGCTGACGAAATCGCTGGGCCAGAATTTTCTCCACGATCACAACCAACTGCAACGGATCGCTGGAGCAGGGGAGTTGACGAAAGAAGACAAGGTGCTGGAGATCGGACCGGGGCTTGGTCCCCTGACGGAACTTCTCATTGCCCAGGCTGGCGAAGTCTTTGCGATTGAAAAGGATCAGCGGCTTATTTCCTTCCTGCAAAAAAAGTTTTCCGCTGCCACGAATTTCAAGCTGCGTCACGACGATGCGTTGCATTACGTGGAACAGCATCGTGATTGGAAGGATTGGAAGTTGGTTGCAAACCTGCCGTATTCGGTGGCCTCTCCGATCATGGTCGAACTCGCCCAGGCGATCGAACCGCCGGAACGAATGGTTGCCACGTTGCAGATCGAGGTGGCCCAACGAATCGCCGCCGCGACGGATGATGATGATTATGGAATCCTCACGTTGTTGCTCCAGGTGCAATACGAATCGCGCGGCTGGTTTAAGATTCCTGCTGGCTGTTTCTTTCCTGAGCCGGATGTGGATTCCGCCTGCATCACTCTGGTAAAACGCAAAACCCCTTTGCTGTCCGCGGAACACCTCCCGATTTTCACCAAAGTAGTGAAGCGCGCTTTTTCGCAGCGTCGGAAAATGATGATGAAATTGCTCAAGCAGGATTGGCCGGCGGAGAAGCTGCAGCATGTGTTTGATGCGTTACAATTGTCGCCACAAATTCGCGCGGAAAAGGTGAGTCTCGAACAATTTGCGGAGTTCACACGACTGCTCGTTGAGAATCGTGCGATTTGAAAATAATAAAAAAAATTAAGTCCGCTATTTACAAGAGCTATTGGAAAGAGCAATGGTGGTGTAATCCTTGAGCCAAATAATCTCAGGGGGTACACAAACAAAACCTAAACATATGGCTACGAAATCCAAGAAAACCGCCGCGAAAAAGAAACCAGCTGCTAAAAAGAAGACTGCAAAGAAGAAGTAGTCGAGCAGTCGCCGGCGTTTTTAATCATCGCCGGCGTCTTTTAAAACAGACTGAAAAATGCCGCGTCGTTTGTTCGCCGCGGCAATTTTGTTTTTCGAGGGCTTCAGAAGGTCTATATTTCAAACACATGGCAACCATAGGTCGTCGAAATACATTATTCATCGTGCGCACCGCGCCCCCCGGCGCTTATCTCGAAGGCGGAGCGCTCGGTGAAATTTTGTTGCCGTACCGTTATCTTCACCCGGGGGCTGTGCCCGGTGATGAGGTCGACGTATTTGTTTATCTGGATTCTGAAGACCGATTGGTTGCCACAACCGAAATGCCGGTCGCGGGTGTGGGCGAGTTCGGGTGTTTCAAAGTTTTGAGCGTGAACGCCCGCGTTGGCGCATTTCTCGATTGGGGATTGTCCAAAGATCTGTTGCTGCCGTTTCGTGAACAAAAGAATCCGGTGCGAACAGGGCAACACGTCATCGCATACGTTTTGCTTGATGAAGAAACCAACCGCATCGTTGCGACGACCAGGATAAATAAATTTCTCGATCGCCGATTCCCTGCCTATCGCAATGGCCAGCCGGTAAACTTCCTCGTGCTGGAGAAAACTCCTTTGGGCTACAACGTCATCATCGAAAACGCTCATCGCGGTTTGCTTTACGGAGACAAGGTGACTCGTCCTTTGGCGTTGGGAGAAAGGTTAAAAGGTTTCATCCGAGGCATTCGTGAGGATGGAAAGATTGATGTCGATCTTGATGCGTCGGGTTACAAACGCGTTCTTCCGATTAGAGATAAGATCGTCGAGATGCTGACGGAGAACAACGGGAAGCTTCCGTTTGATGACAACAGTTCGCCGGAGGAGATCCGGGACAAATTTGGTGTCAGCAAAAAAGTTTTCAAGCAGGCGCTGGGCGCGCTTTATAAACAACGGCGAATCCAGTTTCTTTCTCCCGGCATTCAATTGGTTGCGCCGAAGGATTGGTCCGCAGGGGATTGAGGCTGCCTTGGCGGGATTGAATGTCGCAACGTTCATCGAGCGTCAGATAAAGAATGAAAAAACTCCTCCTGCCGGTGGGCATTCTAGCCCTTTTTATCGTCGCGGGTTGTGCGCGATGGAAGGACGGGCTCTCTGAAAACAGACGTCAGCACGTCTTTACATTTTACGTCGCCACCAATGGTAGCGATCGATGGTCAGGGATCGATTTGTCGCCAAATCGTCAGCATTCCGATGGACCGTTTGCGACCCTGCAGCGCGCGTTAAAGGAGGCCGTTGCTTTGAAGGAGAAACACGGCGGGAAATGGCCGGAACCCGTTTCCATTGTTTTACGTGGCGGGATGTATCGCCTGGAGGAATCTGTCGTATTGACACCCACTTTGTCTGGAACAGCAAACGCTCCATTGGTAATTAAAGCCTACCGACAAGAAAAACCCATCTTGAGTGCTGGCGAGGTGATTTCCAACTGGACCACAGAAGTCATTGCCGGAAAGGAATGCTGGGTCGCTTCAATTCCCGCGTCGCTTACATCTTTGGGCAACTTTCACCAACTTTGGGTCAATGGAGAGCGTCGAACCCGCGCTCGTCATCCTAACCGGGGTTACCTTTCGATTGCTTCTTTACCGGATTCCTCGCCAACGTGGGAAGTTGGTAACAAGCGGTTCAAGTTTAAACCCGGAGATTTAAAGGGATGGACATCCTCCACGAATGGAGAAGCTATTGCGATGACGCGATGGGTTGATTCGCGCTTGCCGATTGTGGGTATCGACGAAAAAGAAAATACGCTGACGTCAAGCAAACGAAGTGTTTTTCAACTGGAGTCGGGTGGTCTTTATTACGTGGAAAACGTTTTCGAGGCGCTCGATGAGCCCGGTGAATGGTATGTGGATGCCCCAGCCGGGAAGATTTTTTACTTGCCCGTCGCGGGAGAAAAGTTGCAGACGTTTTCCGCCGTGGCGCCGCGATTGCAAGATTGCATGCGAATTATCGGAGATCCTGCAACTGGCAAGACGGTCGAATACCTTCAGTTTCGTGGTCTGACATTTTCCGGTAATGAATGGTTCTTCCCTACTAATTTCGGCAACACAGAACGACATATCTCGAGTACGCCGGATCCGGAGATCTATGGATTTGCCCAGGCGGCTTTTGGAGTGCCGGGGGCTGTGAACGCCGAAGGCGCGCGCAATTGTCTTTTCGAAAACTGTGCCTTCAGGAACCTGGGCAGCTATGGGTTACAACTTGGACGTGGCTGCCAAAGCAACCGTGTGCAGTCGTGCGAATTTCTCGATCT
>CBHTTJ010000266.1:0-5816 GCA_966095605.1 uncultured bacterium | reverse complement strand
ATCCAATTGTTTGCGCTTAATTTGAGCGGCAACGTGGATAATTGTTCGCAAAACGGGGTTGGCTCTTCTGGGTTCGGAGTTTGGAGCAGGCTGATCGCCGGCAATTATCAGGCCAAAAAGGTCGTTGCTGGTCAAAATCAGAACGGCTGCATCTCCGTATTCACGCTCAACCTCGATAACCACATTGACATCGTCGCGCAGACCTCGCCCAACGGAAATTGGGGGACCGTGACGGGAATTAATTCCTGGTACTCCGCCCAAAGTGTCTCGGTCGGTTCCAATGCCGATGGGCGCCTGCAGTTGTTTACGGTGAGTCTCAGCAACGGCGTCGATAGTTGCGCGCAGACAACGCCGAATGGCGGTTGGGGTTCCATGTTCGCCGTCGGCTCTCCGCAGTATATGGGTGTTCCGCGCGTCATTGGAGCGAACAGCCAGGACGGGCGATTGTTCATCTTCTGTCGGGCTGCTGCTGATAACTCTGTGTCAGCCTGCTGGCAAACAGCGGTCAACGGCGGGTTTTCCTCCGTCTGGGGCGGAATGGGTGGCTCATTGAGCGGTTTGTAAACCAGACGTAGAAAAAAACCGTGCCCGCGCTGATGTTCGGTAATTGGAGTTGCCGACGTCGGCGCGGGCGAGGCAATCGGATGGGCCAGGGCGAAACCCTGGCCCATCGCATTTTCGCGGTGTTTGTCCTGCTCGTTTATGGCAGGATTTTCGTTCAGTGAACCCTCCCCTCATGTCTGTGTTGCACGTGGGACTGTTAACGCTTTTCTTGCTGCCGTCGGCGGGTCGTGCGCTTTCCGTCGAAACAAATGAGAACACGTTGATTATCAAATGGGGCGTCTCCGGAGACATTCCCTTGCCGGGTGATTACGATGGTGACGGCAAAGCGGATGTGGCGGTTTTTCGGCCGTCCGATGGAGCCTGGTGCATCCTCGGTTCAACTGGAAAATCGTGGACCAAGTCGTGGGGCGTCGTCGGCGACATTCCCGTGCCGGCGGATTACGATGGCGACGGCACCATGGACCTTGCGACCTGGCGCCCGTCTGATGGGACGTGGCGCATCTTCGGTTCCATTGGCACGTCGTGGACGATGGCTGGAGGCGAAAAAGGTGATCTTCCCGTACCCGCCGATTATCATGGCATTGGTAAAGCGGTCATGGCCTTTTTTAGACCACAAGATGGCAAATGGTATATCAACTCTCCGAGAGACAAACTCGAATTTACGGCGGAGTGGGGCAGCTCTGAAGACATTCCTGTTCCGGGCGACTACGATGGCGATGGCAAAGCCGATGCGGCGACCTTTCGCCCCTCGGACGCCGCCTTTCATATCACCTATACGGGTGGAGGCACTTTTGTTTCGGATCGAAATAGGCCCGGCGATATTCCTGTCCCCGGCGATTACAATGGCGACGGGATAATGGACGTCGCCGTCTGGCGGCCATCCGACGCGACTCTCCATATCGCCTTCGCAGGAGGAGGAACGGAAACGATTGCCTTCGGCGCTCCCGGCGATATCCCTGTCCCCGCTGATTACTCCGGCAAGGGCAAAACGGAATTGGCGGTTTTTCGGCCATCAGATGGAACATGGCGAATTTCCGACGGCGGAGGAAGTCCAGGCGAAAGAGAGAGGCAGCAATTCAATTCCCATCAATGGCAAACGGAGAACGGCCTGCCGCACAACTCCGTTTCAACAGCAATACAAACCCGCGATAAGTATCTCTGGCTGGGAACTCCTAAAGGACTGGTGCGTTTTGACGGTGCACGGTTCACCGTTTTCAATTCACAAAATACTCGGGAGCTGAAGGATTCCGCGATTCGATCGCTGTGTGAAACCCGGGACGGGACGCTCTGGATCGCCCCGGAAAAGGGGGGATTGATTTGCCTTAAGAAACGAATGTTTGCGCAAAACCTTTCTTCGGACATTCGTGTCACAACCCTGTTTGAGAGTCATGACGGCGTCCTGTGGATCGGTACGACGAATGGTTTATTGCGTTACAAGGACGGAAGATCCACGTCGTTTACGAAGAAAGATGGCCTGGTCGATAATCAAGTGTTGGCAATTTCCGAAGATCACAACGGCCACCTATGGATTGGAACCAGTGGCGGTCTGAGTCGTTACAAAGATAAATTTGAAGAAAACTATACGGAGAAAAATGGTTTGCCGGTCAACTCGGTCCGGGCGCTCTTCTGTGACCGGCAAGACAATCTCTGGATCGGCACGGGTGGAGGCGGGTTGGTATGGTTTCGGCAGGGCCATTTTATCAACATGAGAAACGGTCTTTCCGATCGTTTCATCAGCGCGATTTTTGGCGATAGCAGTGGAAAGTTATGGGTGGGGACACTGAGTGGCTTATGGCACCGGGAAGGCAAAAGGTTTGTGCCTGATTTAAATTACGAAGGCACTTCTTATGGAACCATCTTTTGCATGACAGAAGATACCGAAGGCGGTTTATGGCTGGGGACAAAAGAGGGACTGACCCTACTTCAGGCGAAAGCATTTAAGACCTATAAGGAGCAGGACATATCTCGAAATAACGTCATGTCTGTTTGCGAAGACGGCAAAGGAACGATGTGGGTGGCGACCTGGGGCGGCGGTTTGAGCCGGTTAAGGAATGGAAAAACAGTGACCTACAATCGTGCTAACAGCCCGCTCTACGATGTTCTCCTGTCGATGTGTGAATCCAGGGATGGAAGCCTTTGGCTGGGCGGAGACTTTGAAGGTGGGCTCTTTCAATTCAAGGACGGGACGTTTACTCGATATGGCAGGCCGGAAGGAATAATCGATTCTGCGATCCGCGTGATTTACGAGGATCGCCGGGGCGGTCTTTGGCTGGGCACCAGTGGAGCGTTGTATCTGAGGCAGAATGGAAAATTTCAACGCTTCACGACGGCCGATGGCCTGGCGAGCAATACGATTCGTGCCATTTGTGAAGACGACCAGGGTGACCTTTGGATTGGGACCAATGACGGATTAAGCCGTCGGAATAATGGAACATTTTCCAATTTCACCATTCGAGATGGGTTGTCGGCAAACCAGGTGCGTTCGATCTATGAAGATCGCGAGCGCAACTTGTGGATCGGCACCGAAGGCGGCGGACTGAATCGATTTAAGAATGGCAAATTCACCGCCTACACGACGAAGCAAGGGTTGTTCAGCGACAGCATCTCCGAAGTTTTGGAAGATGACCGTGGGAATCTTTGGATGAGTTGTTTTTCCGGCGTGTTCCGGGTGAAGAAAAAAGACCTCGACGATTTGGACCGTGGCAAAGTCCAAACCATCCCTTGCGCTTCGTACGGAAATGGAGATGGGATGTCGAGTGTCCAATGCAACGGCGTTTCCAAACCCGCCGGTTGGCGCGCCAAAGATGGACGACTCTGGTTTCCAACCACCCGCGGCGTGGTAGTCGTGGATCCGAATTCGATCCGGGAGAATAACTCTCCACCATCCGTCGTTGTGGAAGACATCATCGCCAACAAAAGGAAGTTGTCACCGTCGAACGGCTTAACCATCCCTCCCGGAAAAGGCGATTTGGAATTTCATTACACCGCTCTGAGTTTTCGTGCCCCGCAAAAAAATCGATTCAAATACAAACTGGAAGGAGTTGATTCCGATTGGGTGGACGCTGAAACACGGCGCGTGGCTTATTACAACAATATTAAACCTGGCGAATACGCGTTTCGTGTCATTGGTTGCAATAATGAAGGCCTCTGGAATGAGGTTGGCTCAAACGTAACGTTCACTTTGCTTCCGCATTTCTGGCAGACGAATTGGTTTTTAGGCCTCGCGGCGCTGGCTGCGACTGGAGGCATCGCTGGAGTCGCTCGTTACGTAACGTGGAGAAGAGTGCAAGGAAAACTTCAGCGCCTCGAACAACAGCACGCCGTCGAAAAGGAGCGCACCCGCATTGCCCAGGATATGCACGATGATCTGGGCGCTCATCTCACGAGGATCACACTCTTAAGCGAACTGGCGCAGCGCGATGCCAGGGTTGCCGAAAAGGTTGCGACACACACCGCGCAGATTTCCGAAACCGCCCGCAATCTGGTGCAAGGCATGGACGAAATCGTTTGGGCTGTGAACCCGCACAACGATAATCTCCCGCGCCTGGTGAGTTATTTGTTTCAATATGCGGAGAAGTTCTTTTCAGGAACCCCCGTGCGCTGTCGATTCGATCGCCCGACGTCGTTGCCGAATTGTCCCTTGCGTGCAGAGGTGCGCCATAATCTGTTTCTGGCCACGAAAGAAGCCTTGAACAACGCACTTAAGCATTCCTCGGCGAGCGAAGTCTGGCTCCGCGTGTCATTGACGGATTCGAGAATGCAAATTCTGATTGAAGATAATGGTCGCGGGATTTCTGAGGAGCGAATGCGGGAGTTTGGCAACGGTTTGGCCAATATGAAACGACGCATGGAAGACGTGAATGGCGAATTTCAACTTACGAGCCAGCCGGAAAAAGGAACCATCGTTAGCATTGCGATTAAAATATGACTAGAAGCGGTTTCATAAGTCCCCCTCGGAAGGACGAGTTCCACGAGTCCCTGAATTTATTTCGGAAATTTGGGACTCGCGGGAGCTCGTCCTTCCGAAGACAGGGTTATGAAACCAGTTCGAACATTGGAAAATCCCCAACCCGACTATGGCAGCAGCTCTTCAGTTCCGTTAAAGTTCTCTCGTGATGACGGCCACAACCATTCAGGTCTCCATTGTCGAGGACGATGGAAAAATTCGTGAAAGCCTCGCCGCCTTGATCGATGGCACCGAAGGTTTCAAGTGTGTGAGCGTTTGCGGCACCGCGGAAGAGGCTTGTAAACAGATTCCTCAAACCAAACCGGACGTGGTGTTGATGGATATTAACCTGCCACGAATGTCCGGTGTCGAGTGCGTGCGTAAATTAAGAAGCCTCGCCCCTTCGGTGAAAATTATCATGCACACGGTTTACGACGATGAAGACCAGTTGTTCAAATCATTGAAGGCCGGAGCACACGGATATCTTTTGAAACGCACACCGCCCGCCAAATTGCTGGAGGCGATCGCTGAAGTACATCGAGGTTATTCGCCGATCAGTGGGCAGATCGCGCGCATGATGGTGGAATTCTTTCATCAACGTGGGGCGGAAGATAAATCGACGGAACACCTGACGAAACGTGAAACGGAAATCCTGGAGCTTCTCTCGAAAGGCTATCACAACAAGGAAATCGGAGACATGTTGGGCATCGGCTTCGACACGGTCCGCAGTCATTTACGAAATATTTATGAAAAACTGCATGTCAATTCACGCGCTGAAGCAGTTATGAAATATTTCGGCAGATGAAAAGTGCGGGGATAACGGGCCTCGTTCCCTGTGGCGGCCCGTCTCTGACCGCCGCTATCTTTCCTTTTGAGGCCGCGGCGCTCAGAGAGACGCCGCTACAATAAGATTCCGCGCCAAAAAAAGGCCGCCCGCGATTTTCTCGCGAGCGGCTTGTTTTCCTGGCTTATGGTAGGGACGACTTCCACGGCGTCCCATTCATTGCCAATGATTTCCCTTCTCCTCATGGGCCATAGTCCGCGTACGCGGTCCACACGCTTAAACGAAGCGCATCCCTGGCTCAGTCAGGGACGACATGGAAGTCATCCCTACCGGGTTTGGTGGTGGGCGGCGGTGCCCCCCGCCCATTTATTTTCCCAGGACGCTCCGAGATCCACCCCTACCGTTCTGCCCAACCCCAACCGGCTCCCTCCCACCCTCGGATGCGCGCAGCGCCGTCGCCGCCTGCCACTAAGCCGTGTGGACTGTGACGAATTCGGAATACTGGCTTTCGCCGCCGGCATT
>CBHTTJ010000265.1:0-5923 GCA_966095605.1 uncultured bacterium | reverse complement strand
CGATGGAACGTAAACCGGCGCCAGGCTCCCCATGATGTGGCGCGGTTGCAAGGCAGCTTCGAGATTGATCTCAGGAAAAACGGGCGGCCCTCCCATGGTCGGGCTGATTTCGCCGGAGGTAGCGAGGATGCTGTCACGCAATTCCTCGGCGCTGAGACGTCGTGGATGAAAGTGCGACAAGAGTTTGTCTTCAGGATCGTTTTTGCGGGTGCTTTCAGCATCGGCCGCGTTCGCACTCTGTTGATAGGTGCCGGAGTTCATGATGAGTCGATGCATCTCCTTGATGCTCCAACCGTGTTCGACGAAATAATTCGCGAGCCAATCGAGAAGTTCCGGATGAGTTGGACGATCACCCATCTTGCCGAAATTGTTGCTGCTTTTAACGAGGCCTTTGCCGAAATGATATTGCCAGATTCGGTTTACCATTACCCGGGCCGTGAGCGGATTTTCGGCGCTCGCAATCCAGCGGGCGAGTTTGAGCCTGCGGCCAACATTTGATTTCGGAATCGTATTCCAATCCGTTGGATCTTTGGTGTCGTCGGAATGATAAACGGCGCTCAGGACCCCGGGCGAAACCGCTTCACCCGGAGATTCCAACGCACCACCAGCCAGGATGCGCACGACGGGGGCGTCATTCGTGGAATCAGAAGACGTATTCGAAATGCCGAAGCTTTGGGGATAATACCGTTCCATCTCGCGTTCACGATATTCGATGCGTTTGCGCAAAACCTTTTCCGTACTGAGATCCGAAGGAGATAACCCTAAAGCCTTTTGTGGTCTTTTTTCGAAGGGCACTTCCTTAAGCGTTTTAAAGCCGTTTTCCTGCACGAACTTTTTTACGGCTCGATCATGCTTTTGCGTGATCTCAGAAATACGCCCATTCAACGCTTTTTTGGCTGCTTTAACTTCTGCGAGTTTCGTCTCGAACGCCTGCGTGTTTTCTGAGGGCAGGAATTCGACTTTTGCGGTTTCAAAGCGGGCGGGAGCAAAAATGCTTTGAAGGCGATAGTAATCCCTGGTTGGGATCGGGTCGAATTTGTGGTCGTGACACCGGGCGCAGCCGACCGTCAGTCCACAAAAGGTGGTTCCAACCGTCGAGGTGACATCGTCAAGAAACTGCTGACGCGTCACAGCGGCCACGCTCATGGCGGTTTGTTCCCACGGTCCCATTCGCAACATGCCGACAGCAATTAACTTTTCGCCGTCTTCAGCGCGCGTTGTACCGGTGGTGATCAATTCATCGCCAGCAATCTGTTCTGTGACGAAATCGTTATATGGCTTGTCCGTGTTGAAACTCCGAATGACGTAGTCCCGGTAACGCCATGCGTTTGGTCTTTCATAATCATTCGAAAACCCATCTGTGTCCGCGTAGCGAACGACATCCAGCCAATGGCGGGCCCATTGTTCTCCGTAATGTGGCGAAGCGAGAAGGCGATCGACAACTTTTGCGAAAGCATTCGTCGACGAGTCTTTGATAAAATCTTCCACTTCCTGGGACGTCGGCGGAAGGCCAGTTAAATCGAACGTGGCTCGGCGAATCAAAGTTCTTTTATCCGCCGGTGGAGCAGGGGAAAGGTTCTTCTCGAGCAGCTTCTGCTGAATGAAAAGATCCACGCCATTTTTTGCGGAGCCAGGGCGAGGGAGGTTGGGGATCGCCACTTTTTTTACCGGTTGAAATGCCCAGACGTCTTCCTCTTTGTAGCTCCATTTAGAGACATTCGTTGAGACCTCTTTTGCCCATACAGCGCCGTCGGCGATCCACTTTCGGATGATTTCAATTTCTTCGCCGGTGAGTTTGTTCCGGTCTTTTGGGGGCATCTTCAATTTGTCCTTACGAAGCACGGCACGAAATATCGGACTCTCCTCCGGCTTGCCAGGGATGACGGCGGGTTTACCGCTTTCTCCGCCCTTGAGAAATCCCTCCCGCGTGCTCATATCGAAGTCGCCCTCGATGTTCTTTTTGTCGTCACCGTGACAGCCGAAACATTTTGTCTGGAGCAGTGGATGAACGGTTTGGGAAAAGAAACTCTGCGGATCAGAACCAACCGAAGGATCCGCGAGCAGGTCGCGACACAAGAATAGCGCAAACAGTGCAATCCATCTTGTGCGGGCGGCCCTCATGGGAAAGCAGAAAGATGCCAGATTGATCCACCTGAGACAACCTCTTCCGTGTGGTCAATGGTGACGAAACAAACGGTGCCGATTGCGCAGCAGGTAACAAACAATGACGATGTTCACGATGAGAATTCCAAACACTGTAGCCGAAAAGCCATTCGTCAATTCATAGACTTCAATCGGAATAAAAAACATTGATTCACCAATAGCCAGCCATCCAGCCCAGGTGATCCGGAACATCAAACCGATCCCTTCCACCAGCGAAAACAGGCTGTAAACAAATGTTCCTGCCGCGGCCCAGAGAAGATTGGCTTCCGTCAATTTTCCAACGCTCTCGGTTGCCTTGACGAAAAACTCGCGTTCGGGGTTCAGATGCAACCAGTGCAATAATTTTTGAAAATCCTGGGGAAGATTATTATCCGAGAGTGTGTAAGCGGCCATGGCAACCGCGACAAACAGCGCTCCCTTGATCAGCTTAATAGCGATGATCGCGTAAAGAGTTGGCGCCTTGGTTGGGGGTGTGCTTGAACTCATCCATTCCCTGCCAACGTATCGCCCGCTTTTTCCTGGCCAGTAGAACTTGTGCCGGGTGTTTCAATGAGCTTCTGCTGGGAAGCCTCGACTTTGATGTAATAAAGGACTACTGGAGCCAAAATCATTCCAGGAATGCCCATCAATTTTTCTCCCAGCACAATGCCGATCAGTGTCAGCCACATTGGGTTTTTGATGCGGTCGCCAATGATCTTGCTGTTGAGGAAGTATTCGAGCTTATGGATGACGACGAGAAATATCAGTGCTGCCAAAGCCATCCGTGGAGAAATCGTTAATCCGACGAGCACGATCAAGGTGTTGCTCATGATGTTGCCGATGATGGGCAACAGACCACAAAGAAATGTGATGCCAATGATCACCGGTGCGTAACGGAATCCATTCCAGAGCAGGAAGACCGACGTAAACAATGTGTTGAAAGCGGAGATGATGATCTGCGCCCCGATCACGGTGGAAAAGCTTTTGTAAAAGCGTTCGAAGCGCAAGCTCAGCTCCTGCGCCACTCCGGAATATAAACTCCCTTTAATCACATGCGGGTCATTGTCCATTTCCCATTTGGCGTTGAGAAACATGCTCAGCGCGACCACCAGCCCAATCAGCAGCATGGCCAGATGAAGGAAAGCGACGCCGGCATATTTACCAATGTTGGAAAACTGTTCCCGGACATGTTCCATCAACACCACTTTCAAACTCGCGTAATCAGTAAAGGGCAATTCGATGTCCTGCTGTTCCGCGTAATCGGTCGCCGCCTTGATGGTCGTTTCGGCAATCTTTGGCAGAAAGGTGTAAGACTGCTTGGCGAAGAATTGGAGTCCGTAACCGATCGTGATCAGGACGATGAAATACAGCGCCACGGAGAACCCTTTGCTGAATCGCTTTCCGAAGCGCAGCTTTCGTAAAGCGAAATAGCCAAAGAGTGTGGTGAGGACAAGTGTTCCAAGGTGCAGCCAACCCACCAGCACCAATAACACCGCCATGATGACGTAGGAGATTCGGGCTTGTTTAGTCATCGCGCACCTGCCGTGACACTATCTCAGCGTACCTTTTGTAACAACAGCGGAAGTAACTCGCTGATTTTCACGCGTTCTTGTTTTGTGGTATCGCGGTCACGCAAGGTGACGGTGTCCTGCAGTTCAGGCCCCTTTTCACCAATGGTTTCGAAATCGATCGTCACACCGAACGGCGTTCCGGCTTCGTCCTGGCGGGCGTAACGTTTTCCGATGGAACCGCCGTCGTCGTAGAAGACGCTCATCCATGGACGCAACAAATCGCGAACCTGCATGGCTTTTTCCACGAGCACCGGCTTGTTCTTCAATAACGGAAAAACCGCCACTTTGATCGGAGCGATGCGTGGATGAAAACGCATGATCACGCGCGTTTCCGATTTGCCTTTGTCATCTGTTTCCACCACTTCACTGTAAGCATTGGTGATCAGCGCCAGAACCAGACGGTCCACTCCGGCTGAGGGCTCGATGACGTGTGGAATGTATTGGCCCTTGGATAAGCGATCGAAAAATTTATCAGCGAGGCCGCGAGCTTCTTCTTCTGCCTCGGCGGGGCCCATTTTCTTCTTCTCAATGCAGACCCGCTTTTTCGCCTCAAGGAACTCTGCCCTCATCCGCGCTTTTGTTTCTTCTGACACCTTCGACCACGCTGTGCGAAGTTCTTCATCGAATACCGCCATGGGCTTGCTGGAGAACTTTTCATGCTGGCTGAGATCGAAGTCTCCGCGTGCAGCGATTCCCTCCAATTCCTCTCCCATCAATTCGCCATTTTCGTCGACCTTGCTGAACGGAAACGTATACAAGATGTCCACCGTGGCACGGGCGTAGTGCGCGAGTTCCTCGGGCTTTTGCCAATATTCCTTCAAAGACTTTCTGGGCAGGCCAATGTCTTCATAAAACTTCAGGCGTTCTTCGACCCAGTATTTGTGCCACAGTTGCCAACCCCAGTTGGGTTTGGGTTCGCCTGGATGGCCCGATCCTTCCACTCCAGCGACACTGCCGCATAAAGCTTCGACGGCCTCATCAGGTTTAATGAAAAATTCCAGCTCCATTTGTTCGAATTCGCGCGAGCGGAACGTGAAGTTTCGCGGGGTGATTTCGTTACGAAATGCCTTCCCGATTTGGCCGATGCCAAATGGAACCTTCTGTCGGGACGTTGCCAGGACGTTCTGGAATTGGGCGAAAATGGCCTGGGCTGTTTCAGGACGAAGATAAACTTTGTTGTCATCGGATTGCACCGGGCCGGCCCAGCTTTCAAACATCAAATTGAATGGACGCGGTTCTGTCAGCTCGCCGCCACAGTAAGGGCAGGGGGTAATCAGGCCCGTCACTGGCAACTGTTCCGTGGCGAGGTATTGGTAGAATTCCTGCGCGGATAACGGATTCGTTTGTGATGTCTTCGCCCGTTCAGAAAGCCATGACAAGGTAACCGATGGATTTCGTACGAGGGCCAAATTGGGGGCCGCTTGTTTTCCTTTTTTCTCCACCCAGCGAAGCAGGTTGGCGCTATCGAATGATTGTGACGAAATATCAACGACACCGGCAAGGCTTTGGACCCAGGGCTGATTCGGCAAAATATCCCATACCTGGTCGGCGCGGACGAGTTTCTTGCAGTGTTTGCAAGTGCTCATCGGATCGCTGAAGGTGTCAACGTGTCCGGAGGCGCGCCAGATCTGCGGGTGCATGATGATGGTTGCGTCAAGGCCTGCGACATCTTCCCGCTCTTGCGTCATGCGACGCCACCACGCTTCTTTCACGTTGCGTTTGAGTTCAGCGCCGAGCGGACCGTAATCCCAGAAACCGTTGATGCCGCCGTAGATTTCCGACGACTGAAAAACGAAACCGCGCCGTTTGCACAGCGACACAATCTTTTCCATCAACACATTTTCTTTGGGTTCGGCCATAAGAGTGGGAGAGTTTTCTTGAAGGGCACCCCGATGTCAAGGGAAGCGGCAGGGAGAAAATGATCGCGCAGTCTTAGGTCGAACGATGCGGAAGATGAGACACGAATTAGCACGAACTCTTGAGGGGATGGGAGGCGTTGCAGCGTGCGGAAGCGAATTTCGCAGAGAACGGTAGCGCCGACTGGCAGTCGGCTGTATCGCGAGTTGGCAACTCGCTGGCGGTCGGCTTCGGAAGAAGCTTTTATAGTTTCTTCGGGCGCCGTCTGGCTCATTCACCCCCCCCCCGCCGGTTAACAACCGGCGATACAGCCGACTAACAGTCGGCGCTATGGTTTTGGCCCTCAAAAACGT